>JAISBP010000025.1 GCA_031266135.1 Holosporales bacterium | reverse complement strand
TTTCAGAAGAGTATGTACTAGATATGATAAAACAGCTTCTTCTTATATTTCATGGTGGTATATAGCTTCTTTTTTCATATTATTGAGGTGACTCAATTTTCCCTAACAGGGCCTAATACGGCACACTCCCGACTCTTGGGAAATACTTTCCAAGAATTTATTGTAAAAGGAGAAACAACATGATGAACAGAATAGCCCAAATAATGGTGGTGAGTATGATGGTTTTAGCACCGGCAATGGGAGGAGAAGGAGCCCCCCCCCCCAAACAAATCCACTCCGTTATTTCCGAATTGTCGTTGAAAATCCGGCAGATTCGCTAATATTGATCGACACCTCAGTATTCGGAACGGCCCACGTTCCAAAATACCAAGATATGACAGATGAACAAATGAGGAATTGCTTCGTTTGCCATATGTACGCCAGGGGCCAGGCAACCAAATGGGAAGATGCAACGTTAAGAGATCCTTATACTGTTAACTTCCAGGAAACTAAAGTAGACATTGCTCTACACAACAACGTTCTAATTGTAAGACCAACGCAAGGCACTATTACCATGGACCAAGCTCTCGACATAGAAACATATTTAAGAGAGCAATTTCCATTCAACGGACACATCCTATTTACCGATGGGCGTGAAATCCTCGCATGTTTTAATCCACGCCCACAATGAAGTCCCTCAATAGCCCTTTCCATTGTGAGTTGGCGTGGAGCCGGGTTACTACTTCTTCAAAGTCTCGGCTGAGAAGATGGTTTCTCTCAGCTGCTCCGTTATGGTGGCCACGTTCCCCGGGGAGTGAGGTACGAAGATGACGTTTGTCTTGGAATTGGAGCCGATATCCTTGAGGGCGTCGATGTATTGTATCAGGAGGACCAGATCCATGACGTTGGCGGGAGTCGAGCCGGTATGCCGTGCCATCTCCTCGACGGATAGACTCAGGCCCTCTATGATCGCCTGCCTCTGACCGGCCACACCCTTCCCGTGCAGGATACTGGATTCGGCCTCAGCTTCCGCCTGTTTCACCTTCAATATCTTCTCGGCCTCACCCTTTTCGGCGGCGGCCACCCGCAGCCTCTGAGCCGTATTGATCTCGTTCATCGCGGCCTTGACGTTTGGGTCTGGATCTATATCGGTGACCAGCGCCTTTATGATTTCATACCCAAAATCAGTCATCGGGCTTTTGAGGTCGTTTCGTATGGCGTCGGCTATATCGTCCTTCCGAGAGAAGACGTCATCGAGGTCCATACGCGGCACCTCTGCCCTCACCAGATCGAACACGAACGCCTTGATCTGCGAGATTGGATCATGCAGTGTATAGAACGCCTCATAGATCTTCGATTCGAGGACCTTATACTGGACGGCGATGACGACCTTCACAAAAACGTTATCCCGTGTCTTGGTCTCGACATCCACCTCCAATTGGTGAATCTTAAGCGAGATACTGCTTTTGATCGATTCCATGAATGGGATCTTGAAGTTTAGCCCAGGATAACTAACCCTATTGAATTTGCCGAAACGCTCGATGATGACGCACGTCTGTTGCTTCACTATAAAAAATATTAATGGGAATGCAAATATTATGATTGCTACAATAAATAATCTACCGAGCATAAAAATACTCCAAAGCAATAAATTCAATACCATTCATTACAGTATAGCATAATCAGCTCATGAAACCTCAAGTTTTAGAAACCATTACACAAAAGTTCACGTTCTGGGGATTCGCCAATTAGGCCAGATATCCTCACTATAATAATCTATCTCCGGCCAGTCTTTGAAACAGCAAGATCCGTACGTTATTTCTTCGACTTCGTACTTCGTAAACCGATTATCTTCACATGTTTCCTTCCATTTCAAGCATGGCGCAAAGAAAGCATTAATACACATATCTGCTAACGAATATATCCCTAACTGGCCATTCCTAACGGCTGCATGGAAGAACATTTGTAAGCAAAATGGTAAATGTCGTATATCGGCTGCCCTCACATCTCTTGGATCTCTTCTAATGGCTTTTACAGCTCTCGCCTTATATCTAGTAGATACTAAGCCTGGTGTTAAGAGAATAAGCACCTCTCTAATCCTCTGCTGGTTCAGTATAGTCATAGATCTCATATTAGCCAGGCAGTTGTCTACGAACTTCCAGTAATCGCCAGCTAGGAAGTCGTCTATAGCTCTCTTTGCTATCAGGTCTTCTCCTATTTTTCTGTAGAGTTTGGCTGTCATTAGCGTCAGATCGTGTTCATTAAAGGGTCTATTGTCTTCTGCACACAGATGAAAATCATCCCACGCCTCACTATCTCTCTGGAATTGTACTTCCTCTTGCTCTGGTGTAGCCACTGCTATATACTCATTCCTGCTTTTTTCATCACAATCAGAAAGATCTACATCTGTCTCATTACACTGCGCATTACCCATCAGATAAATAAGAATATTCATAAAGCATAACTTCTTCATTAAATTACCTTTACCAAAAAGGTTTATGATTTTATTCTATCATGTACTTATAGTAATTTTCAATTATTTCATTATACTCCTTCTATACTTCAAAAATACATAACTCAGTAAAAGCATACAACCAACTGTGTATAATCCACAGAATTGAAAAGATTTATGTGCGCGGAGTATCTATCATCCGATACGAGCAGCCGATGGTAGTATCACGGCGTTGGACCAGTATTTGATGCAATCCTCCAGGTCCTCCTTAAACTTCAGGAAATCGAAAGATTTACAGATATATCCTGAAGCACCGTTTTTATAGGCCGTCGCCATGAGATCCGTACTGAGGTTATTCGTCAGGATCACGACGGGGATGTCCTGTATCTCTCGATCCCTCTTAATTTCTTTGAGGATCGTGATGCCATCTCTCCGTGGTATATAAATATCCAAAAAGATGAGATCGGGCCTTGGAAACTCGGGGCACAGGGTCTTATATCTCAGGACCTCCATCGTCTGCCGACCATCGTGTACACACAGTATATTCAGGTTATCGAATGCCTTGAGTGCTTTCCTCGTGATTTCTTCATCTCCAGGATTATCCTCGACCATCAACAGATTGATCGTCTTATTGTCTGGGTGATCGAATATGTTGACCGGAGAACCGAGGACACCACCCGATAGACCATCGAAAAACTTATCGACACTGACGCCGTACAGAATGGACAGCCTATACAAAACGCCCGCTGAAATTTTACTGATCGCCTGCTCGTATTTCTGTATCTGCTGGTACGAGAGGCCTATCTTCATGGCGACTTCTGCCAAAGTAAATCCTCTTTTCAGGCGTTTTTCTCTGAGCTGTCTTCCGATGACCGTTTCAATTACATTGGAATTGATCGTCGTGATATTTTTCATTGCAGATTGGTCCTTTCATAAGAAATTGGTAACTTTATCTCGTAGGCGCATCCTGCCTCGCTCTTCAGAAGCTTGATGAACCCGTGGTTATGCCTCAGAATGTCTCTACAAATGGACAGGCCCAAGCTATCGTCCTTCCCCATCAGGATTTTCCTGATCTGATCCTTGGATTGCTTAGATAAACCCTCGCCATTATCTCTGTATAAAATTCTGATGCTCCTTTTGGCCCTGGATAACAGCATTATATTGATGCGTAACTTTTTCACAATCGCATGTTTTATAGAATTTTCTATCAAATTCTTGAAGATACGCATGATTTCAAAGTACTCACACTTCTCGAGAGAAATGTTCTCATCACATAATATTCGACATGATCTCTGTGATATTTGTACGGCGATGAGGCGGCGAATCTGATCGATTACTTCATGTAATTTAAAACTCCGATCATTGCTATTTTGCGGTCTGTTTAGGAGTTTCCTGGTCCATTTACTCAATGTCGAAACGTTTTCGATGGCGTAGTCTATGTATGTCATGACGTCTTCATCGTCCCTGAGATCCAGCTGTATCTTGATTATCTGCAGGAAATTAGAAATATTTCGCAGGGGCTCCTGTACATCATGACAATACCTCGATATCGATGTGGAATCTTCTAATCTGACGGGTTTATCCTCCGGGACGCTGATGCAAAACAATTTCGTTCCATTGTGCATGTCGGCAATATTCTGGCATATAATATCTAGACCGGAGATATTGCAGGCCCCACTCAATTCCGCCGTGAGCTTGCTGAATGTGTGGCCCATGACATCGTGTAGGTCACACAAATCCGCGAAGTGATCGGTCTCGAATATGAGGTCCTGAGCATCAGAGACGATGGCGAACTGAAAACAGAATTTTACTTGTTTCTCAAGAAATTCAAAACAATCAGATATAGAATTGAATATCCCTGACACTTCCATATAGCCCGTCTTCCCATTAATAAGCCAGTGAAGCTACGACATCGTACACCATTAATAGGCGAGAGTCTCGTGCTCACAGCATCCAAATAGTTGTAAAAAATCAATTAATTCGCAGTATAGTTGATTTTTTATCAAAAAGCAATATTCATTTATTATTCGCATGGTAGAAAATCAAAAAAGCTGCATATAGTTTTAACTAGATGAAATACCCGTCAGTAGATTTAGGAAATTTAATTATTTATTACTTTATATAAAATTTATTAATTTTTTTGAAAGAAATGCCTGAAGAAATTAACGCTTTTTTAACACATCGTGTCATAATATCTCAGGTGGGAAATGGCACGTAAGATGAAAGTATGATATTAACTACAGAAATAATTCAAGAAAAGCTAGTGAATATAGTATGGGGCCCTTTTGGGCAAGACTGTAAAGCACAGCACAGTCGAGGAGAATTGCATACTTCTCCACTAGCGGTCCAGTTTGAACTAGAAAAAATCGACGTTCAGGCAACCCTAGCTTGTGCAGATCCAGCCAGTCTCGCATTTGACGGAGCTAATGCGGTGAGAATCTACGGACTCGAGATGTCATGTCATGCTGATATATTGCAAGCTATGGATCATGGAGCTCAAGGATTGCATTCCGGCATATCTATGAGTCTAGTATGGTTTTGTGGTAGGAGTGAGGCATACCATATTCAATTGGCGCAAAGTGTGGGAAGGGGAAATATAGGGATTGTTACATTTGCGAGAATGGGATGGGTGACTCAAGACAGTGAAGCGGTTGCGGTGGTGTATCAAACAGCAAAGTGTTTCAATTGTTCGATATTAGCAACAGATGTCCTAGCAATAAGAGAACTAACTTTCGTAGGAATGATGACCACTCGTATAGAGCTTAAAACTGTGACTGTTCAACCGGACGGGGCTAACGCGTTGCAGGGAGTATCGACTTTCGTCCTAGATCTAACAAAGCCTGGAATTTCGCCTGGCTAAGGTGTTTGATTCTATCTCGCGCTTCACTCTTGCATTGAGCGATCTTCTTCTATTGCTGCTATAATGCTATTCAACATAATCGAGATTGGTTGAGCGTAGGCAAATGCTTCCTTCTGAAATGCAGCAACTCTTAGATGAATGGAGGAAAGAGATATTATTCTGCCGTGGTATGTCTACTAATACATGTGATTCGTATGCAGCGGATCTCGTCCTTTTAGTGCGTTTTTTACAGGAATACAAAGCAACTCAAATTCAATTAGACGATCTACTATCGTTAGAAAAACAGGATATCCGTGCTTGGTTTCTAAGTCGTCGGAATGACGATATTTCAGCTAAGAGTCTGGCACGAAGCCTTTCAGCCCTAAAGAGCTTCTTAAAGTATTGCATAAAGAAGGGAATGATACAGGACAGCAAGATCCTAGATATTCGCCCCCCCAGAATTCATAAATCACTTCCAAGGCCGATTGCGGCTGAATACATCAACGAAATCATGGAAACGGTTCATGAATGCAAAAAGACGAACTGGATCATCATGCGAGATATATCTCTCCTGGCATTGATATATTCGGTCGGCCTCCGGATAAGTGAAGCGATCAATATTAAGAAAGACGATTTTTTGCGATCATCTGGATTTCTGCAGATCACTGGGAAGGGTGGCAAAACACGATCTATTCCCCTCATCGATGATGTCAGGAAGCTCATAACTAAGTATCTGGATGCATCCATTTTCCCAGAGGCAGAGCATCTATTTGTCAACAGATTCGGTATGAAGCTGTCGGCCTCCACCACGCAGAAGCTCCTAAAAACCCTCAGACGGAAGTTGGGATTGGCAGAAACGGTGACGCCACATGCTCTGCGGCATAGCTGTGCGACACACCTAATGGAGAGTTCCGGCGATCTTCGCAGTATCCAAGAACTCCTTGGTCACTCGTCCATCTCTTCCACTCAAATATACGCCGATATTGCTAAGAAACATATAACGGATGTATATGATAGATGCCACCCGCTATCCATACAGAAGTTCAAGAAGACAGATTAGTATAGTAATTACTGAACTACTTCATTAACTTTAAATAAATTGGCTATTTCCGGGTCTATCATCACATCTTTATTCGTCAGAGGAGCGGTAAAAGATAAGCCTTCTAGAGATGTTGCGCGAGATAATGCGACGTACATCTGCCCGCTTTCAAAGCTACCACGAGAGAGATCGACTCGAACATCGTCCAGTGTAAGGCCCTGTGCTTTATGTATGGTCGATGCCCAAGAAAGTTTAAGCGGAAACTGTGAATATCTGCCGATAACCTGCCTCAAAACTTCTCCAGACTCAAGGGTATACGAGTAACGTTCCCATGTATCTTGTGTTACGAGGTATTCTGCATTCTGTCCATCGATACGTACATATATTTCTTGATCTTTCAATTTTGTGACGGTTGCCAAATTGCCGTTGGCCCATCGTCGATTCGTGTCATTTTTCAGCATCATAACACGGGCCCCAATCTTCAGGCGCAATGTATTGGGTGCCGGTAGATTACCCTTAGAAATATTAAAATCTCCATCGAGAGTACCTCCGTATACATACGTCTTGCCTGGTAATTTTTGCAATTCTTCTTGATTATATTTATCGGCTATTTCATTGTGACCCGTAAGCAACAATGGGACCTTACCACTTCGATGCTCACCGAAACAGGAGCTGTTCAGTTTTGCTATCGTCGACTCCAAATTCTTTCCGCTCCTTATATTCGCAAGCAATTCTGCGAATTTCTTGTTTTTTTGCCTGTAAATCCGTGAAAGCTCAATGATGTGAGGTGAAGCATCCCGAAGAACTTTGGCTGAAAATATGTATCGAGTTTTATATTCTTGCTCGAATGTTTCCCGTTCTCCGTCTGTAACTATGGGAGGAAGTTGTGAAAAATCTCCGACCATAATGATCTGTACACCTCCAAAAGGGTCGTCATTTTTGCGAACTGTCCGAAGTCTATAATCAATCATATCCAACAAATCAGCACGTACCATAGAAATTTCGTCTATGATTACACGATCTAATCCGCGGATGAGAGTCGCCTGTTTCCCAGTGATTCGATCAAGCTTGCTCGGATCATTAATTCCCGGCGAGATCCGGAAAAAGGAGTGAATTGTGGCCCCACCGCAATTTAATGCGGCAACTCCTGTTGGAGCAACTACGACCTGCCTCACCGTCTCGTCACGTAAAATTTCTCGAATCAGTGTTGTCTTCCCGGTTCCAGCACTGCCGACTATGATGACAGGTTGAATCTTGCTTTTGATTGCCTCGAAAATCCTTGTCGGAAATGTGTATTTTTCTGACGGTTGACTTGACTTAACAATACTCGCTTGCTCTTTTTGTTTTGCTTTATTTATTACTACATCTTTACTAGGCCCTGTTAGGGAAAATTGAGTCACCTCAATAATATGAAAAAAGAAGCTATATACCACCATGAAATATAAGAAGAAGCTGTTTTATCATATCTAGTACATACTCTTCTGAAAT
>JAISBP010000024.1 GCA_031266135.1 Holosporales bacterium | reverse complement strand
TTGCCAATCTTTCTCAGATATGTAATATTTCATGAGTGGTATATGTTGTGTTTAAGATCAAATTAACAACTATATACCACACTTTCTGCCAAATATAAAATTTCCTAACAGGACCTAACGACCATGTTGATAACAAATCCCAATACGGTGATAGCGCAAGATATTGTCAACTCAAAAAACGAAGATATCGCAAAAACCATTGAAAAATTCCAAGCAGGTCTCCAAGAAATCGGTTACTACATACCAGAAAAAGTGCACGATTCAGAAACAAGTAGCACATTCAATCTTCTCAACTACTATGCAGAAGGGAGAGGAATCTTAGAACGAATTCGGCAACTCCAAGAGCAAATAGACAACCCGACAGGCCCACCAACGAGAGCCTTGACACAACTGAAAGATATACTAGCGAAAACAACAAATCCAAAAAGATTAGAGCGGATAGAAAAGACGATTCAATCCAATATAGAAGAACTGGAGAAGGCAAAAAAATTGGAAGGGCAACCACGGCCAGAACTGGAAAGAGAAATCCGTGCCCTTGAAGCAAGGCTGAGAGAAATACGAGAAATCCTCGAAAATCCACTAAGACTCGTAAATTACGGAACATTAAAAAGCCTAGAAAGAAATCCGGTAGGACTGGCTGTCGACATATTGGAACCATTTGTGGGATATACGAATAAAAACCTAACCCATTTCCAACAAGCAAAACTATTCCACACAGTCAAAAGTTACTTCAGTAAATCTCAAGTCATCCTGAAACCCAAGCTCCACCAGCTAATTTTCAACTCCCCACCATCACAAAGCAGAATAATTCAACAGCAAAATGCGTTCAGGATCGTAATACTCACAAACCCAGAGCTTCAAGTCGCATTGGATCATGCTTTAGTGCAAATAAAGGAAGCAACCCAAAAATCCGGACAAGAAATCCAAAATACCGCTGCTATAAGTCAACACACATTCGGTCCCTCAAACATGTACGTCCAATTCTTCGTCAGTGAACTAACCGGCATGGATTCCAAACAAATCACATTGGACCAAGTTTTCAGTCTCCTATTCAAAGCAGCTCCAAGATTTAAACAAGTCGACACAGCTCCCCTCAAACAACTGCTACTTGAAGTACTCCCCCGACTGGATATCAGTGAGGATCTCTATGTACCAGAAATTTGCCGGATACTAGCCGCCTCAGCTGTAGCTGTGGAATACATTGTCGATCCCGAGAGAAACTTCGGCAAAGCACTTGAGACACTGGCAAGTCAAAAACAACTCACAGCCGACGAAGTCATTAGATCATTAGAACTAAACTCCAAGGATAACAGATATACATGGGAATCCCCTAACTTCGAAATACATGTCCCCACTCAGACCTCCCTAGACACACCAATAGCCAGCCAAGAGTATGCACCCAAAGGTTACATACCTCACAGTGCGGAGGAGAGTCAATATGTGCGGTGAGAAGACACAAATAGATACTCAGTTGAGTTAGTTGGAGAGTATCCCGGTAATCGATTTCTTCCCCCACGCTGTAGTCAGCCTTCTGGTGTGCGTTGAGGATTCGAGTACCGTATCGACGCCGCAGAAGACTGATTCTGGAGGTTTTGAAAGAGATCTAATGAAATGTATCTAGCGACTGGATTTGATGTGATCATCTAATCCATTCATACCAAAAAAGAATACGTATGTATTACCGTGCTTAATTCTATGCGCTTTCCATTCAGAATCAAGTTGCTGCGTTAATTCTGATTCTGAAAGGTTAAGAGAAGGATCAATATAATCCTCAGATTCGCATAGTGATGAATCATTAGTTTCAATGACAAATAATAGTCGTTTAATATAATGAAATATATTTCTAATTCTTTTAATTTGAGATAACAGCAGTTCCTTTTTGCAATATGGTGGATCCATGAATAATAACACTATTTCATATGATCCAGCTAGTGATGCTATTCTGCATTCCGATAACATTTCAACATCCTGAAGAAGGATTGTACTGATCTCGTTAATTCCCAATGTTCGTACATTCCTTTTGATACATTCAACCGAATCTATCTGATTATCTATAAAAATAGCGTTTTTACATCCCCTGGAAATAGATTCGATACCAAAAGCACCAGATCCAGCGAATAAATCAAAAACAGTAGTCTTGTCAAAATTAATGTCAAATCTGTTAAGTAAAACGTTGAAAATAGACTCTTTAATGAAATCGGATGATGGACGCGTAAAGTTCCCTCTCGGTAATTCCAGAATCCTGCTCCTTAAGTATCCGCCAGTTATCCTGCCTTTCTTCAAAATCCATTAACGTAAAATCTAGTTAACTGCATAAGATTATACCTCTACTTCACTCTTCATAATCATAATGATTGTAATGAATAAGGGAGCCAGAATCGTGGCGTACTCAAATGAGTGTCAAGAAGATGATTCTGAAGGCACCCAAGGAAATCTAAAGTAATCTCATATTAGCATTCCTCAGATACAAACGCGCTTTTCTTTCTGAATCTATCGCTTAATCCCAGACCAGCACATCCGCCAAGAACTCCGAAAACAGTCGATTGAAGCCAGAGAGGAGTGTTAATTTCAAGCGCTTTCATAAGTTGCAAATTTACGCCTGCCCCCATAAGAGTGCTCAAACAGATTATCGATCCTCGAGCCAGTAACGAGCAAGGAATACCGTCAAAAATCTGATGAGAGGAAGCGATTGTCCCCAATACAGCTCCAACAGGGGCACCAACAAGCGCCGGGACCCAATTTGGGCAGACAGCACCCAATAGGTTCAGGATTTCCAAATCAGCAGTTCCGCTTCCTGCCAATCCGATCCCAATTCCCACAGCTGCTCCCACGCCAGCTCCTATTCCACCTGCTATTAATGGAGGAGCATATTCCGGCAACCCCATCGCTATGGAGGAGCACATCTCAACCACAACTGCTATTTGTACTAATTTTTTCATGATAATCCTCCCAATTTATTAAAATATCCATACTGTATAATAATGCATTCAACTATGCCGTTTAGTTATATGACAATTATATCATCAGACTCATTGGAATTGTCTCATTCTAAAACAGACATTATACTCGTTCCACTTTTCAATCATATTGGTTCAGGCCGCACGAATGTTTGCAAACCAACATTAATTAAGGCAAAAAAATAATGCGTTTGGTAAGTGGAACGAGTATATCCTTACCTTTCCATTCTGTGTGTATAGAAAACGGAGAAAGTGGAGCCAGCGTAACATCCAAGAGCACCCAGTAAGATCCTGCGGCTGATATCTGGTTGTTGTATACTGCGGGAATCTCTGTATGGAGTAAGCATGGCGCCCAGTAAGCCGCATACACCTATCGCAGCACCTGCGATCACTCGCGGTGATGTAGTATAATCGTACTTAATTAATCGTTCACTTAATATGAGATTAGGTGCAGCTCCCAAAGCGCATAGGCCTGCGGCGGAGGCGGCTCCTAAAGCCATCCCGATTGCATCTCTAAGATAAAGATTAGTGGAGGTATCATGGGGTTTTGACCCATCCATATCTTCTTTCGGAGATATAATCCAATCGATTCCAGCTCCCACAAGCCCTCCTGCTACCACGGCTGCTGTGTACACACCTCGCCGCGTTAGAGTTGCTGTTTGAAGGCCAGAAGTTTCAGATTCTTCCATGCCAATTCCTATATTTACTCCGAGCACACATAAGAATGCCAGTTGTATTGCTTTATTCATAATAATTCCTCTAATATTGGTTCAAAATATTATTTAAATTATATTCTTCTTTTATTAAAGAATAGTTAATATTAGAAGGTAGTATATAACACTATTAAATCTGGGAATTAAAAATATATAGAAAGATCATAATAGAAATACTTATTATGTTAATACTTAATTAACATTCTTATAACATAATATACATAAGTATTCATAAGAAAATAGGTGCGATATGTTAACTAATTATAGATTTAGAATTTCAGATTTAGTTATAACGTTAGCTATACTAATATCCAGTGTTGGGATTTCTGGTGCCAGCTTGCTATGTAGTAATTTGGGTTCAGATAAAAACAATTCTCATTTTGCGCTATTTAGCGATGCTAATGATCTAGTATCGCTGACGGATCATATGCTTAACTACATCAAAAATGATCCTATTTCTTGGAAAGCATGTTACGAGTATCATAATTCGCTTAATGCAGAAAATTTTGATAATTATTTGAAGGAGAAACTGGTTGACGTTCCGTATTATTACGGTCTAGATCATATGCCGAGTCCTCTCTCTATCGGGTTTGATGCTCCTTTGCACCTCGGATTTCGTTGGTTCAATTCGTTGAATGCCGATAACATTCTCTGCGGAGTTATTGTACTCTGGGGAGAATTAGAAACCGGTGTTCTTCGTCCATTCGGTACTTTATCTTTTGGAACTCATGATCACCAACACACTAGTTCAGTATTTTACGCGTCGTTACTAAAAATTGCCTTCGATTGTGCGAATTTTAATATACAGTCCGATCAATATTTTGGAATCTGATCCAGATAAATTAATCTGTTTGCTTATTGAATATCATCTTGGCCGAATAATACTTTCCGCAGTATATCGCGAAGACTGGAGAGTAGGTCTATAGTGATCGTGACCATACTAACGAAATCGATGTTTGGCCATAGTACCATGTCTTTATCAACCATATCTTGCTTATTGTTTAAAATCTGGCCTATGTACTCTATGGATAGGTCGATTACACTAAACCTGGCTTGATGTACTTTATCAATCACTGTTTGTGGCAGTATTTCAGTTGAAAGACTATTTAGTAGTCCGGACGTATCACCGAATACCCTGTCTGTGTGGCTCCAATTTTGCGAATCCTGAGAAGCTTTTATTCTGAGTTTCTCCCAGGATTCGTTTGGCGCCAAGCAAGAATCCAGCCTTTGATAGAGTGATTCTAACTTTGTTCTCGGTGAATGAGTTACTATCGAGATATTCTGTGATATGGCAGAACTGCCAATATTCACAGTAATAACGAAAATTGCAGCGGCACGTGAAATCAAATTTAACATAGACCATACCATATATGCTCTCCCTCCACGATTAAAGTTGGGATTTCTGAACCAGAATATAAACTAGACTCTTTTATGAGTTCGAGCTCCGCAATGATTAGCTTTTAACTATATTATGATCTATAATCCCCTAGCGATATATTTTTAGGATAACACGAGAATATAAATATGAGTAGTCTTCCGATTTATTTGGACTACGCGGCCACGACTCCGTGTCTGCAGAGTGTCCTAGATGAGATGATCCCATATTTCACGGAGCATTATGGTAATCCGAACTCGCAGCATATTTCTGGACGTGCGGCGCTGGATGCCCTCAGTATCGCAAGAGATAAAGTATGTAAGCTCATCAATGCTGATTTTGAAGAAGTAATTTTTACTAGTGGGACGACGGAATCCAGCAGGATCACCATAGAACGCGCATCCGTTTCACTCATGAAAACTGGATGCCGTAAGTTCGTTACAACAAAATCGGAGCATAAATCGGTTTTAGATTGTGCGGATTATATTAAATCTCATAGCATCGAAGTGATATACCTCAATATTAAAAACGATGGACTAATTGATTTTGAGCAACTAGATGGTATTCTCGATGAATCCGTGGGGCTGGTATCGGTCTGCATGGTAAATAACGAGACCGGAGTCCTCCAGGATATCAAGAATATAGCTGAATTATGCCACGGGAAGGGGGCGTTGATTCACGTCGATGCAACCCAGGCATTCGGGAAGATCCCGATCGATGTGGGCGAGTTAGATATAGACTTCATGAGTGCATCGGGACACAAGGTTTATGGCCCCAAAGGGATCGGTATCCTCTTCTATAAAAAGAAGAACAAGAAGTTCTTGAGGGTTCCGGGTGCTAATCAAGAGGTTGAGTTCGGAGTCCGATCCGGGACGGTACCCGTTCCGTTGTGTATCGGAATGGGGAAGGCCTCAGAGATTGCCCTCCATGAAATGAAGGATGATTTCGCGAATATCTCGAAGTTGCATAGGATACTAATTGACGCCCTCAAGGGCTCTCTGGATGAGGTTTATATCAATGGATCTGCTGAATCTAATTACCCCGGCATCCTCAATGTTAGCCTCCGAGGATGTGAAGGGGAAGCCCTCATGATGGAATGCAAAAGGATCATGGTTTCGTCCGGCTCGGCTTGTACCTCAAATAAATTGACGATTTCGCACGTCCTGGATGCAATGAGTATTCCATCCGATATAGCGCAGTCCTCACTCCGCATCACCATCGGGAAATTCACGACGGAAGCCGATATTATGATCGCGATTGATGACATCATCACCGCCACGACAAAGTTGAGGAAAATGAGTCCGGTATGGGATATGATAACGTCCGGTATGGATTTAGACAGTATTTTTGAAGGGAAGTATTGCGGGCATGCTGTATAGTGAACAGACCCTCCGATATTATGAAAACCTGAAGAACATCGGTGAACTAGATGATGGGCTGCCCAATGTGGGGACCGGGATAGTCGGCTCCCCCCTCTGCGGCGACGTCATGAAATTGCAGCTATTCTTTGGTGAAGATGACAGGATCTTGGATGCCAAGTATAAGGTATTTGGGTGCGTCTCGGCGATTGCATCGATGGAACTGGCGACGACCCTCCTGAAGGGTAAGACGATCCCCGAGGCCCTGAATATCACGAACGAAAGAGTCGCAGAGGAATTGAGACTGTCTGACATCAAGAAACACTGTTCGGTATTGGCGAAGGAGGCCATCGAGGCCGCAATCAATAACTATTTCAACAAAACGAAGGATGAGACGAAGATGATTACGATAACACCCCGGGCCACCGAGAAACTAATGGGGCTGATGAGGGCACAGAATGCGATCGGTATACTGATCACCGTCGAATCCGGAGGATGCTCTGGAATTAGATACTCTCTGTCATATGAGATGGAACATAGCGACGGTCAGAAGGAGTTCTCTTGTGGTAGCATCAAGTTCTTCTACGATCCAAATGACGAGGCCGTAATCGATGGCCTAGATATCGATCTGGTTGAACATGACTTCGGTCAGGGCTTCTCGGTGACGAACAAACGCCACACGTCGTGCCAGCATTGCTCTTGCGGATGTAAGACGATATAAACAGAAAGTAATAGACGACGATACAAAATTGATATAAATTTGATGCACAGTAAAATTACGGTCGGAACAAACATAATGAAAAAAGCAATCAAGATTCTGGTGGCACTCGCTGGATTACATGCAGCGGTACAGGTAAGTAAGGCAACAGAGGAACCATACGCAGAATGGTTCAACAAAGAAACAACAGGAAAGCCGCAAGCATATGGTGTTTGCTACACTACAAGCACAGTAACAACAAAACAAGCTGCAATAATATTTAAAGGGTACGCACAAAACAGAGCAGCACAAGCCGCAGAATTGAAGGGTATAGATGCCACAAAAGAGGAAGGGGTACTAGGCCCTGTTAGGGAAAATTGAGTCACCTCAATAATATGAAAAAAGAAGCTATATACCACCATGAAATATAAGAAGAAGCTGTTTTATCATATCTAGTACATACTCTTCTGAAAT
>JAISBP010000020.1 GCA_031266135.1 Holosporales bacterium | reverse complement strand
AATTATTGGAAGGAGACACGGAGCACAGAACCGCAGCGTACTTGAGTGTACGTGAGGATTCGAGCACCGAATCGACGCACCAAGAAGCTGAGTGTGGAGAGTTTGGGAAGAAGTCTATTCAGTATGAACCGTGAACTAACAATCGTACAACAGCATCCAGCCGAATAAGCGTGCAATGAGGGTTACGACACCATCATATATCTCATCGTCATATTCTTTGCTTCCTCCACGGTTGGCTGATCAAACGGGTTAATCTTGGCCAGCCTTGCGAGGGTAACGATTTCTACCATCGATAAAATCATCAAAAAGCCCAAGGTTTCAATATTGAACTCATCGAATTCTAGGACCCGGACTGGGTGTTGCTTCTTCAATACCTCAATTGTGGCCTTCTGATGACAGAGCATGAGATCATGTATGGTATGCCCTCTAAGGTGATTGATCACCGCAGAATCTACGGTGTTTTTAATGGTGGGAGATTCTTCGTTAAATCTCTGAGTAACGACGGTATATAACTTATTGGCTGGTCCCGCCAGGAATAGCTGCAGCATCGAATGCTGATCGATAGTACCGATGGCTCGTACCGGTGTAATCCCGAAGTCTCGGCTTTTCCCGAGGCTTTCCCCAATGAGCTGAACAAACCATTTGCCGAAATCGTCCAGGAGGTCAGAATACGTCATCATCACATGCTGATTCACTTGCCCACCCTCAAAGACCTTATACATCGATAAAATATCGTTAAATAATCCGCAATCTGCCGCAGTGTCACTCGTCTTTATTTCGTTTAGAACGAGCTTTGCCCCGTTGATGAAAGAATCTATATCGCATCCCTCGAGGAGGGCCGGCAGTAGGCCCACCACCGAGAACACCGAAAACCTGCCGCCTATATTGGGATCGTGATCAATGATCGGCATATTAATGGTATCCGCCAACAGTTTCAGATCATTTGATTCCGATGATTCGGTTATCCCCAATCCCCTGGCATGGTAATCAAAATTCGGCCACATCTCCAGAATCGTCAGGAATAACATCATGGTTTCGGTGGTCTTTCCAGATTTCGAGATCACTATAATCCCAGTATCGGATTGGTCCAATTCGTTCATTACATTAAGGAAATGCCTAGAATCGACGTTTTCTAAGAAGATGACTCGAGGGCATCTCCCATTATATGATGCCTCGAAATTGACGAGGCATTTACCACCGAGGCTGGATCCCCCCGTTCCGATGACGATAATCTTCCCACAGTCTTCAAACCTTTTAACGATGGATTTGATGGGGGTTAGATCGTCGTATACCACATTAAAAATGCGTAATTCTTGAATCTGTTGTTTGATATAGTTAAAGATATCGTTCATCGTCAGTCTCGTCAGGGTCATAAAAAGCTTAAACGTAATCTAATGTTCTGGCTCGGCAAATGCAATAGCCCCGTAACACAACTAAAATTCCGGGAGATCGATCCAATCCGATCCCAGGAGTGCTGGCGGTATTAGCTTCCTTTGCTAATCACAGAAGTCAAAAGAGGACCAGTCTGGGAGATCATCTATTGGTAAAGGTCTTTCAGGAGCAGGCTCTCCAGCCAACAATTGCCGCAATTCCTCGAGAGTCAGAGGAATTTGTTCTACCGCCTGCAGTATCTTATCGTAAAAGGGCTCCAGCCGGGCTAGAGTCGCTTGGATGGGGCCGATCTTTAATGCCGTACGGTCTGGATGGCGGGGATCAAGTATGTCATACAAGGTTTTGGCTATAGCTAGTTGGTGAAGAAAGAATTTAGAGCTCAACACCATTATTAGTGGGTACACGGCGAATTCTTCCGGGCTCTTGGATTGAGCTAATTGTTCTTCGGCCCTGTCTATTAACTCTTCGTAAAGTCTTGCTTCAGGTGGGAGGTTCCTGCCGTTCTTCTCGAGCTTTGCCCGGAGCTCGGGCGAAGGATTTGTCAAATTTTTCTGCAAGTAGGAGTAACGTTTGGCTAACTCATCTTGGAGTATGGATTCTTTCCGTATCCAGGAACGGAACCTAAATGGTTTTTTGTTGGGGTAGTATTCGTTGAGGAGAGTAATCCCTACTGACATTATTGTACCGCCATATATATATTTACATATTCCTGGAGAATTTCTGTGCATGGACCATTGTCTCTGTCGAATTCTTGTAGCCCTCGGTTAGCGACCAGGATTGCCATTATCCGTGCTTCTTCACTGTCACCGTATGGTGTCCTCGGTTTTACAGCGGTAGGATCCGCAGCAGCTACACCATCTGTCAGTGTCGAATAGATCATGACTATCAAGATTGTGCTGATCCTTGAATTCATTTGTTTGATCTTATGATATTCACTGAATTCTAGCGTAAATATAATCATTAGTATTAATGTACTCTATTATCATACAAAAATCCATTACCACAAGATATATTATTGCAAAAGTTATCTAAAATTTAGTATAATATAAGTGACGATTGATATATTTTTCAGGTATTATGATATGAATCTTAATGATATATGCAAAGCAGTAAGTATAGGATCGCTGGCAGTCGTTTCGAGTATTCACATGCTTCAAGGATCGGAATTGTCCCCTCTAATGAAGTCACCTCCAGATGGATGCTATTCTCCTAGGAGGGTAATACTTTCTTGCGAATCAGATCATACGAGTATCTTGCAACAATTCTCAGAACTGGAACGTCTTTCTTCTACTCCACTACTTGCATTAAAGATGAGTGATCTCTTGCAACAAGGCAAAACCCAGGATGCACTCAATTTCTATTGTCTCCACATCGCTCGATCGTTATCGGCTACCCCACAAGAATATTTAAGAAAGTCCAGTAAAACCCGTGATTCGTATGGTCAAGAAAAGCCTAACCACAGGATAACGAATTCATCAATTAAAACCAGACTGTTATTTCCAGGATGGTGTCATGGTGATCGCTAACAATGAGCCACTAACATCATCTAAAAAAATCTCAATATCGAAGTAATATGAACGTGTCAGCGTTACATCCCATAAGAACAAAGAATGTGCTCAATAGCTGCTCCAAAATCTATAGCGTTACTATACATCTCCTTTCTAATATTACTTATTCTATTTCTTCTCCTTAGGGTAATAACTATTTTTCTTCTAGAAGGTATCGTTGATTGAAAGTATCTATGGCTTTCCTGTGGATTAGATCTGGACAAATTGGTAGAATGTAGCGTTGATTATATCCTTGAGATTGTCTGGAGTTTGTCTCATGTCTGGTCATTCGCAGTTTAAGAATATAATGTATAGGAAGGGAGCTCAAGACGCAAAACGTGCCAAGGTCTTCGCCAAAATTGCTAGAGAAATTACGGTGGCCGCCAAGATTGGTGGAGACGATGCTTCTGCGAATCCACGGTTAAGGGCCGCTCTATCGCTAGCTCGAGAGAACAATATGCCAAAGGATAACGTTGAGCGCGCCATTGCGAAGGCAGCAGGAGCGGACGATGGAACCAACTATGATGAAGTGAGGTATGAGGGGTATGGGCCGGGAGGTATAGCCATAATCGTCGAATCTTTAACGGATAATCGGAACAGGACTGCCTCTGAGGTACGCTCTGCTTTTACCAAGTTTGGGGGAAGCCTGGGAGAAACTGGAAGCGTAGCGTTTTCTTTCAACCGAATCGGCCACCTGGTATATCAAAAGATATCCGGAGGGCTTGCAAAAGCCTTTGATTTTGCGATTGAAACTGGGGCCGATAATGTCGAAGAATTCGATGATCTGGTGGAAATTACAACGTCCATCGATTCATTTGCTAATGTTCGTGATGATTTCATCAAAGAGTTTGGAGATCCCATAGATTCAGGCCTAATTTGGAGGGCAAATACTTTGGTTCAGTGCTCACCGGATGCCAAAATAACCATCGGAAAACTGGTTGATATTTTGGAGGATAATGATGATGTTCAGAAAGTATTCCATAATATAGATGAAGAATAACGTGGAGTATTACAAGGGAATTCCATTGTTTCCACTTGTTATTTTGTAATATAATTGTTGTTAATATTATATAGGGCCACTACATAATAGATGAGACTTTTCTGCTTAATTACAGTTGAGACAAATAAGGAGAGTATTGATCCGGATGGAGTACAATAGATTCGTCCGTGAGGTATCAGAGATTTGTGCTTCAAAGTACGAGAATGTGTACATTGTTTTATGGCTAAGATAAATGATCTTTCCCTATGGGACGAGTATAAGAAGTCAGTTAAAAGACTTGATAAGAACACTGTTGTATATCGTAGTATCATCTTAATCCCATCAAAGAAATCAGAAAATCATGGTATTGATTCTGAAAAACTTATCGAAGAATTTCTTCAAAAAAAATCTTCAAAATCTGTTTTTCAGATAGCTAAGCTGAATAGACTAGAACGCAAAAAGTTTAAAGCTGAAACTACGATTGATCTCCATGGCTTTAATCGTGAAATCTCTACTATCATGAAGAACTTCTGCATCAATTGTATCGCGAATAAAGTCAGGGATGTAGTTGTCATTACAGGTAAGGGAGAGGGAATAGTAAAGCAGGCCTTAGTAGAGTGGATTATGGCAAATTCCACGATTATAATCGGGTACTTCGAAATTAAGGATACCAGCGGAGGCATCGGTTCATTTGGAATTAGATTACGGAAGTAATATGTCTAAAAAGCGGGATATATGGAGTTTCGACTACATCTCCAGGGTTTAGTGCTCCCAACTCATATGGGCCATACTTATAGCGAATTAATTTATTTACCATGATATTAAAATGGCCAAATACTTTTCGTATTTCTCTGTTCTTACCTTCATGAAGTGTGCAATCTATCCATGAATTACGCCCATGATAAGTGTCGATTTGTTTAACAATAATTGGAGCGTACCGGATATCGTTGATTCGGACTCCGTCTCGTAGTTGTTTTATAATATCATTTCCTAGATATCCAAATATCCTTACTCTGTAACGTCTTTCCCATGCGGTTCGTGGGGATTCGGCATGCCTAGCGAATTCACCGTTATTCGTCAACACTAGTAATCCTTCAGAATTAATGTCTAGTCTTCCGACTGAAATAACCCTTTCATCTATCTTATCCTTCAAATCATCGAAGACAGTTAATCGGCCACTGTTATCCCGATGAGTTGTTATGATCCCCACTGGTTTATAGTAAAGCCAGACCTTCGTGTTATCCTCGATCTCTCTCTGTTTAAAGATATATCGATTTTGCGTTTGTGCAATTACGATCTCGGAGCCATCACTAATGCGGTATCCCAATTCTGTAACAGTAATATTATTTACTGATACCTGTTTTGCCTCTATTAACTTATCGGCGTCTCTTCTCGAGCAAATACCCAGCATCGCCATAGCTTTATTTAATCTCGTTTTTTCAGTCATTTTATTCTCTTAATTTAATGAAGAAATCCCTGATAATAGCTGAGCATTTTTCTTCCTGAATACCACCGATAATATTGGGTTTTATTAAAGATGAATCGAATAGTTTAATATTGTGAAAGATTGCTCCACATTTCGGATCATAAGCCCCAAAAAAAATGTCTTTAATACGGACTTTTTCAAGGAGTGCAGAACAGAATGCGCAAGGCTCTAGAGTAATATAAATACTCGAATGATCTAAGTATCTGGTATTGAGTTTCTTTAATGCCATACTTATCGCTATAAATTCAGCATGACTCCATGGCACATTCGATGATTCGACTCCGTTCGTGGCATAGGATATAACCTCGCCATCATGAACAATGGCGGCAGCGACGGGCACTTCAAGCGGAGCAGAATTCACCGCCTTCTTTATGACGAAATCCATAAAAGTAGAAATATACATACCAAATTAACTTTCTGGAGCATCAATCAAAGACTCGAATTCCCATAAAGGATGGCGGGAGAGACGGGACTTGAACCCGCGACCTTCGGCGTGACAGGCCGACGCTCTAACCAACTGAGCTACTCCCCCAGAATTAACATTCAATTCAGGATGGGAAATCATCGTCTCATTCTATCACTGGCACGAATTTGATGTCAATTCTCAAGACAGGCATTATCATTCCACGAATTCATTATCCGGATCCTTTCTGACTGCATTTGCTGTTTCACCTAGATTTTGGCTTTCTTGTTTTTGCATATTTATATTTGCCATACTCTTCAATTCTTCTTCATTCTTTTCACTTTTGACGGCCTCTGTTTTCGCCAGTTCGTCCACCATATTCTTTTGTGAATCAAATAACTTACTGGGAGATGAATCTGACATCAAAGGGAAAAAAACTTTCGATGGTAATTTTGTCTCAATGACTTGGCATCCCTTTTCAGAACATCTATTCAAAACTGTGCTCCGTTTATCGAATATATACAGTGAATTATCTTTGGTAGCAACCAGAGCATATCTATTAGTATATTCGTTATACGATATAAACAAAACGCAAGAGACGAGAACAGTCAGACATACTATCAATGTATTCTTTGCCCCGTGAATCATACTTATCCCATAAAAAATTTTGATACATACCTACAGTTGCTGGTATACTATATTAATAGTTAATAAATTATTAATTTGGGGAGCATGGTGCTAAAAATAGTAAAAAAGGTTTCAAGTTTTTTAATAATTTTCTCCTTATCGTTTGGGGCTGGAAATTGCAGTATTTCGGATCAACACGTCAAAGAATCCGCCCAGAAAATGGATAAAATAATAAAGGATGGATTAAAGAAAGTTGGCATTCCGGGATGTATATTCGTCGTCGCTCGTAAGGGAAAGATAATACACGCTGGAGCGTACGGTAAAACCACATACGATTCGAATTCTCCTGAGGCAGTGACTCCCAGCACTACCTTCTCGATTTCATCGATCACGAAGAACATTACGGCCTTCCTGGTAGGGGCTTTGGTCGATGCCGGGGTATTACACTGGGATGACAAGGTCAGAAAATATCTTCCAAATTTCTTTATGACATCCGAAGAATTATCGAATGAAATGACGGTATTGGACCTGGTATCCCATAGTTCCGGGTATAAGCATTTCTCCTGCGACTCTTTATTTGCAGCGTGCTATCCAAAGCAGAAAATACTAGATGCCTTTAGACATCTAAAACAAAGGCCCGGAGAATTCAGGAAGTTCTATGGATACCAGAACATTGTATTCGGCATTATTGGAGATGTCATCGAGGTCGCCACCGGTGAAAAGTACGAGGATATAGTCCAGAAATACTTGTTCGACAAGATGGATATGAAAGAATCCAGCGCGATATGCCTCCCTTATGAGACCAGCAAGTTCGGATACTTCAAATATTTACTCTCCAGATTTGACCATGATAAAAAGAAACTCGGCTTCTTCAAGGCTGCGTGGCGCTTGATATCATTACCATTTACTCATAAATCCAAACAAATCTCTTTGGGGCATTCCAGATTTAAGAGCAATGCGTTGATCCTGCCAGAAATTGGGATTTTCCATAAATTCCCGGCGACATCAGGAGTTAGCTTCTCGGCGAATGATTTCGCAAAATGGATGATGATGATAGCGAGTGGTGGAACATTCAATGGACAACAGATCGTCTCGAAAGAATCATTCGCCAAGATTACATCACCAATAGTTGCCATCAAGAATATCAAGGATGATGATATTACTTTCGTTAAGAGTAGATACGAGAGGGAAGGCATGGGCTATGGGATCGGGACGTTTATCGGCAAATATTCTGATGATGGGAAGAATCCCCATAATATTTGTTTCCATATGGGGGGCATATATGGAGCATGCGCATTCATATCCTTCTCATTGGATGACGATATTTCGGTTGGAGTTGTCGGCAACTTCGGCGGGGTGTCGCATACTCTGTTCGCCGAATATATGGTCCACCAATTCTTGGATCTATGTTTTTCCTTTACTAAGATCGATTGGGTTGCCCAAGAATTAAATAGAAAACAATTCATTAGAAAGAAGCAGACTTATTTCGACACTAACCTGGCCCAGAAGAACCCGACTCCTATGCGGAGGGATAGCACTTATACTGGCTCTTACACGAGCCCGATATATGGGGAACTCAAGATCACATCCAAGGACAATGTCCTCTCATTGAGCAACGGAATGCACCAGACTCAGCTGGAGCACGTCAATGGCGACGTCTTCAAGTTCCCGTGTAAGGACATATGCCCCCACTTCTTCGATGCCGATGAATACGTCTCATTCCAATGCAATTCGAGAGGGATCATAGAATCAGTGTACGTATCATGCTTCAGCGAGGGCAACACGGTGTTCAAGAAGGAGTCATAACATTATAAGAGTTACGAAAGAAATCCAATATGCTTGTGTGGACTACTTATGCCAAATAAATAATATATTGTTGTTTTATTATTCGAAATGTTATATAATTTTATTATTGGGGATACATTTCTAATATATTACAATTGATGTATTCGATGATGGGAGGTAAGTTATGAAGTACGAAATTATTAATCTGAGGATATTGATGATGGCCTTATTATGCCTGGTGCTAGCTGGATGCTCACCTTCAAAATTCGGCCAGAAATTCGATTATGCATTATCGAAGATGTTGGGCAATGGTGGTGGATACATCAATAATCCTGACGATCCAGGGGGGGAGACGAAGTTCGGTATAACCAAAAAATCGTATCCGAATGTTAATATTGCAAACCTTACAATCGACCAGGCGAAGCAGATATATTACAGGGATTACTGGAGCAATGTTATGTTACACCAAGTGTGTAATCAAGACGTAGCCACAAAGATCTTTGACATAGTCGTTAACTTCGGAGATGAGCAAGCGCAGAAAATCGTTACCAGAGCTTTAAAATCGGCCTACAAGAAACCTCATCTTCTCGATGGAAATAACGACTGGATTAAGGTTGTACGACTAGTCAACAGTGTACATAACAGCCGCGTCCTATTGGCGGCCTTGAGATCGGAGCAGGCAGCTGTCTATAGACTTATTACTCAGAAGAAAGAGAGGATGAGAAAGTTCATGAATATATGGCTAAATAAGGCGTATAGTTAACATTTGCCTTTACCGTGTTATTAACGCCAGGGGATCGTTCGTCACCTCTAGTATCTACTCATCTTTTGCTCTATATCCGCGGAGAAGATGATGCCCTGGCAGAACATCAGTACTATCAAAGCACTCCCACCATACGAAAAGAAGGGGAGTGGGATGCCGACGACGGGGAGTAGCCCACACACCATCGATACATTAATAAACACATAGAAAAACAGCATGGAATTTAAGCCGAATACCAATATCTGATTGAACTTTTCTCGAGCTCTAAGCGCGACGCATAGATTATATGTCAATACCAGGATATACAGTACGATCAATCCGGTACACCCCACGAATCCGAGTTCCTCCCCCAAAGCCGCAAATATAAAATCCGTCTGTTTTTCTGGGAGGAAATCGAGGTGGCACTGTGTACCATTCATTAGGCCCTTTCCCCAGAATCCACCGGATCCCAGCGCTATCTTAGACTGAATGATGTGGTATCCCGCACCGTTTGGATCCAGCTCCGGTGAAAAGAACATCAGGATTCTGTTTTTCTGATAATCATGCAGCATGGTCCATAATATCGGGGCCGATGCGGCTACCCCCAACAGAACGACGATGAACTTCCAGATCTGGACTCCGCACGTAAAAAAAATGGATGCCCCCACTAGGAATAGGATTATAGCGGTCCCCAAATCCGGTTGCATCAAGACGAAGACCATAGGTAGTACGATGAACGTAATCGGAAGGATTAGGAAGGAGGTCCTCCTTGCGTCCTCCACCGAGAACATCGAGAAATACTTGGCCAATAGGATGATGAGTAATACCCTCATCAATTCGGATGGTTGAAAATTGAAGAAGTATAGGTCGAGCCACCTCTGTGCTCCCATGGATATCTTCCCCACGATTGAGACGCAAATCAGCATGAAGAGGCATAACGAATACAAGAGATACGCATGTTTCCTCCAGAAACTTACCCTGATCATACTAGTCATTAATATCACGAATATTCCGCCGATGATTCGGAATACATGACGTAGACACCACGCAGAAAAAACTCCCGAACTAATCGAATAGAATATAATGAGAGCAAAGAACGGGATGAACACGATGATCGCCATCGGGAATTTTGGAATATTCTTTAGGCGTTCCCAGTGCGTCATTTAAAGAACTGCAAATACTTTGATGCAGATAATTTGGATGAGTGTAGCATAGATAGCCGCCAATATATCATCCAACATAATCCCGAGGACCGATGTACTGACTCTTTTCTTGAGGTAATCTTCTAGCCGTTTGATTGGAAATGGCTTTAAAATATCAAAGAATCTGAATAATATAAAATTGAATATAAAATCATGGATGGAAGTATGGTTAATAAATACCAGAATTGTGCCACCCAAAAAGATACCACAGACCTCGTCGATCACGATGAATCCAGGATCTCTATATATAGCACCAGTATTTTTACGCTGAAATAACTCACACGCCAATAATCCCACCGTAAAAAGGATGAGAAATGAAATGGGGATATAATTTGTGGGGATAGAGACTAGTAGGATACTGCCAAAGAGAGAACCTACAGTTCCCGGCATCTTTTTCGAGATGAAGCCGGTCCAGAAGAACGATGCTAAAAATAATGGTATATTTCCTTTATTAGGTATCTTCATAGCTTTCTAAAAAATTGAAACCTCGATTCTCATATTTTCTGCTGGCCTCTCCAAGGCATTCGCCGTGGAAAAGCTCAATGTATCCTGAGGGACGATGAATTCAGCCTGCAAAGTACTTGTCCAAGATTTAATTTCCTTATCACCATCATAGACCACAACTTTAATCCCCTTTAACTTCGCGACGACATTATCTTCATTCTTTATACTCCCCGTCACGAAAATTTTGATGCTCCCATCATCTATACGGGACGTCGTATATTTTACGTCAATCATCGTGAGTTTATTCGTTGTGATTTCTGAGAGGTGCCGAGCTTTATCCAGTAGGTAATTATTCAACAGGTCTCTCTTGTAGAAGGCCACTATACCGAGGACAATGATGATGAAGACCGATATATAGCGAACCAAGAAGCTTGATCTATTCCGTCCCTTTTTCTTGGGAAGCAATCTCGAGAGACTGTTGATCTTAGCCTTCCGATCGGCCTTTAAAGACTTTTCACTCTGCAGAGCAACATCCGAATTCTTGAGCCACCACTTTTTATGGCATTTAAAACAACGTAACCACCAGCCATACCCAAGCTTCTCATTGCCGATGGGATTCTTCAATAAATCCTGAGATATTTCGTAATGACAACCACAATACGGACACCTAACGTTCATCTAATACGTATCTATCAGGATCCTCCGGAACTATCCAATGCAAAGGATATATCCTGAGGCATCCAGGAATCAAGGGATAAGTAACGGTATTGAAATCCATCCAGGAATCAAGAGATTAAGTTAATTATTGAAAAGTATTCATAAATGTTATACTATTATAAATGGAGGATGTTTTTCAATATGAATATCTAAATGAATAAGATAAGAGTAATTCTTAGAATAACTGTTTTCCCTATTTTAATGACTACGATGCTAAAGGCATCAAGTGAAACCAGTACAGATGCCACTGAGGCAGAAGAGCCCATGCCTACTTGCGTACGAGATTTCCGGATGATTTGGGAAAATTCCAGTCCGCTGGTCCTAGCTTTGTTGACTGTTAAGATTCCTGAACTAAGCCCCTTATTGAGGGATCCGGAGACCATGTTGTCTATGTACTCTTCTTTATCCTCGCCCGATGTTATTAAACTCCCGATTTATACAGAACTGCAATGGCTCACGCTCGGATTGATTGGCAATTTGAGTGACATCTGTAGGTATTCAATGGTCAATCCCAGCGATTTTGAAAAATTGATTATCAGGCTAAGACAGCTTGTGGGAGTTATTCAGAATGCAACAAGGAAAATAAGAAGCTCGCACCCGTCTTTATCTGCAGATCTGGGAGACCTTCCGATTTTACACATGTTCAAGATATGCGAGGACATCTCTCAAAACCAGAGGTATGTGGCTCTTCCAAGTCCTTTACCAACACTGAGCCAAGCATCGTCGATCCTTATTCATCGAGTTAAAATCCATCCTGACTGGGTCCAGAATGTAATCGATATTTTAGGAGAATTATCTGCTAATCCTCATATACCATTAGCCGACGAATCCAACACAACAGACTGGAACGAGTTTCTAAGTTGGTCATTGACAGTTCTTCCAGATATTCCAAGTAGAGGAATACTGTTACTAAGAATCCTAAAAACCTTGGCTAACCAAAATAAACAGAGGCCATTATGCTCCAGGCTTAGCCCATTCGAAATGATAACCCGTGAAGTGCCTCCGGAAGTTCAACGCATTTTGCAGGTAAGATGGAATCAACCCATCCTGTGTGAAGGTTATTTCCCAGGTCTATTTAAAGATAAATATTGATCTTGAAGAAAATAGCCAACATGTAAATCTAAGAGAAATTTAAATATATTATTGAAAAGTATTCATAAATATTATATCATTATAAATGGAAGATGTTTCTATATGAATAAGATAAGAGTAATTCTTATAATAGCGGCATGTGCTATTTTGATGACACAGATGCTGAATGCTGGACAGCTGATGCCTGATCTTCATCTAAGAGACCTGCAAGAGAAATGGTGCGCCCACTATGGAATATACTCGTTCCACTTTTCAATCATATAAAATTAAGTGTAATGAATGCCTAAAATCCAGCGTTATTAAAGCAAAAAATAATGCGTTTGGTAAGTAGAACGAGTATAATACCACTATCCCCTATAGTTTATACCAATCGCATCTCTGACTTCACGCAAGGTCTGTGATGCTATTTTCTGCGCCTTATCTGATCCAGTAAATAGGATATCATCGATATCACCATCATTGATTGCTGATCTTTTTTCGCGGATGGGACCCAGGATCGCTTGTAGTGTATCATTAAGCAGATTCTTCAAAACCGTATCGCCGAGGCCCCCATTTTGGTACTGAGCTTTCAGAGATTTTAACTCCTCGTTATCCTCGAAGAATGCATCGAGATATGCGAAGACGACGTTCCCTTCCACCCTCCCCGGATCGGAAACCTTTATATGGTCAGCATCGGTATACATGCTGAAGACCTTCTCCTTGATGGTATCCGCGGCATCCGAGAGGTATATGGCGTTATTGAGGGACTTACCGGCCTTGGCTTTCCCATCAATGCCGACCAACCTTTGGGTCGTCCCCAGCATCGCCGTTGACTCCAACAAAACTTCAGTACTATATATCCGATTGAATCGCCGCACGATCTCGTTGGTAATCTCGATGAGGGGTAACTGATCCTCTCCAACCGGAATCAATTCGGCCTTAAAGGCCGTTATATCGGCCGCCTGGCTCACGGGATAGCATAGGAACCCAGCCGGAACAGAATCGCTGAATCCTTTCTGCTGTATTTCGGCTTTGACCGTTGGATTTCGCTCCAACCTAGCCACGGTGACTAAATTCATGTAATACGATGTAAGTTCAAATAATTCAGGTACACACGACTGGATGAAGATGGTACTCTTCGATGGATCGATGCCCACGGCCAAGTAATCCTTGCAGACCTCGTGGATATTCCTGATTACCTTCCCGGGATCCTCAAAATTATCTGTCAAAGCTTGCGTATCGGCAACCATGATGAAACTATCATATTCCTCCTGGAGGCTTATGCGAGATAACAACGAGCCTATGTAATGACCGAGATGCAGGCGTCCGGTGGGCCTGTCTGCCGTTAGGGCAACCCGTTTCTTCATGGAATCACTCATCAGTCGACCACCTTGATGTCTTCCATATCATCCGTAACCGATATAATGACAGACTCATCGGAGATATCACTACCCTCTACAACCTCATCCGTAAAATCAAAAGCAGAAACATCGCTTAATTTTTCATCTACTGTATCCATAACGACGCTGTTAGCCATCTTAGAACGAAGATCAGCCGCGATGAACGAATGACCGCAATTCGGACATAGAAGAGAGGATTTTCGCAGATCATAGAAAGGCAGTGCACACACCGGGCAACTAACCTTTTTACCCCATTCCAATTTCATAACTCAACAAAACAAGAAGATCCGATTATCAATAATATATCCCTGTCACGCCATTATAACAAGATTAGATTTTTTCCAAGCCATCCAGAAACGGGATGATTGGGATAAGAGTCCGAAGAAACCCTGACCCGATATAGTTCACATCACAGCGAAGATCCATCATTTCCATAATTATACGATACTTTTTTTATTTCTGATATGTTACTGAGGCAATTGCGCAAGTAATTGCTCTAGCGTTGTGCAAAACTGGTCTTGTTCGTCTAGCTGCCTGCTTTGAGCTTCTAGAATCTGTTTCTGCTTTGCGATGCTGCTTCTCAAGTTAGCTAACGCCAACCTAATCCCATTTATTCCCATTAAACGTGGTTTTGCAGCCAATGGAGCCGACGGTGGAACGCTAGGTATCTGTGCGTCATGTGAGGATACCTGTTCTCCCGGGATTACTGGACGTTCCGAAGGAGAAGAATAATCGGTGAGGTATGGAACCTCCTGCCCCATCAGATCTGAATCCGTCCACCAACACTTTTCATCATACTTCCAAGGCGTTAACGTTAATTGGCGGCAGTACTGGTCCACCGTGGATTGAACAGGGATAAGCTGGTGCGTTGGTTTGAATGAGTTAGTCAACAGCTGCCCTAGCATTGAATTCAAAATGTAGACCGCCGAACTCAGCCTATCAGCCTGGGTGCTTTCGTATGCTCTGCCGGTCTGTGGGGGACGTGCAAGGAACCCTGGGTCCCGTTGCTCACCCTCCTCGAGAACGTCTATCAACAAGTTGACATAAGCCTCTGCTTCCTTGTGGGATCTTCCAGCAGGAATGCCCTTGAGTGTCAGTGACAGTAATTACCTGATCAAATCCTAGAATTCGATGGTAGTGTCGGGTGATGACATCCCCTAGTCTCTGTTCGAGAGGTAACAGAGGACCGGAAGCTCGTGGTGGAACGCGGCCAGCTGGGATTAACTCGCCTGCCCGCGAGACTCCACTAATCATGGTAAGAATTAGGCATATCACTATGTTACTTTTCGTTTCTTCGTTATTTTTCTCTATTGTTTACGTCTACTTTCATCTTAGCATAGTCCACTGGGTTTGACAATCTCTCGGACACTGAATCGACTTTGAATGATTCATTATTACTGTCATATGTAACGGCTGTTGCCAACTATGGGCTCTGTCTTCCGTTCCAATAAGACTGATTCTAGTGGTTTGGGCAAGAGAGCCATTTAAAATTTTATATTATGCAGAACTCAAATATTATAAACTAATTAGTAATGGGAGGATTTGAAGAGAAAAAAGATATGTTCGGAAATAAAATACTGTTCGTGATAGCATTATCGTTATCTTGTTCACGATGTATATCAGGAGAGCCGCTAAGTATTACTCCTAATATTACGGCTGGTGTCATTGGTAGAGCGGAAGTTGCCCTTGGCTCCAGGCTGGAAAGTAAATACCAATTATTCTTGAATAATCCAGGAATCGATCACATCTTATTCAGAGAATTCGAAATTGGATCTGCAGATGAATTGATGCAGCAAGTGTACGGCATTACAGTGTCATTACCAGATGATCCAGAATCTGAATCTGTTATTCCACCTGAAGTATCCGATAAATTATCGGTGCTGACCCGACACTGCCTGCAACTACTACCAACCAGATCTTTAGATTTAATAACTTCTCATAAGACAAAGGCTGCTGTTATTCTGGCTTTTCTTTTCGGGAAGTATGATATATTTACTTATTCATCCAATCAGGAAAACGACAATGTGCATTATTTATTGACAAAGTTATGCACTATTAGAGAATTTACCTGTTATTCCTTTCTTAAATCTACAGATCCAGATATCATAACTCAATGCCAATCCCAGATATCCGGTCTGAAGAAAGTGATCGGACGTATAGGTGGAATAATGAAAGTATCGGAAGTAGCCCATGTTAACTCTCTTTTAATGTATTTAAGTCGTAACGTCGTATATCCTCCCAAGATTACTAATACAATTGTTGAAGGTCCCCCAACAAATCTACCTCATGACAAATTCTGAGAAAGAATCTGAATTAATACATCAATCGGTTGGTGGATTGACTTTGAATTTAAAGAGTATCTTTTAATGCTTTAGCTGCATCTAGCATGCATGGATCTCAAATCGTGGGAAGGTTTGAAATAAGTGATGTGGATATGGCCAGGATTTGATAGGTATCATATGCCTCAGATAAGCGATTATAGAGGAAACACGAAAATTTTTCGTAAAACTTATTGACAGGAATAGGAACCGCGCCTAATATTTTCGAACGCAGATTAAGGATGAGCTGTTATTTTCATCCCATGTTTTGGAGGTTGCGATGAAGTCGTTTGGAATATTTAAGAGAATTTTGGCGCTAGCAGCGTTTGCTTGTGGTGCGCAAGGTGCAACTGTGGGTGATTGGGTTCCGGAGGACAATCCAGCAGGGAAAACTACAGGCGAGTGGCAGAATGTCCCTGGTCCTCTGGCCCAAATATTTGCAGATCCGTCTAATAGCATCGTTCCATTGCCCCAACCCGATCCCATTGGAAGTCTCAATTTGCACATCCGACCCGCGGGGACTTGGAACTACGGGTTTTATCAGGCTCTTTTCTCGCCTCCTCCCGAAGGTCAGACCTCTAGTGCCGATGGTGTTCCGTCGACATATCCCAGTGGTGAACCAATCTATGACCTAGACCACATGAAGCATTACGGTAGCGGGAAGACAGCCACTCCGACAGAATTGCACGATGCTTACATGAGCACCGAGGAGATCAATGGACTGCCCAAAGGACGTTGGCCCAGATTGGAAATGGGCATTTCTTTGAACACCATAATCTTCCTTGAGACCTACACTGGGGTCTGCGTGCCTATCGGAGTGTGCGGAGGTGGCCCGATCCAACAGATCATCCCGACAGAGAGTTTGCAGCAGTTGGACCCTTCGTTGGTTCTCCCACCTGGATACGCGTCGGAACTGTATAGCATGGTAGCTAAACCTTATAGTCAAAAGGGATATGGTACGATAATCGGTACCCACCTTCTTGGGATTGCTGCGGCGCACCCTGAAGTTTTCCAGGCAAGGTTGTGTTATGGGACTTACTCTCCTGGTAACACGTGCGGAGCCTCGTTGGCCAAAGATTGTGGATTGGAGCTGGTCCAGGGAGGCGATGCTTTGAAGTCTAAATTCGCTGGCGTAAAGAAAGTATTTGCAAGTATAAACCTTGATACTTAGCAGAAGAGCTAGCCGAGGGCCAGTAGCTCATCTTCAGTGGAGGGAAGGATTGGACCGTTTTCGTCCAGTCAATCCCTCGCTTGTAACATCATGCCATAATAAGAATATCGTTGATCGTGTACATCCCTGACTCTACTCCAGCAAATTTCCGAATCTAGTGAGCCGCCCATCGAAGAAGAGGCGAATTATTCCGATGGGGCCGTGCCGCTGTTTCGCGATGATAACTTCGGCTCTATTGTAAATCTTCTCCATTTCATCTTGCCACTTCAGGTGCTCAGGGGTGCCTTCCCTTGGCTCCTTCCGCGCTTTATAATATTCCTCTCGAAACACAAACATGACGACGTCTGCATCCTGCTCAATCGATCCAGATTCCCTCAGATCGGACAGCTGAGGCTTCTTGTCATCACGTTGCTCGACGGCTCTGGATAGCTGAGAAAGAGCGATCACGGGCACCTGCAATTCCTTGGCCAGCCCTTTAAGGGCTCGTGTAATCTCGGAAATCTCTTGCACCCTATTTTCGATGCCTTTCTTCCCACCGCCTGGTTCGATTAGCTGCAAATAATCGATCACGATTAATCCGATATCTGCCTGTCTCTTTACTCGTCGCGCTCTGTTCCGGATCTGATTGACCGTGATGTTTGGAGTATCATCTATGTAGAGGCTGAGTAATTCCAATTCCTGACTAATCGTCACGAACTTATCGAAGGCATCCTTCGGGATTTCACCACGCCGAATATTATCCGAGGGAATCCCCGATTCACTCGCCAGGATACGCGTGGCCAGCTGCTCCGACGACATCTCCAGTGAAAAAAAGATGACGCCGGCACCTTCGCTTTTATTTTGTAATTTAGCCCTGGCGGCATTGAATGCCAAATTCGTGGCGAGGGCAGTCTTTCCCATGGATGGTCTCCCGGCTATCACCAATAAATCAGAATTATGGAATCCTCCTAGCCACTTATCCAGCGCCTTAAATCCAGATGTAATCCCAATGATATGACTATCCTTTTTATAGGCGAGGGCAGCGGCCTTGATCGATTCGGCCAATGCATCCCCGAATATGGATAATCTACCATTCCCAGTAATCCCACCCGCCAGATCGTATAATTCCTTCTCGGTACTCTCTATGATATCCATGGCTCTTTCCGATGGATTAACGGATCTGGCCTTGATGATGCTATCGTCCCCTATCAGGACTATCTGGCGCCGTAGGAATAGATCGTAGATTATGTTGGCATAATCAGAGACGTTGGTAATCCCTATCACCGAATCGACTAGATCTAATAGATACTTATGCCCATCGGCCTTCTGGAAAACCTCATCCGATTTCAGGTATGCTTTTAGAGTAATTGGATCGGCGACGGATCCATTATCTCTGATCTTCCAGATTGCATCATATATTTTGGAGTGAATTTCGGCCGCGAAATGGTGAGATGTAAAAGTATCCGGTATATTATCGAGGAGCGAATTATCGAGTACCAGTGCACCCAAAAGGGCTTGCTCTGCCTCGATATTATGAAGTACAGATACTTTCTCCATGCATTAAAACTAAAAACAAGCTACGATGGGCGATAATCACCAGTATGGTATTCCAAGAAGGTGGTAGCGTCAATAACAGACACTAGATCACCTCAACACCCCCACACGTTTGATTTTCACCGCAAATCCGAGTGTTTGAAGATTGTTTTGCCCTCAGATATCTTGGTGAAAAAGATTTAAGATGCTTAAATTTTAAGCATTCATTTAAACCATAATATTCCTTCCATTTAAATTTATGCTCTATTAACGTTTTATTAAACAAATTGTGATACACTCAAGTGTATCTTGAATGAATACAAGATACAAGACGAAAAAACCCGGGTGGGGGTTTGGGATGATGTATAAGAAAATAGCATAAAAACATTAAGAATTCGTTGATCTCTCAACCTATGAAAAGCAAATAGGTAATTGTGTATAAGAGAGTTAGTAAGAATATCTATTAAATAATGCAATATATTTTTTTAATTATTAATTAATACTTGCCAAGTATAATATTATTGATTACTTAATTTAATAAAGAGGCAATGTATGCTTAGTATTTATAGGATTATATTATTTTGTCTAATTTCTTCTAGCGTTGCTTCTTCAAGAACGGAAGATATTCATATTTTTATGGGATCTGATAGTAATTATATTATGCCAACATCCGTTGCCATTGCATCATTATTATCCAATTCAACCAGCAGAGAAGTAATTTACGTACATATGTTTGATTTTGGACTAAATAGAAGAGATAGAGAAATACTAAGATCTCTTGCAGATATTAAACCTTTTAATATTGATTTCATACATTTTGCACAAGATAGGGTAAGAGACTTGAAAGTGTGTAAATCGTGGCCATATGGAATATTCGCTAAATATTTCATACCATTGGAATCAAAGAAATATAATATTGCCAAAGCCATATGGCTTGATAGCGATACTGTAGTCAATGGAAATATTAGGGAGTTATACGACATAAATCTTCGAGATAATTATATTGCTGGATCGCCTCAGATTATATCTACATTACTGGCGATACCTCTCGTGCAAGAATGTGAATCTCCAATATTTAATGCAGGAGTATTGCTGTTTAATTGTAAGAAAATGAATGAAGATGGTATGCTGGAAAAGCTGTTGGCAGCCACCATTAAACTACAGGATAAAGTAATTGGCATAGATGAAGAAGCTTTCCACAAAGTTATTGGTAATAATTCGATAATATTACCTTTTAAATATAATTGGCGAGAATCGTTGTGTATGTTTCAAATCTTTTTGAAGGTATTTAGAGATGTAACAAATGATGAAAGATTACCAGTCGTAACAAGAATGTTTAAGTTAATGCAAATTAAAATGGATGAATATGGTAAATCTTCGTCTGATGGCATCGATACTTTAATACAACATTACTGTTTTACTAAGCCATGGAAACTGGGGCAGGGGAGTGAGTATTCTTATCTCTGGTATAGATACCTGAAGCTCACTCCATTTTACGATTTTAGACAGTGCATGATAGGAGGTATTAACAATGATATATGGAAAGCATTAAAGATTTGCCTCTGGACTACGAGCTCAATCTATAAGCTCGGCTTAAAGCTCTTTTTAGCCTGATGTTTTATATGGTGGTATACATTTGGCCTTTGTCCAAGTTCAGATACATCCTTGAGGCCTCAGAGTTTAACTTCATGTAGATTTTCCTTCCGCTTTTCTCGGATTATTTTCAACTTCCTTATATGAAACTGAGGTTGATTTATAACGTTTGTACATTCCGTTATGTCTGCTATAATCGTTCACGTGATTCGTGGTATATTGGCTATGAGGGATTCAATGGCTTCCAGTTTAAAGATAGCTAAAAGAGAGATTTCTGGGAAAAGAGCGGTCAGGAGATTGCGGTATAATGGCTTGGTTCCCGGTGTTATTTATGGTGATAGTAAAGAGCCGACTCTCGTCGAAATCGAAGAGAAAGAACTGCGGGTCGAATGCCAGTCGGCTGCTTTCTTTGGACATGCCATAGAATTGAAAATAGGATCCGTTTTGGAAAAATTTATTCCTAAAAAGGTGGAATTTCATCCAGTAACCGATAAACCTATTCATGTTGATTTTCAGCGTATTTCACAGGGGGCAAAGATTAAGGTTAGTATCTCCATCGATTTCATTAATGAAGACAAGTCTCCTGGCATGAAGAAGGGGGGCGTTATAAATTGTATCGTACATAGATTGGAATGTTATTGTTCTCCCGATACAATACCAGAGAGAATATCGCTGGATTTGAGCGGGAAAGAGATTGGGAGTAGCTTTCACCTGGACGAAATAAATTTGCCGAGTGAGGTGACCCCCGTTAATCCGGAACGAGACTCAGTCATCGCGACGATCGTTGGTGCACGTACTGGATCTACGGATGATTCCCCGGAATCGACTGGATCAGAAGAGGCGGCCGAAGCTAATTGATGAACAATGTTCTTATTGGTCGGCCTCGGTAATCCTGGGATTGAGTATCGATATACACGGCATAATATCGGGTTCTTGTTCATCGATTATCTGGCCGAGTCTGAGAGATTTCCGGATTTCCAGTCGAAATTTGAATCCCTGTGTTCGATCGGAGCTGTAAGAAACGATAAGGTCATCATGCAGAAACCGCAGACATTCATGAATCTGTCTGGACGTGCGGTCGGCCAAATAGTTACTTTCTATAAGATTAATCCTGATCGTGTGTTTGTTTTTCACGATGATATAGACCTTGAGCCATTCGATATTAAAATAAAAATTGGAGGAAGTAGCAGGGGGCATAACGGTCTGAGGAGTATAGATCAAGCAATCGGGAAGGATTATTGTCGAATACGAATTGGGGTTGGTAGACCTCAATCTAAAGAACAAGTCGCAGATTATGTGGTGTCAAAGTTTCGAACGGAGGAGTACGAGCATTTCGTGGAAGAAGTATTTCACGAGATTTCCAACATGTTTATGTCGAGATTTTTTCCTAAAGCTTAAATTTATATTCAATAATTACTTATAGTAACTTACTCTATTTTGTGCTGTTAATTTCAAAAGAACTTATTATTATGCTTTAGCTTCCATGTGTCGGTCTTTAATCGAGAAGAAGTCTAATGTAGTATTGAAACTATTTAAAATCAATCATTGATTAATACAATTTTAATCTATTATTGATATGTTGTGATTATGAGTAGTATTCTCTTTGGTTAAGCAATGTATACCAAGCTTGAATTACAGCCAAAATGTGTAAATCGTGAGGCATTAAATTTACAGAAATATGGCACTAAAAAATTAACTATTATTGGTGGGATACTATTTATAACATTTATGAATATTAGTGAAGTTTATTCTTTCTCTCTCTCTGGCCTTAAAAGCGCTGTTACTGGCGCAGTGGTAGGAAAAGCGCAAAATGCTCTGGGGTCGGTAGTTGGACAAGGTGTAGCGTCTACTATAGTGGGAGCCGTTACTACTGCCGTGGGGGTTCCTGTGGTTCCAGCCTTAGATCCGGTGGCTGAAGAAAAGATAAAAACCATCATAGGGGATGGAAAATCTCGTTTGATTTTAGTTTCTGGGACTACTTCCGGGATTATTTTATCTGATATTGATCTTCGGGGGTTGGCAATGAAGTTGACAGGATCTCCGGAAAATCCTTCGACTTATGGACGGACGCTATCATTAACTTCGTGCGGTATTACCGATGCTGGATTGAGGGCATTGTTGGAGGGGCTCAAGGAGCATCCTGGAGCATTGGCTGCTTTAGATCTTTCAGGTAATGATATTGGAGACGCAGGAGCGGCAGTAATAGCAGAATACATTCCCCATATGCCGAGCTTAAGATTCTTGATACTCAAAGGAACTAATATCTCGGAAAACGGATTACTTACAATTATTCGTGCTATCGGGAATGCCGGACACAACGCTATTCAATTTATAGATTGTCCGGATCTAATTAATGTCTCTGAGCAAGGAATAAAGTCTATAGCTACCGAAATGGAACGGTGTCCGGCAGCTTCCTTCTGTGATGGAGTTAATATATCTGGCTATAGAGTTCAGGCCTCCATCATGCCAAATCTCATAAATGGACAAAATATACTCCTTACATCTTCTTCATCACCGTCAGCGCCATCGCAGCTCGTACAAAATCAATACGCTGTGCAAAATCAGCCTGGATATCAACAATTCCCTCAGGCACCAGCGATGTACACATATTAAGTATCGCCAGTCCTTATCATATCTCTTAAATGCCAGAATTATTGGCGAGGAACAAGGTATCCACAACACGAGAGCGTACTCAATAATATACACCGAGGATGGATACCAAAGATGAATGTAAGTATTCTAGCTCCGATTCGAAATACCAAGAAGATAATTCTGAAGAGTTACGGAAGATATATATTTCCATACAATGTAAGACAAAAATGAATGATTTATTTGCTGTAATACATTTATAACTTGAGACAACTAGCATAATAATCCCCTTCCCTAACTCTCCATAATCAGTTTCTTGGTGTATATCCAAGTACACGGCAGGTCTGTGCGCCGTCTTTCCTTCCATAAGAACTGATTCTGGAAATCTGTGACAAAAGATCTAGTTATTCATATGCTCTGCTGTTAGGCTGGCATTAAATCATGTATACTTCATTTCTATTATAACTCTATTTTAAGATTAACTATTCATTAATTATTTTATAATACTCTAATAATACTATATATTATTGGGGAGTATTTAAAATAATGCGTTGTTTATATAAATTTATTGCATATAGCGTCAGTCTTATTATTCAATGTACTGTATGTAGAGCAGGTATTGGCCCACAAGATTTTACTAAAGATGGAGTGTTTCATATGTGTCTAGGAGCAAGCTCCAGTGAAAACAATATTCCGGATCATTGTTCTCTGTTCTGGGGAATGGTCATGAAGGCCAGTGGATTTTTAAGTAATCTTCGTTTCCTCGGGAACTATGAGAAGAGTACTATCATGAGGGCGAGAGATGATGGGGGTATCCTCACCGATAGGAGGTTTGATGTGGGAGGGGACAGTGTCATGAAATTAATCATAGAACTGTTTCCATCGAATACATCGGGCCGTGCCGATCTACTTGAATCAAGCTGGGATATCCCACATAATCTTGGACATTACCTCGGGCAAACCTTTAAATTAGACAAAACACGGGCCATAAGACAATCGGCAAGCCTCATGTTGAGGGCCGAAGCGTTCAGATCATCATTATTCGGGGTAAATCCATTTATTCCATCGATATTACAACTCGTACAGCCAAGATCTATTCATGAATTTTTCCAACGCAATGATACTATCAAGAACTCGCTGTGGGCTCGTGTGGATGGTATCTCTGATCTTGAGCGAGTAGAGCTGAATCAGAATTCTCAATACTTATTGAATAAAAGGATGGGTCTCAAGGGATTTAATACTTTGCTTGTCAATGCCATTAGAGATGAGGTTTCTGCGGGTTACCAGCAATTCACCGTTGAACATTCTATCCTAGCTTTTATATGTGATTTCTTAAGTGACAAAGACGATGCTCAGTTTTTATTGAGGGAATGGTCTAGGATGAGATCTGGTATTTTCCTACCGGACTATTTAGAACGTGGCCAGAATATCCCGTCTATAAACCGTGAGGTCTTGTTTAGAGCTGCCAAAGACACCTTTGCGGTGCTGATGTCGTCCCTACATGGGCTTCCGTATTATGATCCCGCCCCCGCTGGCCCCGCTGGAAAGTGGATAGTTTCTCCGGATGGCGTAGTACCGGGATCCGGTGAATTCTCTGATTGTGTGGAATCATCAATTAGGCATTTGTTTAACTATGCTCTGGGAGGTCGGGGAATAAGTGCCTTCAACAAGGACGCTATTAGAGAGCGTGTTAAGGCAAGGTTTCCACACGAAGGCCAGCTCAGAGAACGTGATCGCCTCTCAGAATTAGAGAATTTTTATAGGACATTTCATAATCCGAATGACGGAAGCGCCCCCGCAAGATCGCAGTGGAATCTGATGACTTTTGGATTAAATTCAGAAGATGAAATGGATTCTCCATATTACGTAGCATACTCAAATGAATATGACATACCATCCTCCGGAAATGAATTAGAGTCCAACATTTGTAATGTTCTGAAGGCCGTTGGTGGGATCCTCGGAATACGTGCCTCGGCCATCATGAATGGGGTAAACAACCTCGATGATGTCTTGGCGAGATTAAATGAACTCTTAAATATTATAAATGATTCTAATGATTATACTCTGAAAGTTAATAGTAGTAGCTTGGCCCCTGATATTTATTCGTATAGATCATCCGTTGCAATTAACGTAGATCTTCTACAAAAAAATAATGATAACGTAAGGATTACTTCTTCATTTGTATTTAATAGTCTTCCTGGACATGGATTTGTATCATCAATAACTCGTCCAATTCTTCCAGATTTTACTGATACATTAAATAGTGCTGATCGTAGTCTATTGAGTTATTTCTTCGAGGAATACCCAGGACAAAGCTTATACAGCAATATATTTTCATTGAAATGTGCTAAGAATTACAGATCTATATTAATGAATACCATACATCATTATGAAGATACAAGTAGGAAAGAGTTACAAACTGCGCTTCAAACTGTGATTGGAAAAGTGATGGGTAGAGTGGTATTCACTGACGAAAATACCGCACCCGATATGTATAAAAAAATTCTATTGGCAAGTCGCTTTAATAACACAACATATCAAATGATTAGGCATATGGCTCATGATCCTATCACTTTCCCGCCAGATCTAAGGCAGGTATTAATGTATGTACAGACTGTCGATGTTCCTTCATTCGACATGTCACATAACGACGGGTTTACTGAGTCATTAGGAATAAGCGGAAGAATTTCACCAATTTTACTGGATGGCAGGATTCCAAATCACTTAAAGCAGCTACAACTCTTGACTCTCCGTAAAGTAAACGGCGCCGATTTCAC
>JAISBP010000002.1 GCA_031266135.1 Holosporales bacterium | reverse complement strand
ATCACTTCAGAGGAGATGATCTTAACTCTGGCAATACTCAGATTTACAGGCGTATTACATTATCTTTTTCTCGGGAGAGTTGTATGACTTTGCATCATGTTTAAAATGAAAAGAAACATGTGAAGATGATCAATTTACTGCATATGATGCTCGAATTCTCCGTAATTCTTTTTAATAGTTTGGAAAGATAGGTCTCTCTTGAATACTTAAAAAAAACCGATATTTATAGATCGTAATAAACGACTGCAGCTGTGAAGTGAAATGATGATATCTGATCAGGCACGGAGAGAACTATTATTTAAGCTGCTTTTCCTATCAGATCATGTTAGGATAACTGCTGTATCCTATGGATTTTAAGATTCTCCGGTAATTATTTTGAAACTATTTGTTCAAGAAAGTAGAAAGACTCCTGATCGGAGGAACGGCAGAGTTGCCTCTCGGATGAGAGAATGCATTTCGTTGGCTTTGATACGTGAGAAATTTCATATACCATTCAAGAAACATGGGACAATAACATCGATGACTCCGCCATGTCAGATCACTGTAACGCACGTAAATCTATCGCCAGATCTGAGACATGCAACCATTTATTTTACTGTATTGGATTCGGCCAAAAAGGAGGAAGCGCTAAATTTTTTCTCGACGCACGAGCATTATTTCAAAAATGTATTGGCCACGCAAATGCGATTGAGATTCATCCCTGCCTTGCTGTTCAAGATCGATGACTCTTTCGATATTTCAAGGAAAATTGATGAATTATTAAATGGATAATCGTGTGCTCTAAATTGAGCCTTGTAATCATTAGGTTTCGAAAAGGGTTAGGTAACGGCATTGGGATTACTTTCCTACCGTATCTTCAGAGTGGCCAGTCCCAAAATACCAAGAACGATAGATATTATCCAGAATCTAAAGACGACGACCGATTCTGACCAGCCCTTCTTTTCGAAATGATGATGAATGGGAGCCATCAGGAATATACGCCTCTTAATCAGTTTATAAAAACAAACCTGCAGAATCACCGACAACGTTTCCATGACGAAAATTCCACCTATTAATGCGAATATGATTTCATGTTTCGAGATGATGGAGACGAATCCCAGGGTTCCCCCTATAGCGACTGATCCTGTATCCCCCATGAATATCTTTGCTGGTGGGGCGTTGAACCACATGAATCCTAGGCTAGCACCAACCATTGTACTCAAGAATACGCATACCTCCGACATACAGGGAACATACGGAATATGTAGATAATCAGCGAACATAGCATTGCCGACGAGGTAACTTATAACGGCAAAACATATCGATGACATTATGACGGGTCCCATCGCGAGCCCATCGAGTCCGTCCGTTAAATTGACGGCGTTCGAGCTACCTATTACAACAAAGATTGCCCAAATCAGGAAGAAGCTGCCTAGTTCTATCTGGAAATGCTTGAAGATCGGGAAAAAGATCGAAGTAGAGCCACTGAAATTCATGAGATTCATCGAGGAGTAGCAACATACTGTTGCCACAATTATCTGTAGACAAAGTTTCTTTTTAGCTGAGAGGCCATGATAATCCCGAGTTTTTAACTTAAAATAATCATCGATGGCACCGATGGCGCCAAATCCTAATAATATTCCGAGGCAGAGCCACAAATTTGGATTACACAAATCACCCCATAGAAGAGTCCCCAAAAGGATCGAGGCTATTATTATTATGCCCCCCATCGTTGGAGTTCCCTTTTTTGATATCATGTGAGACGCGGGGCCATCGTCCCTAATTGGCTGCCCCTCATTTTGATATTTCTTTAAGAGTGTTATAGCTTTTCTACCGTATGACAAGACTAGAATAAACGATGTAAAAAAAGCGCATATAGATCTAAATGTAATGTATTTAAAAATATTTAAAAACGAGAAATCAGCGCTATAGAATTTATAAATTAGACTATAAAACATATCATTTAATCCAATAAAATTGAATCGAATAATTGGCGATGACCAGCCATTCTATCACTAATAACGAGAGACTACAACTAGGAGACATCCCTGCTAGGAGTAATAAATTCCTTAAAAAAATGCTTGCCTTCACGTAATTTGTGAAATATAATCAAACAGGATGGGATTGTGTCCTTTGGCGCAATAATTAATGTTAGACTTTCTGTCGTTCCGAATTTGAAATATCTGTTTAATTATCCGAAAAGAGAAGACACATTCAGCATCGTAGTGGGTGGCTGGTGGAAGCCGGTCTTTTTTTATGGAGTATATTAAGGAATGGTAACTGGGAAAATAAAGTGGTTCAACTTTAGCAAGGGATATGGATTCATTCAGCCAGATGATGGTGGAAATGATGTTTTTGTGCATATAAGCGCTCTCGAAAAATCAGGGATCAACATATTGAATGAAGGACAAAGCGTTGGATATGAATTGGCATCGAGAAACGGGAAAGTATCGGCAATTAATCTGGAGTTACAAGATTAATCCACAATCTGCAATTGTGTAAAATCAAGATGGGGAAGCCGCTTCTGTGTTGAGGCCTTCCCCGGTTTCTTTTAAGCAAGAAATCAACAGTGTTGGGCATTCTCCTGTGGCTATCTCATGAAAAACTCTGAGAATGGATCCGAGTTAATGCAGCACTATTCCTTTCATCAATCTTACGTAATCGTTAGCATCTGTAGACCACTAACTATTAATGAAAACTTTCTTCTCTATACAGTTTCCTTTTGTAAACACTTATCGTGAATGTAGCCCTGCATACTCTTCCCGCGCTTATTGACACTGACTAGCGAAGTATGTTCTAATTTATGAGTCTTAGTAGTTTTTGTTTTTAACATCGGAGAGGTCGTTTTTAATATATGACAAAGAGGATTCATGCGAAGTATAAAATCGATAGAAGGTTAGGGGTAAATCTTTGGGGAAGGCCAAAGAGCCCGTTCAATATCAGGAACTACGCCCCTGGGGAACATGGGAAAACTAGATCGAAGCCTTCGGATTATTGTATACAACTGCATGCAAAGCAAAAGTTGAAGGGATACTACGGAAATATAGGAGAGAAGCAGTTCAGAAAGATTTATCAGGAAGCCGTCAAGAAAAAGGGAGATACATCTGAAAATTTAATTTCCCTTCTAGAGAGACGCCTTGATACGATAGTCTATAGGATGAAGCTGGCCATCACTGTCTTTGCAGCAAGACAGCTAATTAATCATGGGCACATAGCCGTCAATGGAAATAGAGTAGATATTCCGTCGTTTAGACTCAATGATGGTGATGAAATATCAGTCATCGGAAAGATGAAGGATAGCGCAGTAACGTTATCGGCGATTACCACCAAGGAACGTGATATACCGGACTATTGTGAGATGGATGCCAATGGATTGAAGGGTAGGTTTATAAGATCTCCGAAATTGGAGGATGTCCCGTATCCTGTCTCGATGGAACCGAACCTCGTTATCGAGTATTACTCCAGATAAAATGTGTAATTCTTTGCGCCGACTTAGCTTTTTGGCTTTGTCGGTCGTTTTGTTTTCGTGTAATACATTCTCGAAACCGAGCATCTCAAATAAGGTTGAAGTTTTCTTAAATAATATTAGTGTTCTAGTTTCAGACTTCTGTCAGATCATGCCATCCGGCCAGGTATACACCGGTAAATTCTGGCTATCCAGAACGAAGAAACACAACAACGTTAAGATTCTTTACATCTCTGGAATAAAGCAAGTCATCTTTATAGAAGACTCATCGGTCAGAGTCACAGATCTTGATACTAAAAAGCAGCAGACGTGTACACTCCCTCAAGATTCAATGTATAAGATTCTAAGCGGGAAGTTAGATTTGACTAAAGAGAAGGTCGAAATTATCGAAAATTCAAAAAAAAGACTGAGGATCAAATTGCTTAAATCTACGGTCTTTGGTGGAGGAGATGTCACTCTCATCTTCTCCAAATATCCGCAGACCGGCAATATCAAATGTCTCGAAGGATGGATCATCGATGATCAAATATTGTTTAGTTTTGATCCAGATACAATGACCGTCAATGATCCCAGCAAGCTTAATCCGAAGGTATTCGATCCAGACTAGCTCTTGCATACAACGTTGACTCATCCTCGATGCCTTACCCTGCAAAGGGTATACTAAGGTATATGCATACACATGAAGTCCATAATAGGCTCCTTTCTAATTCTTTCAGAAGAAAGTTATCAACCTCCTCGCGTTCCAGCATAAATAACAACAAATGACACGACGTATGGTGGCTCATCACTCGTTGACGCCTCAATCTGGAATATCTGAGATTTTTTCATTATGTTCTGCAAGGCCCGACCAGAAAGGCCGATAAGCGGCTTACCTCTAGCATCATGTAGAACCTCAACGTCATGCCAACGGACTCCAGATACATCAGAGATGGCCTTCAAGACAGCCTCCTTCAGCGAAAACATCTTCGCCAGAGATTCGACATATTTATTCCGCGTTTGGCAAAATTCCAATTCCTGAGGAGTCCAAATTTTCTCGACAAATTTTTCAGGAAATTTCTGGACGAGACGCCCTATCCTCCGGATATCCAGAACATCTACCCCGACACCAATTATCAAGTCAGGAACTGACCGTCATCGTGAAACGAATGGTAAGAGCGCCAAGATTCTGGCCCTTTTGATTGCCTGAGCGATCTCACGTTGCTTTTTCACGGACTGGGAACTGACTCGACTCGGGATGATCTTCCCGCGCTCAGTCAGAAATCGCGATAGACACCTAACGTCCTTATAATCGATGACCTGCTCTATTTTCTGTTCCTGATCATTCTTTAATTCGTCAACCATCTTTTCAATACCTCCTTGCGTCCTGTGAAACTTCTTTCGTGACTCTCTTCATCAGGGCAGATGGATTATTATCTAAAGTCTCAACATTGACAATAAGGAATCTTAAAATATCTTCGTTTAATCCAACGAAGCGTTCAATTTCCTTTATGCCATCTCCAGGTATGGACACATTTAGCAAAACATAATGTCCTTTTCGGTTGTTCTTAATTGGATACGCCAGATGTCTCAGACCACAAAACTCTGTTTTAGTGACCTCGCCACTGTGATCAGTGATACATGACACTAGCGATTGGGTCAACATCTCAATATGGCTAGCAGATGCATCTGGCTTGACGATAATTACTACTTCATATAGACTCATACAGTCCTCACGGATTTACTACTGCTTTCACAGCAAACACCCCACAGATTCATTACACAATGGGGAAGGTACGATTCTCATAATAACAAAATGAGCCCAAATGTTACAAGGATAATTTGTTATCGCACTTCCTGACTAAAAAGAGATGAAAAAATGATTACGGAAATGTACTGGAGATGGACTGCAATGATCTCTCTTTAATAAACGTCCATACCCTCGCCACACTACCTACTGATTCTTTGGGAAAGGAAGGTAATTCCACCACCACCTTATCATTAGCCGAAACCCATTTTCCATTTAGAAGCCGCACCATTGCAGTATAATGACCGGGATGGGCCATTATCATCGCTGCTAGCTTGTATGTCTCGTTATTAAGCAATATCGTTTCTGGAACAGGCATTGTATGGTTCCAATCGTCCTCCAGAATACGGTGACCTTTCCTGTCCTCGACCGGGTGCATCCTTGCAGCGGTGAAAGACAATATGTCCGACGTTATTGGCAGTACGGGTGTACTTACGATCTCCAACTTTCTTTCACTCTCCGGGCAGTCTGGCGGACACGGATTGTAACATGGTGGCTGGCGGCGGGGGTTCATGGACTCGGCGATGCAGTCCTCTATTGTACCAAATTTTCTGTCGTGTTCGTCTAAATCGCTAATAAGCCATCCTTGATTAAGCCCAAGATCACCTCTGTCGTAATTGTTAACTCGGAGCATCTCGTGTCCGCATGACTTTCGCCACCATCCCCTTTGGATGAATAAATATCTGTTGATGACATGCATAGAACTCAGTGCCCGCAGCATCTCTGGGGGAGGATCAGGTTTCCCTAATCGCTCGAGAAATTCTTCGAGGGATGGAGGGATCTCCTGACCTGGCCTTGACGCTCTTCTGACAGCTTGGTACTCTTCCATTTGCCACATATGTATGATCACGGCTCTGGCCTCGAATATGGATCCTGCTTTCACCCATCCTCCTATTAGAGCTTCACACAATCTGATCCCTATGGAGGAGAATGGAAATAGTCTGGTAGCTGCCTCGGCTAATGCCTGGATTTCTGGGAGGATACTAATCCTATGAGTCGACAAGTTTAGTTTTCTGGATAAATCGGCAAGGGCTCTTCCCACTGGTCCGGTGTTCGGGAAACCGCCCAACGACTCATTAACTATCGTTATTTCTTGGAATACGGCGTTTAGGAAGCATCGAAAATCTGGTCTCCATAGTCCAGCTCTGCCTGCGTCTGTTGGTTCAGTTGTGCTCCTTCTGTGATATTCTGCTCCGAATATCTGTGCTGGATGTGATTCTGTGAGGATCTGTCGGGCTAACTCTAGAAGACCATCGTGATGGAGTGTCAAGAACTGCCCCATTTGGGCCTGGGTTTCGTATTCGCTGAACATTTGTTGGAAGTCCTGTATTTCTTGACCCTGTCTGAGCATTCTTTCTACGACCGTTATTATACTTTGCATATAATCCAGGGGTGGTATCGTAATAAAAGGATTTCCTATCTCTTTTAAGTAGTATTGTATGGCCATCTCCATTGCTTGTTGGGTGAACACCAAGAATACTAATTGAGGTGTTGTGAGACTATCTCCTGGATGCATTGGATCGGTTGGATTACCTATATTGCTATTCGGGAAACTAATTGTGTATGCTCCATCGCTATTTTTATTTAGTACCCAGTTATAGTCGAATAATCTCCGCCTTGCATCGGCTGTAAATCCCGGGTTATTAAATATGTTGTACACGAGGCAGTTTGTGTACACAGAATTCCCATAGCCGCTCGCCTTTGCTAGGAATTCATCAAGTAACTGACTATTAACAGTCGCTGGTGCATTACCGATTCCAGCTATTACTATAACGACCGCTAGGATTCTTTTCATTGGTCTTTATGAATTGTTTATTTCAATTACCGATGTTATACCATGTTTTGTCTGTTATTCGCTACTGAAAATAAAATTATTCACGAAGAAAGGTCTGGATATTATTTAGAGTCGTTCAGCGTTGCCGACATGCTATCGCTGCTACCACCAATGTGTCGGGAGATACAATTTCCCCATACCTGTGTGTTGTTCAGGCATCTGCCATACGTCACCGATGCCTCGACGCTCTGGGTTACCACACTCCATGACATGGCCAACGCCAATATAAAATCCTTTGATTCATATCGATGCTTACTCTACTTGGCGAGGTGCCTCCCAGTCAGGATCTTTTTTAGCTTCCTCGATTGCTACCGTGAGTGCGCTGAGCGCCAAGTTCCCTTCCACAACAAATGCATGTTTGACCCGATCCCAGTACCCGCTTCCACTGCACGGTACTGTCTCCTTTTTGGTCTTATAATGATGCTTATGGAATTGCTGTTGGCAGTTAAAATGCTGGTCAGTTAACCACTGAACCGGTGAATTTCTGTCCTCTTCGTCCAGCCCGTCCAAGTCGTCAGCCCCTTCCGTCAACTTACAGCACATGAATGTGGCTACATTGGATGGAAGGAATGTGTATACGTTTCTGTTGGATGCCCAGGGGGGGGCATCAACTTGCAACCACGGTCTGAGACTCTCTTCGGCCTCGCTCCTGTCTTCCTTTGGGGCTGCCGGGTTGAGCATAGTGCATGTTAAGTCGAATGCCCACAGTAATCCTGGCATCTCCACCTGCATATTGTACTCCGCTCCCGTTGGGCCTAGGTCCTGTTAGGAAATTTTATATTTGGCAGAAAGTGTGGTATATAGTTGTTAATTTGATCTTAAACACAACATATACCACTCATGAAATATTACATATCTGAGAAAGATTGGCAAG
>JAISBP010000009.1 GCA_031266135.1 Holosporales bacterium | reverse complement strand
AATATATACAGCCATAAATATTTCTTTTCTGCACAAAAATATTTTCTGAAAACTAACGAATTCTTAATGTTTTTATGCTATTTTCTTATACACCATCCCAAACCCCCACCCACCCGGGGTCGTCCGGGTTCCTCGTCTTGTATCTTGTATTCATGCAAGATACACTTATCATATCATAAATTCATTAATAAAACGTTAATAGAGCATAATTTTTATGAAGATATAAATCCAACAATACCAATAAGGTGATTGCTGCACTTATGAAGTCAAATGTGTATATATTCCTTTTGTAATTCAAGATCAGTATAATATCGTTAGATTCGTGGTGGTGTTCATGATGTTGGCCATATGATTAATGCAGATATAGTCCAGCTTGTAAGTTGGTTTTTATTCTGCATCGGCATGGTGGGGGCATTCAGGCAATCGGACGTCATCAAAACGTTCATCTCTTTGGAGATTGCCATCTTCGCCAGCATCATAAACTTCGGGTACCTCACTGGACCCTACCCAATAAAGGCTGGACATTTCGTCATATTGGTTGCCGTCATTTTGGGATGCCTCACGTTCAGCATCCTCTTCGCCATCATGAACACAGAATTATTCAGCGGTGAATCTCAGGACATCGTCATGGAAGATGTCGATGATGTCTAAAGTATGACGGCCTTACTATCCCTTATATCTCTATTGCTATCAGGTATACTGGGGCTCTGTGGATCTGTTAGACTGCCCAAATTGGGGGTCTTTATTTCGCTTATCCTCTTTATTCTATGCATCTTTTTACCGGTCGAAACGTACGCCCTAGACTGGTTCAGTATTGGAGATTGCGTGTTCCGCGTATCCTTTACGTCGAACAACGTGGAGAGCATGATATGCGCAATCATATGCTCCATTTTACTATCCCTACACCTCGCGAATAATCTGTTTCGCCATGATCCGGGAATCAAGAAAAAATTAAGCGCCCTAAATATATTCATTTTCTTCATGAGTTTAGCTGTTTTATCGAACGATCTACTACTGTTTTTTATAGGGATTGAAGTCCTCGGTATTATATCGGCGATAATGGTTGGTATCGAGGCAGATACAGCCGAAGAATCAGCCCATGTCTTCCTATTCAATCGTTTCGCCAGCCTATTGTTCCTGGTGGCGGTGTGCGTGATATGGGTCAACATCCATAGCTTCGAATTCTCAGACATCAAGAAATATTGCGAGACACCGTATGGAGAAGTGCTCCTAATACCGGCGACTCTTCTTCTGATCTCATGTCTATGTAAGGGTGCGCAGCTTCCATTTTCATATTGGCTACTCGATGCCGTCAAGGCCAACACATTCGCCTCCGTCCTGATGCATGCGGCGACCATCGTTGGGGTCGGCATCATCTTCATCGCGAAATGCGAATTCCTGTTCGCCCAGTTCAATTGCCTTAAATATACAATGGTGATCGTCGGGCTGATGACTGCATTTTGGATGGCATTCTGTGGTCTATCACATAATAACGTCAAAAAGATAATGGCGTGTCTTACGAGTTCTTCGGTTGGACTAATGTTCGTAGCATGTGGAATCGGGAATACCTCCGCATCCATCCTCTATTTCGTATGTCACGCCTTCTTTAAATCCATGTTATTCCTGAGCCTTGGATACGTCATGACGGCGACGTCTGGCGAAAGAAACATCCTCAAGATGGGGGGATTGAGCAGCATCATCCCCAAGATAAATGATATCCTCTGGCTATCCTTCCTCGCATCCGCTGGATTCCCGTTCTTCATTGGGTTCTTCGCCAAGATATCATTCGCAGGGATCATAAAGTTTTACAATGGTGGAATATTAACCATTATAAATGCCCTAATAAATATAGTATCGATCGCCGCGATCTTCAGGATGATCCTCATATCTATGTACGGGAAACCCAGGATGGATGACGCGACACTGGCACGAGCATCAGAAGTCAATTCATATTCCATAATATCTATATGGACATTGATGGTATTCGCGGCCTTTGGATCATTTATCTCGTGGAGTCTATACGAATGGGGAGATCTACACTTCGTCTTCGCAGAGGCCGCCTGCTCGAGGAATTTCTTCGATTATTTCTTTGAAGATATTTTTGAATTATTGCAGATAGTGATTGCGGCTGTAGCCGTCTGGCTCCTCGTGAAGTATTCCAGGACGAGAATTGGAATAACATCTGCCAAGGTGTTCTATAGTCTATTCAGGACGAATGGCGGCGATTTCCCAGGAAGGCGAATCATAATGAAATTCGTAAACTGGTCCATAGATAAGATCTCAGATTTCCATACTGGAATTTTTAGGTATGGTCAGAGATGCTTGACGGGAACTTTATGGATGGCCCAGGTATTCCTGACAAATAGACATAGGAAACTGGTCTTTTCACATATGGGATGGATAATCATTGGAATCTTCATCAATCTTCTTTCCGTATTCTTTTGGGGTAGGTGAGCCGCCGTGTTGACCCTTCCCGTTTCGTATATCATCACCCTCTTCCCACTACTGGGAGCATTCTTCGTCCTCATCGTCGATAAAAATAAACCTGAGAATGCTAAAGCTGTAGCGCTTTGGACCACATCATCTACCTTCATCTTCGCACTCCTCCAATTATTCATTCCAAATCTATCGAAGATCATTACCCATGACGTGGTCTCTCATTTTGTGAGCAAACTACCCGGTGGATACTCTGTTAGTTTCGATAATTTCTCGATGCTATTCGTGACGTTCGTGTGTTTGGTATGCTTCTTATCGGTCATGTGGATTAGGCAACATGAAATCACATATCAAAAGAGCTTCTTTATTTCACTGTTACTATTTGAGGTCTTTACGATAGGTGCATTTTACTCAGCCGATATGTTCCTATTATTTTTCTGTATGGAATCGACGATGATCCCGATTTATACGATGATGTTGTCGCACGATAAGGAATGCTCTGATGAATCTGTGAGTACTAGATCTTTTTTGGAGGGAAACAATAGCTACATATTGCAATACTTTCTATACAGCATGACCAGTGCGCTCTTGGTATTGACGGCCATCATCATGATATACCTCGAAACCAATACATCGAATCTATTTGAGATCTATAATATCGGCATAAAGAATGAGCAAATATTTTGGATAATGCTGTTGGGGATCGCAATTAAAATGCCGATGTGGCCATTTTGTAATTGGCTACCGACGGTTCATACCAAAGCCAACGTCATTTGCTCCGTTTTATTGGCATCGGTCGTCCTGAAGTTCAGTACCCTCCTGGTTGTACGGTTTATAAATCCTTTATACAATAACTTATTCATAAAACTCACGAGTCCTGTAAATTCTTATTATATCGGCCGATACAGCGTATTCCTATTTATGACGTGCTTCATTAGCATGCTCATAGCGGTGGCGAACATCTTTCGACAGAGTGATCTCAAGCGATTCTTCTCTTACTTCTCGATCGTCCATATGAATCTGTATTTTTTAATCGTCATAAATAATGGTGGCGAAAATAATTTTATATATGCGATGCTGCAGCATAGCCTCATTTCAGTGATCATGTTCTTTACGGCCGATATTATTGAAGGACTCTTTGAAACCAGAGACATGAATGAAATCCGAGAATCTGGCTTGCAATTTCGCGGTTTAAGAATGTTTTTATTGTGTATATTTCTGGCGCTGATCGGCATTCCATCCACATCTGGATTTATATCAGAAATTATGGTGATTTATTCGGTGAGTAAGGTATCGTATATCTACGCCATCGCAACATTATTAATAACGGTAGTTCTATCGACTTATATATTCTTTGTATACAACTCAACATTCGGTAAACGAAAAATGTTGAAACAAAATAACGCGGTAAGAGCACTTACGATTAATGGCGACAGAAAAGCCGTGATCACATTATGTTATATATTGATACTGCTCCTCGGCGTCTTCCCGATGCTGGTACTCTAGATAATATCAGTTATGCAACTCCTATTCAGGCCTTTCATAATTTCCGGGTAGATCTAGGGCATGATTGATGCTAAAATGCTACTATTCTATATGGATACTGGTACAGAAGGAAACTGGGAAATGCAGGTTGTTTTGCTAGAAAGGATCGCGAAATTAGGAACAATTGGAGATGTTGTTACAGTCAAGACTGGATACGCTCGTAATTTTTTGCTACCAAAAAAGAAGGCGCTTAGAGCAACAACTGAAAACTTAGAGTATTTCTCTGTTCAGAGAGCAGAAATCGAAGCACATAACTTAACGTTAAAGAAAAATGCAGAACTGATTGCTGAAAAGTTGAACGATATATCGATTGTTATCATAAGACAGGCAAGTGAATCTGGATTTTTATATGGCTCTGTTCGATCTTCCGATATCGTGTCAGAGCTTGAAAAGCAGGAATATACCATAAACAAATCTCAGGTTCAAATTCATACTCCTATCAAGACAATAGGAACGTATAGGATCGGCATAGTATTACATCCAGAGGTTATATCGGAGATATCATTGAGGGTAATGACGGCACAGGAGCAGCAGATAGCTCCAGTAGAAACAAATGAAGATACGGAAGAGCTGCCTCAGGAATCAGAGCATCTTGATCCTAATAGTTAAATATATACCAAATTGCCTGAGCTTAATTCGAATACTATGCGCACCGGTTTTCTTTTGCTTCAGAGATGGAGAAGTGGCTGTTTGTATCCTGATTCTAGCTGGTCTAACGGATTTTTTAGATGGATACGTAGCACGGAAATTTAATGTAGAATCACGATTTGGACAAATTTTAGACCCACTAGCCGATAAGATATTCTGCAATACAGCACTGTGGAGTATAAGCACCATCACGGAGTACCGGCAATACATTCTGTGGGCAGCGATTGTTTTAACTCTCAGGGATGCGATACTGGTAATCGGAGGTATGTTCATTAATTTTCGCAAATCGAATGCAGATATCAGTCCAATACTTATAAGTAAAATCTGCACGGTATTAATAATATTGTTGTGCGGCATGGTACTAATTCCAGGAATAAATTTACGATTAATTCAGATAACATCGATACTGAGTGTGGTGTGTGTATTATATACAGGCTACCGATACGCCAAACGATATATTAGACCTCTTTCGAAACCTTCATAATCAGCTTTTTAGTTCGTCAATCCGGTGCTCGAATCCTCATGTACACTAGAGTACGCTACGGTTCTGTGCGCCGTTTTTCCTTCCAGTAATTCTTATTCTGAAGAGTTTGTAACAAGAGATCTATCAAGAGCGTCTTTTAACAAAAAAAACGAATCGCTTTTTACATCAAACTCCATCTACTGGGTTGGTATCTATGGATCATTTGGAATGTTTCCTGTAGACTATAAAAGTAAGGTCAGTATTAGATTCACGATGTCTTCGTAGTGTTTATAGTAAAATTCCTAGAGAAGGTTGGACACTGTTTTATTGGTTTTTTGGCTGCCATTGGGAATATCTCACTCTTTCTATTTAGGAGTCTTGCTACTGGCAGTAGGCCGCCCTATTACTGGAAACAGATAGCGCAGCAGGCCCTCCAAATAGGCTACTTCTCATTGCCGGTGGTCGGGATGACGGCCCTATTCACGGGGATCGCTATGGCTCTTCAATGTTCCGCTGGATTCTCGAAGTTCGCGGCCGAGACTGCAATCCCGTCCGTCGTGATGATTGCGATGACACGGGAGCTGGGCCCCGTCCTCACGGCCCTGATGGTAGCCGGACGATTGGGTGCCTCAATGACCGCTGAAATTGGAACGATGAAGGTGACGGAACAGATAGATGCCATGACGATGCTTTCCGTCAATTCAATTAAGTACCTCGTTTTCCCGCGGCTCTTAACAGGGCTCCTTCTATTACCGTTCCTGGTATTCATCGATGATATCATCGGAATTCTAGGCGGATATTTAACGGGAGTCTATTATTTGGGATTCAATTCATCCAATTACATCCATAATACATTCTCGAGTATGGAGATGTGGGATGTATTATCTGGATTGATTAAGGGTGCAGCCTTTGGATTTACCGTATGTCTGATGGGGTGCTACCACGGATACGTCTCGCGAGGAGGAGCCGAAGGCGTCGGACGAGCCACCACCAATTCTGTTGTTTCATCTTCGATTATGATCCTGCTCCTAGACTGCATATTAACCTTCCTTTTATTTTGATATGGTGAGGCTGATTTAATGAGTTTTGTAATAGAGATTGAACATCTAAAGAAGTCGTTCGGAAATAAGATAGTCCTGCGTGATGTTTCTCTCAAAATTAATCCGGGCGAATCGTATGTCGTCATCGGTGAATCAGGAACCGGGAAATCGGTCCTCATTAAATGTATTTTAAATCTCTGTGAAATAGATTCGGGTACCATTAAGATCAATGGAAAGGACTTAGCACGATTATCTCAGCGGGAAAAATTTAGTGCCCTCCTCAAGTGCGGAGTTCTATTCCAGGGAGGCGCCTTGTTCGACAGTCTTTCTGTCATCGATAACATCTCATTTGGGCTGATACATGGGTACGGCAAATCGATTAAGGAGGCGCATAGAATATCGATAGAAAAGCTTGGGGCCGTTAATTTGGATCAAAGCATTGCATCGTCTTTCCCGGCTGAATTATCGGGAGGTATGAAGAAACGGGTAGCCTTGGCACGTGCCATCGCGACCGACCCAGACATCATATTCTTCGATGAACCTACGACGGGTCTCGATCCGATTACCAGTGGCATGATCAATGAGCTCATCGTTAAATGCACGAAAGAATTCGGTATTTCCGCGGTTTCCATTACACACGATATAACTAGCATCAAACATATAGGCGATCGCGTTGGATTATTGCACGATGGCCGGTTCATTTGGGAGGGAACCAAGGCGGAACTCCTTGTAACCGATAATCCATACGTACGTCAATTCATTTCTGGATCATCTGAAGGCCCCTTTACTGGAAATACTAACTCCCCCCGTCCCTAACTCTCCATATTCATCTCCTTGATGTACACCCAAGTGCACTCCGGTTCTGCGTGCTGCCTCTCCTTTCATAGGATCTGATTCTGAAGATTTTGAAAGATGTCTACTATATTCGTTCCACTTCAGAACCATAATATTTTTTGCCTTAACAATGATGAATTTTAAGCATTTATCTCGCTTAATTTTACGCGGACACAAAGTAGATCGATTATAATATGAGACTGCATTAACGTTTGAAAATATTTTCATTCGCGTGTTGTTGGTGAAAACGAATATAGTCTCCTTCTTAACCTCTCCATAAACCGCTTTCTACCGCGTTGACCAGGTGCTCAAAACTTATATTCATACTCAAGTACTCTGCGGTTCTGTGTTCCGGACCTCCTTCCATAATATCTGGATCTAGAGATTCCGAAAGGAGCATAATATAAGTCAATAAATCCTGGTAATATACTCGTTCTACTTACCAAACGCATTATTTTTTGCTTTAATAACGCTGGATTTTAGGCATTCATTACACTTAATTTTATATGATTGAAAAGTGGAACGAGTATACCTACCACTTCCAAACCGTAGAAACCTAATTTCCGCACCTGTTTGCAAAGTAAGCTTGCCTCATTTCGTCAGAATCTGATCCTATGAGTCACCGAACGCAAAAAAAAACACACTTGGCACTACTGAAACAATTGGGAAATACTTGAGAATATGTCTATCGACTCGCACGCCATCGCTCTTAAAAGTGGAAACTGAAAATCGCCGTAAGGGATTCTCCACGAGCTCACGCCCATCGGAAACCCCCTTACGCACTAGTCTGTGACCAAACATAGGCCATTCCATTAGGGTCTTTGAATCTATACCTGCCGCGTCGCTATGGGCTAGCAGATTTTCCTCTAGCCAGCCAATATCCGCTGCTCATATGTCCTCAGATCCACTTGCTCACCGCAGGGACCGCCTATGACGTACCCCAGAACGGATACTGGTCTAATCTCCCCTCAGCCCTCATTACTATCTTGCCGTAGATGATGTGTCTACTGTATGATCTGGATCGAGAGCTACCATTCCCAATGGCCATACTAACCTCTTGGAACCCCTCCCCGTGTGGGGGGGGGGGAGGGGGGACTTCCCGGGTTTAACTAATGTCTATTTTTGATACCTTGGTCCCCTGGGTGAAGAGTATCCTGTCTCCCGACTTGTACCCTAGTGCTTTGAGAGGGACCTGCAGGTTTGCCTGCGACGGAAGATTATCTCCTGTCGGCCCTCGACCGTGATGCATCGCCGCCGTGAATTTGAACGTGCGATGTCCGCTGTCGTCGACGACCTTTGTGGATTCCCAGTATCCCGCCCCTATGATGTGTTCCATTCGGTAGGCTCCTGGCGTGGCGGCCACCAAGTCCGGCGTCCCGACCTCGGCTTCTGCGGGTTCTATCGTGATTATTGGGACTGCTGAACCTTTGGGTGGTGAAACGTACTTCCCTGTTAAGGATTTCATTCCGTCTGCTGTGCTCCCTTCTGCAAGCACTTGGTCTAGAGCTGTTGCTTTCGCGAACCCTGGGTTGTCTGCGATTATGCTCTCAAGAACCTTCTTGTAGTATTTTGCCTCGTCCTGGCTAGCGTCCCTTTCCTTTTCCGCGTCAGCTGCTGCAGACAATTGCAGTTGGTACACACTGCGTTGGACGTATCCAGACGTAGGGGTGTCTGATGCCTTGAGGAACCCGTCCCACTGGGTTTGCATCAAATCTGGGATGGATCCTGCTATCGTTCCCGTGGGAATGTTGAAGCTGTAACTTCCGAAATCCGGTGTGGATCCTATGTGTGTGTCGCCATACCTGGCTATGTCCTCCCAACACTTGGCCATAAACGCCTCGAAAGTGGCTTTGGTGAATTCTTGGCTTTTGTCACTCGGGCGGTTGCCCGTTGATATCGCCCTAAGACCAGTTGCCAGATCTGTAAATACCTTTTCTAAGGGATGCGATCCCGTTATAGGCGAGGTTAAACTCGTGTATTCCGGGATCATCTCGCCTGGGGGTATTATACCCCATATGGATCCTGGAGTTGAGGCTGTGAGAGCTAACCCGCCGAGCATCGTGGTATTTGCTTCCGATTTCCCCATCGCTAATACTACCCCTGATTTGTTGCTCGGGACGCTCTCTGCGTCTGCTGCTGCTTTTGCTAAAGCCTTCGCTTTTTCGGCATATACTGCCGCGAGCTCTTTTGGCGTTGTCTCTATTGCTGCCAATGCTATAAACCCTTCGACCCATTGCTCAAGGCTAGTGGGGTTTAATTCTATAGTTCCTATCTTTTTGAGGACAGGCGCGATTATTTGGTCTGCTGTGGATGCTGTTAGGGAGCCCTTCGCTTCGTGCACTGCTTTTAATTCCTTTAACAGTTCGGCAGTTTGTGGGATTGGGCCGAGGACGCCCTCTACGTCCTGTATGAATGATCTGGCTGAACCGTATGATTTGAGTTTGTATGTGGTTATTAGGGATAGCCCATTCCCGCCGGTTGTGTTTACCGAGTGGGCTTTGAGGAGCCCTTCTAAATCTGATGTCGCGTTTGTCTCTGTAGTCAGCCCTATCGACAACCCTAGAACTGCTACTGCTATTTTGTTGAGGCCCTTTGAGTGATTCATGTTTTTGATTTCCTTTGGTTGTTGTTTCTTTGTGTGATTCTATCTTCTTATGTTTTAGTTGTCAACTGTTTTTGTTTGTTTTTTGTTTTCCCGTGACCCTGGCATGGAATGGTTCTTCTTACCGTGTGATTTGTTTTCCGGGGGGGAATTGTGGGGCTTGTTTTTGCTTTGTATTGTTTTGGGTTTTTGTGGGGGATACTTTGGGGTGTTGTTTGCCTGCAACCCCTGCGTTTTTGCTTATGTTTCCAGTTTTTGACCGGCTTGCTTATGTGCTTTTGGCTCTTTTGGTGGGATTTTCTCCTTAGTCTTCTTGTTGGATGGTCTTGTTGTTTTACCTGTTTTCATTTTGTCTATTTTCTTATTGTGTTTCGGGGTCTGTTGTCCCGTGCTTCTGGGCGCTTTTGTTCTTGTGCTTTCTTTGTCCTGGTTCACTTGACCTTTTTTCGAATGTGTTGTCGGAGCGCAGGGGATTTGGTCTAACTCTTGTGTCTTAGTGTGTGTAATATCTTCTGGCCTCCCGACCCGACTTGAACTCCCTTTCTACTGACTAATCTCTTTGTTTGTTGCTTTAATAACTATGTGATTGTTTCATGTTTTCCACTTAAATTTATATGTTTGAAAAGTGATACTAGTATACCTTTCACTTTCTACCCTCGGTGTTTTTTCTACGTGAGTCTTGCTACGATCGACCTATTTCCGATTTCTACTACCTGGGCTGTACTGTTTTCTCTTCTTTGGGTTCTTGGATCCTTTATTGTTGAAATACTCTGTGCCGCTTCTTTCATTTATCATTTAATCTTCATCAACTCCTGAAAAAAAAATTTGTGAATATTGTATTACCTTATATCCTTATTGGTCATGACCTGCTGGGTTGTATGTAGGGGGGTAGGTTCGTTTCCTGCTGTCTGATTTTTTTTTGAATTTTTTGGTGGGCTTTTGACTACTTTGGGAAGAGTGTTTTGTTGTGATTTTGTGTTTTTTTTGCTTTTAAGGAACATGTGGAGTTCTAATTGCGGTCTCGTTTGGAGACTGCTGGTGCTTTCACTTTTTGAGGGGATTTTATCTTGTTTAGACCCTTATTCCTAATATTCTCAATAAATTGTAGCATGTGCCTGGTTGAAACATCTTTGTATACTCTGCTAAATTCCTTAATACGCATTTAACGTATATTCTTGTTTCTTTGTATTTTATTAACTCTATTATGTCTATCTGATTTAACTTTTTGATGATTTTTTTGATGTTATTTAAGTTTTTCGATAGGTTTCCCTCACCGCAATTATATGCCGCTGCTACGTATGCTATATTACCTTGATACTTTTGTAATAACCTGTCCAGAATGAAAGCTCCTACCGTTATGTTTTTTTGAGGGTTTTCTAGGGGGACTGAGCCTCCTGTGTAAATTTTTATCCTCTTTAGTTCATATTCTGCCGTGGCGGGCATGACCTGCATCAGTCCCACGGCTCCAACGTAACTCCTAGCGTGTTCATTAAAGTTACTTTCCCTTAGAATTATTGCGTGTACCAGTGTCATGAGGCAGGGATCTGTGCTAACTCTACGTACGTATCCCATCCTCTCACCGTCCAGAACCTGATATATCTTTTTACTTTTGAGATAGTGCTGTTTCTGAGAGGCCGTAGATATCACCATGCTCATTTCGTCTGGGTCGGCTGCTACATTCAGTAATAATAGCTCTTCATTCGGGTCTTCTATCTCAATAATTGATTGCCGGTAAAAATACATTTTGTACTCTTTTTCGGTTGGATATTGTGAAATTGTCTTGATAACCTGGACTAATTCTCTGCCATAGAAAATCATTTCCTGATCTGGAGACGCTTCGATTACGTCGCTAGCGTCAAACTCATCGTTGTCTGTTGAGGAGTGTTCTGGAAGCAATTTAATTAACCTAGTATGAGCAACATATCCGTAAAAAGTATGAAAATGCGTAGATGCTTTTTTATACCATTCTATCGCCAGGACTACATCTTTTTTGGTATTATGAACCTCTGCTAACCAAAATGCATTTTTACTCAGTCGAATTGCTGCTTTAGATGCATCGTAGGCTGACTCGAAATGCTTTATTGCTGTTTCATTTTGACCTAGAAATCTGTACGCTATGAACCCCAATAACCATTCAGATTTCGAGTAATTTTCCTTACTGGAATTAGGGGTGAGCTTATGCATACTCATAACCGAATATGCTAGTTTGGGATGACCATCACGTAAAACTGCATATGATACGTTTCTTCTAGCCTCAAAGAATTGTTCTACAAATTGTTCTTCGTCTCTATTGTTCATGGATAAAATCTGAGCGGCTTGCTGCATTTTCTTATTACTTACTAAATTTTGCACGATATTCAGTCGCTGTTGAACATCATTCAGTGAACTAGCTGAAAATCCAGCAGATTTTGTTTTAAAGATCTTTTTTAAGAATGTATCGACATAACTTAGTATTGATGGATCGATTAGCTCATCTATTTCTTTTAACGCTACTAGTTGATCGATTGCGTTTCTTTTTACGAGGTATTTGACCTTCTTCGCATCATCCACTGGAGTTATAAATTTGTCAAATCTTCGACGGAATACTTGCGAGAAATCATGAGCTAAGTTTTGGAATATCCATGTTTGTTTTATAAATAACTTGGCAAGTTTCTGATCGATTTCCATGAGACATTGCGCGTACACCATGATCCCTTGACTGGTCCTAGGAGGATATCGCTTAAACCACCTCGATAGTAGATTCACTATATCCTTACTAAAGACAATGTTACGTTCGGCTTCTTTAACGCTCTCTTTAAACAGCGGCCAATGAGGGTTATTATAGAAAAATTTAAATACCCTAGAATAATCCGAGGGCTTTTGTATTGCTCTTTTCCACTCCATATATTTTTCAAATTTAGCAGCGTCAATGGAAGCTCTAGCACTAAACACATGTACCACTTGAAATGTACAAAATAAAATCATCAAATAGGTCCTGAAAATTTTATGTACAATCAACGTAAAGGTACTGCATGAAAAAATTCCTCACATTTCAAGTTTATTAATAATTAAATTACAAGACAAATAGAAACAAGCATCTATCTGAAACCGAAGATTCAGAGTGTAAAGAATTATGAAAATGTTTAGACTCTGTGAATGCAAGTGCGATTTAGGGAAAAGTTCCAGAAATTGTATGTCATCTCAAATAAGGCTTCTAACTCCGATGGAGTACATTAAATCTGGTTCTTGATGCCACGAATCTGTCTCAAAGTATGTGAATTTTTACATATTACTTCCTGTGGGATAACGAGTATACTGACCACGCATCAGTTACAGGCTCGTTACTCATGATAAAATGTATCAGATTATCCTCACCATGGTTTGGAGATGAAGAAATAGAGGCGGCTGCAATAGTGTTGCGTTCTCAAAAAGTAAGTATGGGAAATGAAGTTAAGCAGTTCGAAATCGAATTATCAGAGTTTTTTCAAAATTATAATGTAACGTGTGTAAGCTCGTGTACGGCCGCCCTACAACTCGCTCTTCAGGCTTTCGAAATCGGTGCTGGAGATGAGGTATTGGTTCCAACATTCACCTTCGTCGCAACGTTTCAGGCGATAAGTGCTACTGGCGCTAAGCCCATACCATGCGATATCGATCTAGATGATGCATTCATTGATGTGGATGATGCGGACTCCAAGATTACGAGCAAGACCAAGGCGATCGTCCCGGTTCCATTCGCTGGCTGCGATAGGAAGATGTGGAAGGTTCAGGAACTAGCGCAAAGGAATGGGCTGAGCGTTATAGTGGATGCGGCACACTGTTTTGGCCATGAAGACCTTTCTCCATCGGATATCGTATGGTGCTTCAGCTTCGATGCCATCAAAAATGTTTCGTGTATAGATGGAGGGGCGATAGTCACGACCAATCAAAAAATAACGGATAAAGTTAAGGATGTCAGGCTTCTGGGAGTCATTGACGATACCGATAAGAGATTCCATGGCAAACGGAGCTGGGATTTTGACGTAACGGAACAGGGATGGAGATACCACATGAATGACCTATGCGCCGCGGTTGGCCGTGCACAACTCGCGAAATTTCCAGTGATTAGGGAAAGGAGGCGGAATAACGCCAGGATATATATGGAACATTTACGTAATATTCCAAATATACAATTATTTCCCATAGACGTGGAGAGAACGGTCCCACATATATTCCCAATCATCATTAAAGACGGCCTCCGGAACGTCCTCCAAAAATCCCTGATGGAATCGGGGATAGAGACCGGTGTACAGTATAAACCGAACCACCTCCTAACATATTACAGGCCGCCATATAATTTGCCAAAAGCAATGCAATTATATGAAAGTATCCTTTCAATCCCGGTTCATCCCATGCTCACAGAAGAGGATGTAATGTTTATCGTAGATAATATTAAACATCTTGCTACTGTTTAAAACTCAACATCCCTAAGATAAAACTGGATACGTATGAGAAGTAAAACGAGTATATCTTCTGCGATATTTAGGCTGAGATTACTGGAGAGCATGTTTAGAATAGACCCCTTCCCAAACGCTTCAGAATCAATCTTCCGGGGCATCGATACGGTACTCAAATCCTCAAGTACACTGCGGTTCTGCATGCCGGATCTCATTCCATAAGAACTGATTCTGAAGGTTTTGAAAGAAGTATAACGGGTTACCCCCAATTTTCATGATCCTGTTGTGAGTGGCAATCCCCTCCCATAGGACCCCTTTTGTGAGAGGGCTGAGGAGGGTTAGAACGTTGCAATAAATTCCACGCCAGATATCCAATGATACCAGTAGTTAATATAGCGGCTCCTCCATATACACATGCCGTTTTTAGATCTGTTGTTCTGCATCCAGATGTAACAACAGACATCGAAGGAGCATTCAACAATTCTTTTGCAGCTTCAGTGTAATTTGCATTGGCAGTGCTAGCTATTAATGGAAGCACTTTCTGATCGTGAGATAACATCAGGCATGCTTCTCCCAGATCATTTAGGAATCCAAAATTCTTACCATTTTCGCCAATTATTGCTACAACCGCTCCTTTTCCCACCGGCGCTTGTGGATAAACTTGGTAATCATGATCGCCAATTCTAGCAAAGAGATCTATTGAAGCAGCAACTTGCCCAAAGACAACTTCGCCCACCGATACTTGAGCTATTAAATCTTTAGCTATTAAATCTTTTGGAGATATAGCTGGAACTTGATTATATACACAATATTGGCATGCAGCCACTCCTTCAGTCGGAATCAAAAAACTACTCAAGACTGCGGCTATTATTAAGCCTTTACTAATGTTCATAATTAATTATCCTCCCTTTAATGAACCATTATTTTTTAATTAGTTTAGAATATCAGAGGTTTAATATCTCTATTTTGAGCATCGAATAATAGAAAACTCTTAAAGTCCATTGCTATTTTATCGTGAAAATGTATATTATCTAACTCATGACAATATTACCGAAGATATTCATCAACTGTATTAATTAAATTATATAAATTATAATCGAATATGTCAATGATTATATCCAATTATTGAAACATTATTTCAGAGATATCACATATAATTCTTCAACAAATACAATCATATACTTTACAACTGCCATGAGCCTTGATTTTTCGTAAAAGGTTTATCAAATCCCGTAAGTTTACGCATTCATTGAACTAAAGAATTCGTCATTGTTTTTAGTTTGCTTCAATTTTCCCATCAAAAACTCCATGCCCTCGATGGTCCCCATTGGGCTCAATATCCTGCGTAAGATCCACATTTTTGCCAGGATAGAGCTATCCTGCACGAGGAGCTCCTCTTTCCGTGTTCCGGATCTATTGATATCAATCGCAGGGAATATCCGCTTATCGGAAAGCTTCCGATCGAGAATGATCTCAGAGTTACCGGTCCCTTTAAACTCCTCGAAGATTACGTCGTCCATCCTGGAGCCGGTCTCCACGAGGGCCGTCGCAATGATCGTCAGAGATCCTCCCTCCTCGATATTCCTCGCGGCTCCGAAGAATCTCTTGGGTCTTTGGAGGGCGTTCGAATCAACTCCTCCTGTCAGTACCTTCCCAGACGACGGAACGATCGTATTGTACGCCCTAGCCAGCCTCGTGATCGAATCCAACAGGATGACGACGTCACGCTTATGTTCCACCAGCCTCTTCGCCTTCTCTATGACCATCTCAGTGACCTGGACATGCCGTGCCGCCGGTTCATCGAATGTCGAGCTTACGACCTCACCCTGGACGGACCTCTGCATATCGGTGACCTCTTCTGGTCTCTCATCGATGAGGAGCACAATCAGATACACATCCTTATATTTAGATGTTATAGCCTGAGCTATCGTTTGGAGCATGACGGTCTTACCGGTCCTCGGTGGAGCCACTATAAGCGCCCTCTGCCCCTTACCGATTGGAGCCACCAGATCAATGACTCTCTGCGTTATTCCATCGGAATTTTTTAGGGGTTTAGGTGTTTCTAAGCACAGCATCTGGTCTGGATACAGTGGAGTTAGATTATCGAAGTTAGTGCGCCGTTTGATATTCTCTGCATCATCGAAGTTTACCTTCGTTATTTTGAGGACCGAGAAATATCGCTCTCCGTCCTTTGGGGCCTTTATCTGGCATTCGATCGTATCACCCGTCTTGAGCCCAAGCTTTTTGATGAAGATGGGTGCAACGTAAACATCATCCGGACCCGGAAGATAATTAGACTCCGGCGATCTGAGGAACCCGAATCCATCTGGCAGGACTTCTATGACGCCCGTACTCGAAATCGGTATATCGGCCTCAGAGACTTTCTTTAGAATCGAAAATACGAGGTCTTGCTTTCTCATGGTATGCTGATTTTCGACATTATGCTCAGCGGCGTACTCTAGTAACACCGTCAATGGCTTGTTTTTTAATTCTTGAAGATTCATATCACCTCTTTCTAATAAACCTAATTTTTATTGTCTTAACAACGCTTACCTAATCAGTCCTTCAGCTCCCAAGAAATGTATTGATCTGAACCGCAATTCGCGATATAACTAATCTACAGCTTTTGTATAAGAAATAAAATGTTTTTTTGGTGATATATGAAAAAAAATATTCATCCGGAGTATCACGAGATAACCGTCGTCATGACGAATGGTGAAGAAATTAAAACCAGATCAGTGTATGGTAAGCCAGGAGATGTAATTAATCTAGACATTGACCCGCTGACTCATCCGGCCTGGACAGGGACAGGACAAAAGCTAGTCGACACTGCCGGTCAGATCAGTAAGTTCAGTAAGAGGTATGGGGATTTAAGCTGATAATTACCCTTGGCTATTTTTGAGCGAGGAATGCTAACGTTCTCGTTATAAACTGATGTGTATCTTTTTGTGTATTAATCCTTATCCCAACAGTTCTAGTGTTCTAAATGAAATGTACTTATTATCTCCGATTATGATGTGGTCATGCAGGTCTATGCCGAACACGTCTGCGGCTTTCTTTATTCGTTTCGTCACGTAGACATCATTGACGGACGGTGTTGGATCTCCACTCGGATGGTTATGGACAATTATGAATCCCTTTGCTCCCTTTTCTATGCAACGTTTCACTATTTCTCGAGGGCAAATGCCAACCGAGTCAACCGTACCTTTCTGGATGACTTCATCACCTATCACCTCGTTCACTCCATTCAGGAAGAGTATCCTGAATTCTTCCGATGTTAGATGCTTCATATTCGTTTTACAGTATTTCAGGACATCATCAAAACATTCGATTATGCTTTTCTTGATGATCTTGCTTTGCAGCGCCGCCTTAAGGACTGTATCGATTATTTTGATGGCATAGACGGCGCCCTCCCCAACTCCATGAACAGACAATAAATCTTCCTTCGAGGCAGACAGGATCCTATCGATCGTTCCGAACTTCTCGATCAGTGCCTTGGCGATGGGTTTGGTATCCTGTCTTTTGAAGACCAAGAATAGCATCAATTCCACGACCTCATAATCGAGCATCGTCGTATAGCTATTGTTTAAGAGCTTTTCGAATACTCGTTTCCGATGGCCTTCATAAACAGTCTTTTGCTCTTCTAGTTCGGGCGCTGTATCCCTAATCAATACTTGTGCTTTGGTCATGCTAATGATACCTCGTTCGTAGAATGTTTCACGACTTTGCCCGTGATTTCGAGTTCCGAAATGATGCACAGCAACCTTGGAACCGAAATGTTGATGTGGCATGCAAGCTCATCGAGGGAGACGGCCTTCGCTGAAAGCAGTGAGAGGATCTTGGAGTTTATATTGTCTCCTATATCATCATTCACCGTATCTTGCGTTACCATCTCCAGCTGCTCTTTCTTATCTTCGAATTGCAGGACCTCCAGGACGTCCACGTAATTCTGCACAAGAGTCGCCCCATTTTTAATCAACAGGTTTGAGCCGTAGGATCTGGGATCGACTGGAGAGCCTGGAACCACCATAATTTCGCAACCAACGTCTAGGGCAGCTCTAGCCGTCGCCAGTGTCCCAGACTTAGCCGCGGCCTCGATGATGATCATCCCCTCGGCCAGGAGTGATATTATCCTATTGCGAGCCTGGAACATCCCGACGTCGGGGCCACTATCAGGGGGTACCTCCGTTATGAGAAGGCCACACTGAGCGATCCTATTGTAAATTCCAATATTTTCTTTGGGGTAGATGCGATTGATCCCCGTCGGCAGGACGGCGATGGCTGCCTCATGCTCTGGGTTTTCAAGAGATCCAAGATGGGCACTGGCATCTATTCCGCGAGCAAGACCCGAGACGATCGCGAACCTATCCGAAAGCTTGGAGGCCATGTTCTTCGCGATCGACATACCGCTGATGGATGCATTTCTGGCCCCAACGATGGCTATTTTCCGCTTCTTGAGGAGGGATCTATTCCCCTTATAAAACAAGAGTGGTGGGCAATGGCATGAGCGCTTCAACGACGCCGGGAAATCACTTTCATTCGCCAGGATGATGCCACAATTCGCAGCCCTCAATAACTTTTCTGCTTTATTTCTGGAGAATGGCTCTACGACGTATTTTAGAGACTCTTTCGCGGTCTGGTAACTCCTCATCATGGCCCAGAACGTCTTGGGGCCTATACCACGAGAATTGATCAGACAGAACCAATCTAAGACGACGTCATCGATCAATTGCTAAGAACTCACATAACGCTCCCCATTAACTGAAAATTTTATTTCGCACTGCTTAATATTGTGTTAATTTCACGAGATGACGTTCGATTTTTTCTAAATCAGTAATTTATGAATTTCGCACAAATAGAAGAATGGATTATATTTGTAAATAACTGTCTTTGGGGATGGCCTTTAATCTGTTTCATATTATGTATTGGCTTTTACCTATCCATCAAACTTGGGGTCCTCAGATTTTCAAGATTTAAATTATCGATAAAATACATTTTGGAAAAAAATAGCGGAGAGGGCGATGTTTCGGTTTTTGGATCACTGTGTACGGCGCTATCCGCCACACTCGGAACCGGGAATATCGTTGGGATTGCAGTGGCGATTACCTGTGGAGGCCCGGGGGCCCTTTTTTGGTTATGGGTTTCATCGATCATTAGCTTTGCCATAAAGTATTCCGAGGGATTTTTGGCGATAAAATACAGGGTCGCTGGAAGGGATGGGAAAATGTGCGGAGGACCCATGTATTACATCTCGATCGGCCTGCACGGAAAGTGGTATTCAAAAGCATTGGCACATGTTTTCTCGATCGGAGGAATCCTCGTGGCGTTGATAGGGATTGGTACTCTGGCCCAGAGCAACTCCATCGCCGTTTCGTTGAGGTCTTTCGGGGTTCCAGCCATTGGCGCCACGATCCTCATAGTGGTTGCTGTTGCAGCCGTCGCCTTGGGAGGTATCAAGCGCATCTCAGCCGTCGCACAGAAGGTCGTCCCGGTCATGACGTTCTTCTATATCGGTGCATCCATCATCGTTTTGTGTATGAATTTCACGTGTATCCCAGAGGTATTCGCGATGATTTTCAAGGGGGCGTTTTGCCCGGAGGCCATCCTTGGGGCTGGGTGTGACGTGACCGTCTCGCAGATCGCCGGAATCGGGGTTAGTCGCGGGATCTTTTCTCATGAATCTGGACTCGGGAGCTCGGCCATCGCCGAGGCCGCTGCCAAGACCAATTCACCCGCCAAACAGGGGCTCGTCTCGATGGCTGGCGCTATCCTGAGCGTCGTGGTCTGTAGCATGACGGGACTCATATTAATTTCAACGTATCATGATACTGGGCTATTTAGCGGAGCTTGCCAATTGGGGGGGGCAGTACTTACCTCCAAAGCGTTTTGCATGGGACTGGGGAACGACTTCATCGGGAGGTATGTGGTGGATCTATCGATTATCCCCTTCGCTTATACCACGATAATCGGATGGAACTACTACGGTGAAAAGTGTGTTCAGTTCTCTCTCGGGGATTCGTATGTCATTCCATACCAATTGCTTTTCCTGTCCATCGTGGCCCTGGGCCCATTCTATAATATCAACATCATCTTTACGTTGGCCGATATCGCGACGGGAATAATGACGATCCCGAACCTTATCGGAGTCATAGGCCTCAGAAAAGTCATCATCGAAGGAACTAAGCAGTTTTTTCAGAAACGGGCTTAGGAGAGAATCTCCTGGATGGTATATCTGGCTGGTACTTTAACATCAATTTGGCTCGTATCGAAACTCACTGGGAACCTGGGGTTAAGCATTGGTCGTGGGATGGCAACAGGAACGGGGCGTGTTATGGCAATCCGAGAAAGTTCTATAGTAAGACGTTTTTGGGCATCCCCGGCTTTACTGATGTGTACGAACAGGGCACTTGATACTCCTATCGTTCCTTTCGCAGTCATCTCTATTGGCATTTGAGTTCTTCCGTTCACAAATAAGCTACAAAGATTTTTGTCAGCCGACCATCGATATTCGCCATCACAGACAAGTTTCTCCAATTCCCAATAGGTAACGAAATCAGAGTCCATTACGAAGGAATACGAGGCTGTAATCCGCCCGGTTGACTTCCATACATATTCTATTGGGAATTCTGCATCAACCCACTCGACTAGGTAGGTACCCGATTCCCCAATATTAGGTATCTGATACCTTTTACCTATTTTGCGTCCTACCATAATATCTACGGATATCTGTGCTGCATTAACTACACTCCCAACACCATAGACGGCTAATGCAACAATTACTCCGATACTCTTCAAGAGGCTAGCGCTCCGTTCCTGACTAATCTCCATGGGCATCATATGTCTTTATTCTCATAATCTCAATAATTATATTTCAAATTTATACATTCTCGCAGAACTATCCACCAGGAAAGGTAGTGATTGAGATAACCGTCTACAATAGATGAAAGATCAATGCGTATCTATAACCTTTTTGAATCTTTCAGTTAGCAGTAAGTTATGAAGCTTAGTTGATTGCTATGGTATAGCTTTTTGAATAACTTCATGTTTATTTAATAATATTTTTTGTTCATTATATTTAAGCCATTTTGCAATTAAAAAATTCATTCTATCTATTTTAAGCCAAACTAAAATCATGATAATTATTAAATTGTTTAAAATTTCGTTCTAAGCATTCAAATTTTCCAAAATATCTGTTAGCATATAAAAAGTACGGCGTGTTTGCGTCTACCGGGGAAAGCTGGTTTGTGGAGGTGAGTATGAGACTGCTAATCGTAGAGGATGAAGTTAATATTGCACGAAGAATAGAGTCGGCGTGCGTTTCAGATGGATTGCTGTGTCACCTCGTTGAGACTGGAACAGAGGCACTCGGGATGCTGAAATTTTACGATTATGAAGCGGTTATTCTAGATCTAGGACTGCCAGATATTGACGGTATAGAGATTCTTTCGCGCATTAGATCCATTAAAAATATGACGCCAATAATAATATTATCTGGATTAAGTTCAACCGAAGATAAAGTAAAGTGTTTAACATTGGGAGCTGACGATTATTTAACGAAGCCTTTCAGTAAGATTGAATTACTAGCCAGAATCTATGCGATTATTCGTCGGACTTCCGGTCATTCATCATCTGTTATCAATATTGGACCGATGGAAATAGATTTGAAACAACGGTGCGTCAAGATCTATGGTAATGAAATGCCTCTGACTAGTAAGGAATATTCTATTCTAGAGCTAATGGCACTGAAGAAGGGAGCAGTACTTCCAAAAGAAACTTTTTTGAATCACATATACGGTGGAATGGATGAGCCGGAACTAAAAATTATAGATGTGTTTGTATGTAAACTTAGGAAAAAAATTGCAGATTTAACTGGTGGATTGAATTTTATTGAAACCATCTGGGGGCGTGGATATACACTCCGTGATTTTGATAATGCTGATTGTGGCCAGAATACCGAATCCATTCATCGTAGAGATGCTTTAAAGGTAGGATAATAGTGCTGTTCTTATATGTATAATCCAATACTGTGGGGAGATGTTTTAGTTCTAAAGATCATTATAGTAAGATCGTTTATCTATCCCAAGTATTTTCTAGTATTGTTCAGACGTATTTCCCCCTCTTTCTGCAAATGTTTAGGTATAAAAGTTTTCGCTTATAGATGCAACTATCGGCACTATTTTACTTTTTACGAAATCGTTCATAGTATACAGGCCAGCTTTCTCCTTGATTATCCACTCAGCTATCACGATTGCCCCCCTCGCAAATCCTTCTCGTGAATATGATTCGTGTCGTAATTTAATGCTTTCTTGTGCATTGCCAAAACATACCTCATGAGTTCCGACTTGATCACCCAATCTTTGTACAGCAAATCCGATTTCACCTTTCTCTCTCTTGTCGTCCTTCCCAAAACGAGTGAATTTTGCGACTTCCTGAAAGCACTGTCCCCTGGCCTTGGCAATCGTTTCCCCTAACATTAGGGCCGTCCCGGACGGAGAATCCTTCTTCAAATTGTGGTGAATATCGATAATCTCAGCATCGAAATTATCATCAAGAAATCTGGCTGACATATAGACCAAAACATTTAAAATCGCCACTCCAACACTCATATTAGAAGATGTGAAGACTGGACAATGTGCCGAAAGAGACTTGATCAGATCACCGTGAGATGCATCTAATCCAGTAGTTCCTATGACGATGGGAGTAGTCAGGCCACCAGTCAATGCAAACGACAACATCTCAAGCGTGGCCTCAGGCGATGAAAAATCGATGATGACATCAGCATTCCTGAAAAGATCAGATACCGGGCACCCCTTAGAAGCTGTTCCGACAACCTGGATATCCATATCTCTGGCTGTGCTCGCAACGAGGCTACCGATTCGACCGGTAGAGCCCAATATAGAGATTTTCATTTCTAATGTTTCTGAGATTTAAAATGGGATTTCATCATCCACTGGAATATCGGCGGGAGATGCATCGACTCGCCCGTCTGCTTCTCCATCATTTCGCTTTGAATCCAAAATGACGAGCTCCCCTCTGAATTTTCCTAGGACAACTTCCGTCGTGAAGCGATCATTCCCTGATTGATCAGTCCATTTCCTTGTCTGTAGCTGTCCTTCTATATACAGTTTAGTACTCTTCCTGACGTACTTTTCAACAATCTCGACAAGCTTTTCGTTGAAAATTGAGATTCTATGCCATTCGGTCTTGTCCTTACGTTCACCAGTTACCTTATCCTTCCAGACGTCACTCGTAGCGAGGCTGAAGGATGTCACTTTAGATCCATCCGGCATGAACCTGACATCCGGGTCCTTACCAAGATTGCCAATCAATATTACTTTATTCAAAGAGCCAGCCATGTTGTAATCTCTTTTTGGTTGTTGATATCACGGCAGCCATTATATCATCCATTCTATCAAAGACAAAAACTTTGTTCCGTATTGTGTGGGAGCTGTCAGGGCTAAATCCTAGAGTGCGTCTGATCTCCACCATAACCAATTATTAACGTTAAATTTATGGAGTCATTAACGTTTTATTAAGTGAAAACATGGTAGTATCCCGGGTGGGTGGGGGTCGGCGGCGGTGTATACGAAAATATCATAAAAACATTAAGAATTCGTTAATTTTTAGAAAATATTTTTGTGCAGAAAAGAAATATTTATTGCTGGATATATTCCTCTTAATACAGCAAAATATAAATCGGCTGAAACATGATCATTCTTTAGTGGTACTTTTAGGATTTAGCCCTGGGGAGCTGTATCTTATCTGCATACCCTTTAAAATATATAAAATATGATTATTGAACATACACTACAGACAATGTATTTAAAAAAATAACAATATTTTAATAAATTATTAATTATTAATTGCAAAAATATACTGTTCGATAATGAAGTTATAAGTGGTGATATATTTATGCAATACAGTAAATTTCGCTTGATGATGAAGTCGCTATGTTATTTTGGAATTATATCTGCATGTGGAGAAGCTCTATCTACAGACATGTGTTGTGCAAATTTATCACTCCTTAACCATCAGGGCCAACCTCTCGACATTAGCTCGCAATGCCCGATATCATTTAATAGCCTGGATTCAAATAGCCTATTGAGTCCAATGGATTTAGGAGAGTTGCATTACTCAAATCAATCAACTGTATTCACATTTAATGTAGGTAGTTTTGGAGGCATCGCAGATCCTAATAGGAGTGCTCGGACATCACTATCCATCGACTCTAATATCGTTACATTCGAGATGCTTGGTAATGAATCTACCTCAATTTTATCAACAAGGTTGTTAGGTGGTGAAAGATCTACTGTAAAATCACAACTTCCACCCAGAAAAATAACTAGAAATCGTGGTGCAACATCATTGCAAGGTAGGAATCCGAGCACCAACCCTCGCAGATTTAATTCAAAAACGAGTACAGCTCTTGTTGCTGTGAATCCGGTAACTGATGCATCTGATTCGAATGATATACTGGATCTGGTATCTATTGGAGAATTTTGTACGGCAGTAATTTTCGGGATAAAAGGTAGGCAGTGGTTAAAAGATAATCAGGTATTAAAAAGTCAACCAGCGTCTAGAACTATCGGGAATCCCATACCAGGCAAGTACAATTCTTACACCGGAATCTACGCTGGAGCTGCAGCAGTTGCGATCCTGTCACTATGAATCAACCCATCTTTAACTCCTCCTCTTCAGCATCATAACTTTTGGAATCCGCAATTTATATCTTAGAGAATAAGATAAATTGAGACCAATGCATATATGTATAGGTCTCAGATTTGCAGTGGTACTGTCGATTCAAAAAGATGATCTTGTATGCTAGGGGGGATACATTTGACTATTTCTCCATTCGGTCCTCCATAGCGTATGTCCACTCCATCGCCAACCTGTAGGGAGCCTCGTTTTTGGGTAATGTTCCGGATTCAACTAAGCTGTCATTTTGGTAGTACCACTCTCCTGATGGATTCATCACTGCAGCTGTATAATGACCTGGGAGGCCGTACATGACTGTGACTAGCCGGTATCTGGCTTGCTCGATCCGTAACGTTGTTGGTACCTCCATTGTATGACCCCATAGAACATCGCCTTGGCAGGTTAAGTCCCAACTCTGTGGTGTATCTCGGTTCCGCCTAGATCTGAGTATAAGGATGTCGCTGGGAGTAGGTGGGAGAGGTATGCCCCACGCTGATACGCTCTGGTGCCAATTGTGGCATTTAATTTCGTGTTCGGCTTTCACCGGTTGTCCAGGCAGTTTCCGGGGGACGAATTCTGGACCCGGTGATAAGACTGCTCGGATACATTCTGTGAGATTGTCATATGGACGGACTTGATCTGATCCAGGGATTTCAGGGCCTTGGTCGACACTCAGTTCCATCCCGATCCCATCAAATGGGCTGTCTTGGCGCCGATAGAGAAATTCGCATCCGCATGAGTATTTAACTGCTGTTGACATATGGGACATGTACGCTCGAGAGACTGGCATACCCCTCAGGAACGTTAACCTTTCCCGCAGGGGTTGGATGTCTGTAACTCGGCTCCAGAATTCCGTTAGGTCTGGAGGAATCCTTTTGGATTGCCTGGGTTGACTTTGGGAACGAGTGTGTTCTTCGTGGATCCATGCTTGCAGGATCATTTGCTTGAGATTCGTCGCATCCTCTGCAGGTGAATACGTGCCTGCGAGGATCCGCCTCAGACTGTGAACTTCCGAGCTGTCGGGGAAGTCTGCCCATAATGCTCTAGTAAGTACCTCTATTTCTGGTCGGATATTGTAGGATTGAGTTGGATCTCGGAGTTTTCTGTCAATACTTGCGAGAGATATTCCTATGGGGCCAGTCGGTGGTATACCTCCTAAATGTTCCCATACCGCTGTAATAGTCTGTAAGGTGGCGTTGAGATAGCATCTTAGATCTGGATTGAGCAAGCCTGCTCTTCCCTCACTTGAGGGGACCGTGACGATTCGTTTGGGACTTATCGCTTCTAGGGGGTATTCTGGACTTACTTCAAAGAGGATGTCTTGGTCCAGGGCCTGTAGGGCCTCTGGGTGCTGACTCAAGAATGCCCCCATGTGTACCTTTGATTCGAGTCCCTTTATGCTGTCTAACAGTGTCTGTGGTAGATGTGCGGGAAATCCTTGTATCCTGGCAAGCACTTCAGATATACTGGTCCCGTATGTGAGTTCTTTTGGAGCTGATTTGGGCTGGATGGCTATCTTCATTGATTCTTGCACTAGGATTAAGTACAGTATCTGCGATGGATTGAAGACGTCTCCGGAATGATGTGGATTGTCTGGATCGCCGAAAGACATGTGCGGGTATACGCCTACTAGTACGTAGTTGCCATCTCCTGTGTGCACGAGGGCCCATCTCGGGTCGTTCATTAACCTTCGTGCCTGTCTTGCATGTGCCGGATCCAGAAAGATGCGCCCTATTAGGGATATCGAGTAAATATATTGTGTTATATCTCTTTGTGAATAGTCTATCCTACTAGGATCCATGAATGCGCTGACCGACTGTTCAATATCCATCGCCGTTGTGGTACCGATTCCTGCTATGATTGAGATTACGGCTATTATTTTGTTCATTGTTCTTTTGATTTTATTATTTTCTGCGCTGATGATTATACTAAATTTCAGTAACAAGCCGAAGGTGAGTGTAGTATAATAAGAAAAAATAGTCCGGGATAATACTATGTACTACTCTGAAGATTTAAGAAAGAAAGCTTTAGATTATCACAAGA
>JAISBP010000017.1 GCA_031266135.1 Holosporales bacterium | reverse complement strand
TTTAGTCCTGCATTCGTACAGAACAACACAATGGTTTCTCCAGAGATACAACTATACTGATTCAGAAGGTAATAGATCTTTTTCGAAATATTCAGGAGCAGAATTATTGGAAGGAAAGACTGATTTTGCAGTATCGTCAAGATTTACGTGGAGACTAATCTTATGTACGTGGTACAATAAAAATATGAGCTTGGTGGATCATTAGGATACGATAGTCTTCTTTTTTTAAAACCAATGGGGAGGAGAAATTGCACAGAGTTATGAAATATGCGTCCGTAGTCTTAACGATTCAGGCGGGAGTAGCAGAGGCGGCTGTTAATCGGGTAATGCCCTGGAAGCAACAAGGTGTAATTACCTTGGTAGATTATTCATGCGGGGAACAACGCCTTGATGACTTCGTAGCAAACAATACAAATGGCCCAAGGATTATGTATATGCACTATTTCTCTGGAGTAGGCATAGCAAGTGCTAACCAGAAGAGTGATGTGAACAAGAAATTTAAACAGTTTTGTAAGAATGTCAAAAGGATTGCAAATGTACCAAATTTACCACGTTATTTCGTGACATTGGATGGAATGGACGAAGAATATATAAAATGGTTCGAACCCCCCAACCCACAACAACTCGATCAAATGAATCCGCAGCAAATTTTGAATGATGACACCATTCCTTTTAGGCTGATGACATTCCTCCCACGGTCGTCAATGACACTATCATTTAAGAGAGACTACTCCCGGTTTCTCAGGAAACTTCAGGAGAACCTCAACACTAATGGACAACTGGTAGAAATTACAACATGGATGGACTAAATAGAGGATAAAATAGACATCTCACCAAACTTTCCATAATCATCTTCCTTTATACCCTTAAGCGCACGGCAGACCTGCACTCCGTGTTTCCTTCCAATAACTCTGATTCTGAATGTTTGGAAAGAGGTCTATTATACCAATTCTTTGCGTCCTGATGTTGGTGGCCATTTTGATAAGATTTTGTTGTTTGCATCGGAGATTAGGCGGAGTTCTATGAAAGAGTTTATTGATATGCACGATGACAGAAATTGATTCAGGACGCAGCACAATAAGAAAATATGGTGACTATATTCTTCATCCGAGATATGTACCATCACCTCTATGCCGGTAACGAATCCTCGCCATGCATCGGTTCCAATTCTCCTGACAATCCTACCAGTTTTAATTTGCTTTATTTGGTTGAGTATTCTATGGACACTCATTTCATTTTCTTCCGCAAATATTGCGATGAGTTTAGAAATTCCAGACAATAAACTCTCTTCATTTGCTAGGGAAATATGAGTCGTTGCTAGATGAGAGACGAGTTTCCATAGTGTATTGCTCTCTTCGGACATAGAGATAGGTTTCGTCATTTTGTGTGAAAGACGAGCAACGTAATTGCCGATTTCGATATTCTCAGTATGGATTGTGGTTAGGGTCGGTATATCTCGAGTAGTAAAGCGGTTGGTGCATAGAGTTTGCGCGTATACTACATTCGGATAAGACGATTCAGGATTTAGGTTTGTTTCTATGAAGGATAGATACGTATCATGTCCACCGAGTTCTTTCGTCTCGACTGGTTCCCGACTATATGTCCAGTATATATCGTGAATAATATTATCATCAGAATCTATATTGAGTGCGAAATATGGCTGGATAATCATATCTTCTTTGATATGTTGATCCAGCATATGTATGCTGAGGATAGATTGAATTTCAAGTGACGAATGACGGGACTGATCCGCGACTAATAAGTACCTATTCTTCGTTCCATCGAATCTAAATGGATCGGAAGTAACGGGAAATAAATTGACTATTGGTACGGTATTTATAACTATCGAGTCTTTTTTGACGATTTCTGATAACCTATCATGAATCAATGAAATCTCGATCAGAATGGAGAATTCGTCTATGTCATTGATGTGGGTATCGTTGATTACTCTACCGAGATCCAAAATCTTAAAAAACATAAACTTTCTCTTAAAATGGAGCATTTCTTGAAAAAGTTGAAATACATTGTTGGAATATTTTGGAACGGGGCATACGGCTTCATCATCAAAGAATCCACAAGGGACAATGTTTTTTCTGTCGATCGTAATGTGGTGTCCCTTCACGTTTAAAATGATTTTCCCCATAGTATTCGAAAAAATTGCTTCATAAATGAGAAGGGCATCTTCTATGATATCAGAATTAATACTAAATAATAAAGTTTGAATATTGAGTTTTTCAATTGGTACAGAATCCGTTTTTATACCAATCTCAATACAATGATCATCAGAATTACGGATTTTTTTTAACATTTGTTCGATGTGGACATCAGTTATGCTGATAGGATAAATATCGAGTGGATACACAGTCTGGAAGGTGCACGAGGTTCCTTCCCTAGAATCACAAGATAGCTTCGTCGACTTAGGGATATGGATTTTGTCGACAACAGCCGCGGAAGATTTTTGAGAATATTTCACGATCCCGCAAGGAGGGAATGTATTTATTAGGCTCGGATAAAGAGAATCCAAAAGGTGGAAAGCAATGTACTGGGCATTATCATCAATTTTTTGACTAAGTCTAGCTGACAGGAAAGCAACGGATTCGATGATTCTTTCAGTATGCGGATCTGAAGATTCACCATCTTTTAGGTCTAATTTCTCGGCGATATCTGGGTGTCTCTTAGCAAAGGCTCCCCCCTTATTCCTGAGAAATAACAACTCGTCCTTGTAGTAATTTAGAAATTTCTTTTCTTCACTCATCTTGGTATTTTGATTTACCACCGAATATGAACATCGGGATTGCTACTATAAACATTATGGTCATTGAAATTGCGCAGGTCATCGGCCAATCCAGATTACTAAAAAACTCGATCCAAATAATTCGACCAAAAGTCATGGTATCAGATCCACCTAAAAGCTCTGGGATAACAAAATCACCGAAAGATGCAGAAAAAACTAGTAAAACTCCAGTGTATATTCCGCTTTTTGACAATGGTATAGTTACTGCCCAAAATGTGCCGGATGGTCCATATCCAAGATCATACGATGCTTCAATACAAGATTTATCGATCTTTTCTAATGCAGAATACATCGGAAATATTGCGAACGGTAAATAACAGAATACTAATCCCATGCAAACGGCATAGTAATTCCCAGTAAAATGGATTGGAAAATCTATGAGGCCGATTCTGATGAGGAAGCTATTGATAATACCATGCGCACTCAGCATATTAATCCAGGCGTATACTCTGACCAAAAACGATGTCCAGAACGAGAGGGCTACCAGAAATAGGAGTATTGGCCTATTGTACGGTCTAGAGTTATAAATTCCATATGCCATCATATACCCCAAGCTACAACATATGGTCGTTGAAATTACATTAAGATATATAGAATTTATAAATGCATTTATATAATAAGAATCCTTTAAGATAGTAATGTAGTTCTGAATATTTAGAGTTATATTTAATATATTATCGGCGGTCCAGGAATAGATTTCGGAAAATGGAGGCGCACTAAGAATGGCTTGGGATAAACTAATTTTAAAGATGATACATAATGGAAAAATGAAGAATACTATGAGCCACAAAGTTGGCAGGATACCCAAGAAGAATCTTGGATCTTTAATACTATTGTACAATGTTCGAATTCTTCTAGGCTTCATTAAGAGTGAGAAAATTGGAGGTAACTTATGACTAGACTTCATACTGTCAATACCTGACTATTTTCAGAACGCCAGTATAGGTAGACTACATCTTCCCATTGAAAATTCCTATCGGCGAGCCTGAGGAGATTCGGTAAGGTTGCGATTACGACTTTTCCCGATAATAATTGAACGTAATATATCGATACATCCCCCAGGTAGGCAATTTCTTTTATGGTCCCCTGAGCCCAGTTTCTTGGATAAGCAGGTTGTAGTGTAGAAATCATGATTTTTTCAGGTCTGACGGCAAAGGTTACACTCGACCCAATTGGTACGGCTCCAGCATGCGCCGCGTAACAATAACAGCTTATTTCAGGAGATTCTATGAGGACATGATCCAATTCGTGCTCTATCACGATGCCGTTAAAAAGGTTGATATTCCCTATGAATTCTGCGACGTATCTGGAATTAGGAAACTCATATATATCGTGTGGAACTCCGATCTGCTTTATCTTCCCATCCTCCATGATGGCCATTCTGGTCGCCATCGTCATGGCTTCCTCCTGGTCATGGGTCACCAAAATGAAAGTAATTCCCACACGCTCTTGGATATTGACGAGCTCGAATTGGGTTTGTTCCCTTAATTTTTTATCGAGGGCGGCAAGGGGCTCATCCAGCAAGAGTAACTTAGGCCGCTTAACGAAACTCCGTGCTAGGGCTACTCTCTGCCTCTGCCCACCGGATAATTGATCTGGCATCCGCTCGTCGAGGCCAGAAAGTTGGACGAGAGATAGGGCTTCTTTCACGGTATCGTGTATTACCTTTCTAGATAAACGATCCTGCTTTAGCCCAAAGGCGATGTTATCGTATACGTTTAGATGTGGGAAAAGCGCATATGACTGAAACATGATATTTACCGGTCTTTTATAGACCGGCATATTTGTTATATCGACTCCATCGACGAAAACTTTACCTTGTGATGGCATTTCAAGACCGGCCAAAATTCGAAGTAGAGTCGTTTTACCGCATCCAGATTGCCCAAGCAACGCGAACAATTCATTCTTATAGATGGAGAGAGTGATATCTTTAACGGGAGTAACACCACCGTACGATTTTGTGACATTTTCTACGTGTACATATGGTTCCGCATTAACATTTTGCCAAACTTCTGGCTTCCGTTCTATCGGGTGATTCGCAAGAACCATCTATCCTATCACTATCCTTTGAGCACAAAAAGCAGTGAGAGATTAACATAGAATTTTAGAATCGATCAATGATCTATACAAATTGGATAGAACGAGATGCAAAGCACAGGGAAAAATGATACGGTATTTTGGGCTTGCAAAATTCGTGTTTTTCAAGCACACTCTTTTCGTAGCGTGGATTATTGCGTAGATGCTAAAAGATGTCAGAAAAGATAATAAATGTGCAAGACGCTTTTTTAAATTACATGCGTAAAAACAAAATTCCTGTGACTATTTTTCTTCTAAACGGTGTCAAGATTAGCGGAGTTATTTCGTGTTTCGATCGTGATACTGTAGTTGTCAAAAGGGATGGATATACACAGCTCATATATAAACATGCAATCTCAACATTTTCACCACACGGATCGATAAGTGTTTTTGATTGGAATGGGCCACAGCAGGTATCGGACTATGCAAAAAGGCGAGTAGAAGAGCGTGCGTCGACGAATTCTAGTTCCGATGAAGATGAGAGTGATGAAGAATTTGACGATGATGAAGAATACGATGCGGATGACGAGTATTACGACGATGATGAAGAAGAAGATAAAAATTAATCATGGATTTTGATGTCATCGTAATTGGTGGAGGTCCTGGTGGGTATGTGGCCGCCATCAGGGCCTCTGAACTAGGCCTGAAGACAGCTCTCGTTGAAATGGATAAGCTCGGGGGCACTTGCTTGAACAGGGGATGTATTCCAACCAAATCTCTTCTACATTCAGCTGATGTTAAGGCCCTAATAGAAAGGGTCGGTGAGTTTGGGATAAAAGCTTCTGTTGATTCTGTTGATCTTGAGTTTATAAAGAGCCGTACTGGCTCAATTATCGACGGCTTGAATAGTGGAGTGTCCAATCTCATGTCCGCCAATAACATAAGCGTAATTCATGGTGTTGCCAGTTTCAAAAACACGAATACTTTAGTCATTAAAGAGGACGGTAAACAATTTGAACTAACAGCCAAAAATATTGTGATTGCAACTGGGGCGGTACCTAGAATCATTCCAGGTACCGATTTAGAATTATTAGAGAGTGGGTTGATATGGACTTCAAAGGAAGCCCTATCACCGAATGTTATTCCTAAAAAACTGGCGATCATTGGATCTGGCGCAATCGGCATTGAGCTAGCCACGTTTTACCATTCAATGGGAGCCAATGTTACGGTTTCGGAGATTCAGGATCGAATACTGCCGACAGAGGATCGGGAGATCTCTGATTATGCCAGGAGATTATTCGTCAAGAAAGGTATAAACATTAGATTACAAACTAAATCTCAGAATTTTAAAGAAAAAGATGGGAAAATTGAAATAGAATTTATTGATCACAAGAATAAGACTGATTCTGATATATTTGATATTATGATCATGGCGATAGGGGTTGTCCCCAATATATCATCTCTCAATCTAGACATCGTAAATGTAGAACTCACGCCGAAGGGCACGATTAAAGTATTTGAATATCAGGAAACGAGTCAGCGTGGGATCTACGCCATCGGAGATGTGGCCGAAACGCCGTGGTTAGCACATAAAGCATCAAGAGAAGGGGTAATATGCGCTGAGAGAATCGCTGGCCTCTCCAAAATAATCCCGATAAATTTAAGGGCGATACCTAGCTGTATCTACTCGAGCCCACAGGTGGCGTCCATTGGCTTAACCGAGGGAGCTGCCATTGAGGATGGATACACTATCAAGGTTGGCAAATCGTATTTCAAGGGAAGTGGAAAGGCGGCAATCCTGGGCGAGACAGACGGGTTCATCAAGCTAATCTTCGATGCCGCGACTGGCGAATTGCTTGGGGCGCATATGATCGGGAGTGGCGTTACCGAGCTCATATCTATTGCTTCTATCGCTATTGCTGGGGAGCTTACGATACATGAAATGCTGAGTACCGTTTTCCCGCACCCAACGATGTCTGAATCGCTGCACGAAGCTGTAGCTTCTGCATTTTATATTCATTCCACTTCGCCAACGTAATAGCTTTTGCCTTAATAACGATGTTTTTTTAAGTATCTAAGATACATTTTCCAATAATCAACGAATTCTTAAAGTTTTTATGATATTAGACCTCTTGTCACAAACCTCCATAATAGGCTACTTGGCGTACACCAAAGTACACGGCAGGTCTGTGCTCAGTTTTCCTTCCAATAATTCTGATTCTGAAGATTTCGAAAGAGATCTAATATCTCTTACTCCAAAAGATCCCGGCGCCCATTGAGTTCTTTCCGGATAGGTCCACCGAGATCTTGGCATTCTTCGCTATCTTCTTTTCGAGGACGACTTTCGTTGTGTCTTTTCCGGCACCCTGATCAATTGAGATTTTTACTGAACCAATGCGTTTACCGATGCTGACGGCAGAGTATTCGTCTCTATTAGCATCGGTATTCTTCTTTATTTCTATGGCATCGAGGCCTAGGACCGATTTTAGCTTATCCAATATATCGGGCTTATCCCCTTCCGTTATTTTGCTCATGATTGAGAACAGAGTGAACGCTTCTCCAGCCGATATTTCGGCACTCCTTTTGTCGAACAATAAATATGACAATATATCTATACGCGACGCATAGGGTTTCGAGAAGAATTCCACGTTCGTCCCCTTCTCATCCTGAGTAAATCTTGCCCCCACCTTAATGTTATCCAGTTTCTTCACGGCTGTTACACTGATGTGGAAGGTGTCCGACTGTGTACTATTTATCCAGATGACCCCATCCTTTAAATTGAATTCTTTCCCAGATACGCGGATCGATCCCTTTTTCATTGTGATCTTCGCCTCATATTTTGGATCGAAAATATCGCCGTGAAGCGATGCTCCACCATCCCACATACTATCCACTCCCGCCCCCTTTATTTTAATTCCATTTTTGAAGATGAATTTAATATCAATTGGGACTTTGATTTGATGAGGTCTAATTGTTGATGGTTTATGAGGTTCCTCAACTTTTACGATCTCTATAGAACGTGAAGTCTTCATCACCAAATTACTGATATCGAGTTTTGCTTGATCGGAATACATATCCCCAGTTATTCGAATGGATTTCAACAGATCACCCTTAATATTAATACGTCCGTTTACTTTCCCATAAAACTCATTGATTTCCACGATATTAAAATTGTGCAAGTCTATAGTGATGTCCGTATCCAGATTAGACTGCTTCAACGATATCTTGCCACTCCCAGCGATCGTACCGGATGGCCGTCCATCATCTGTAGCGTATATCTTATCTATCACTAGATTGTTATTCTTGATGGACGCAGATATCGTACAATTCTTTATGTATGTATTGGTCGATGGATTCATGTATATCCCATCTTTTAGTTTGATTCCTCCAGAAAAGATGGGATTAATTACAGTGCCATCAATGCAGAAATCGTATTTCAGTCTTCCGGTTGCTGATTGATTTCCAGCCAGAACATAATCCTGAATCCTGAGTTCTCCGGCGGCCTTTAGTTTAATCCTACTATTCTTCGAGGGCAGCCAATTGTCCGCCGAGATCTGGCATTCGATTAGGCTCTGCTTTTTTAATAAGTTATACTTCATCTGGATTTTGGAATTATCTTTCTTGCACTGAGCAACGACGTCCAGTACCGGGACTTTAATCTGCCCAATCTGGCAATCCGTTATTTTCAAATCTAATTTAACGGTGTTGTTTTCGTAGGTTCCCGTTCCATTTAATTTTCCTCCGTCAAGAGCTTCTAGGCCTGGTATTTCTGTAATCGATATGTCTTTAATTTCGATTTTATCTAATTTTACTTCCTTTGAAAATAAGTTTAGATTTTTTATATTGATCGTTCCCTGCTTCGGAAGTATCTTAATATTTGGTATTGGAAGATTGTTGTGTATGAAAAACGGCTCTATCTTTATATCACTGTTAATAGAGGTATCTTTAACGAGTAATGATTCTTCTTTAATATTGAAGATTAAATGTGAAGAAATGCCAGTATCCTTTGAATATACACTCGCCTCAACAATTCCGTTATCCAAAGAAAGACTGCACGATAACTTCTGATTAAAGATCATGGGTAAGTGCAGAAGGCCATTAACCGCATTCCCCGTATATATTCCGTCAAAAAATACTTCATTGGATTTATATTTTACTTTCAGACTTACGTGTTTATCGAGGATTCCATATATTAGGCCAATATCTAGGGCCGTCGTTCCAGATGTTACATTAAGAAACATCGTGGAATTCTGGATCTTTAATTGCGCCTCGTAATCCTCATTATTCATCGTGAATTTTAGGCCCCTTATGTTGAGGATGTTGTCTAGAGAGTATGAAATACTTTCAACACTCCTATCATTAAACGTCAGTTTTTCAATCGAAATCTTTTTCACTATCCTTTGACATATTACTGGGAATATATCGGTAATATCCGCGAGATTCATATTGTTATTACTATTTGACTTAACATCCATTTCACCAATAGTCATCCTACGAATGTGTGTAAGTTTTTTACTCAAGAGAATGGAGACGTTTTTCATGATTACAGAAAGTACATTACTTGTAGCGCCGTATAATTCCGGATTATTTGGGGGTTGTGTAAACTTTATAACTATTCTATCGATCGAGAAAGAAAACGGAAATAATCCATGAGTCTTCGAGATACTGATCTTGATGTTGTCACCTGCAATGGCATTAATCAACTCGTTCTGGATCTTGTTATTTTGCAGTAGCAGAACTATAACAGAAAATAGTGAAGCACACCAATAGAGAGTCTTGAGTAACTTCCTAAGTAGAAATCGAGTTACCACACAGTCGTTCCAAATACTCCACTTGATCGGAAATATATTTTACACCATTTTCCCAAAATTCCGATGTCATTGGTTTGAGATCGAATGCAGATGCTACGATGTCGTATCTATCGATTCCGCCACGTGATAGCATCATCGTATATTTTTCAACGAAGCTATCGCCGGTGGCTTCGTATGCAGCATACAGAGCGTTCACAAATATCTCTCCGAATGCGTAGGCATATACGTAGAAAGGAACGTGAAAGAAATGGGATATATAACACCAATAACATGAAATGCAATCATCAATATTGACGTAATCTCCGAGGCACTCCTTTTGAACATTTGTAAATATATTTGATAAATCCTGAAATGAGAGCTCGTGGTGGCGCCTGGCCTCATGGGCCGTCCTCTCGAATTTGAAGAATGATATCTGCCTCATCACGGAATTTATTGTGTCATCCAATTTGGAGCAGATGAGATCCACTCGTTCCGTATCGTTCTTCACGGTCTTCAGCATCTTCTCGAACAATAGCTTCTCCGCGAATAGTGAGGCTACCTCTGATAATGTGAGCGGAGTTTCAGCCAGAAGGGGACCATTATGACGACTCAATGTCTGATGAATACCGTGACCAAGTTCGTGCATTAAAGTAGAGACATCCCTGATACCACCGAAATAATTCAGCAATATATATGGATGTACTTCAGTTGAGCACCCATGTGAGAAGGCGCCGGAAGTTTTGCCGTCCTTCGGGTAAACATCGATCCACCTTTTTTCGATGAACTCTCGGGCTATATCTGCGAATGTTTCGGAAAACGCACCGAAAACATCGAGGACCATTCTACATCCATCCTCGTATTCAACCTTATTATCCAGGACTCCGCTTAGATTAACTCTCGCATTCCTATCCCAATATTCTAATTTTTCTTTCTTTAAAAGCCGGGCCTTAATCTCGTAATACTTATGGGATGTGTTTTTATACTGCGCAATCACGGCATCCGTCAAAAAATCAACGGCCCCTTGATCTATATCATTATTCAGATGCCTAAAAGATTCTGGCTTAGCGTATTTTCTGAGCTTGTTCTCGATGCTCTGCTCCAGGAGGATGTTGTTGTATATATGATTGATATAGAAGCCGGCATCGTGCAGGCGAGCGCTGATGACTCTCGATGCCGTCTCCCTCGTATCGGAAGATTCGGCATGGCTCGCGATCTCGAGCATCTCCGGGAGCCTCTTTAATTCTCCATCGAACGTGAACTCCAGACGCGTTAGGAGTTCATTGTATAGCCGAACCCATGCATCCCTCGAGACGATGCGCATCTGAGTCAGCGCCTCCTCCGTATCATTCGACAACAGATGGTCTCTATACTTCATACAATTCAAAATCCAGGATCTATACCTGCCTAATTCTTGATTTACATTACATTCTTCTGTGATTAGATCCATATTCAGGCGCGATAGTTCGACAAAGAAGAACACTATTTTGGATTCGATATCCGCCACCAATTCGCTGATCCTTTGATGAAAGGACTGGGCCTCACTCTCGTTTAATCTGGTCTGCAGGTATAGGTAAGAATACGACGATAATCGCACCACTAAACCGATGATCTTTTCGTATGCAAGTATTGCATCAAGCAAATTCGATATATTGATATTGTCTTTATAAGAATTTCGGAAGTCATCGGCGAGTGCGGCCAACGTCTTTATATCGGATTTTAGATGCTCGCTCTCCAGAGACTCATATATATCCTCCAGTTTCCATGTATACATTAATATATGTTCGTTATGATATCGGTTCGACGCCGACGTATGTCCTATTGTCTCTTCCGTATTTGAAGAATACCTTGCCATCTATATATGAATAGATTGTGTGGTCCCTTCCGAGGCCAACATTATCGCTCGTCCGGTATTTCGTGCCTCGCTGACGGACTATGATGGTACCGGCCAGGACGTATTCTCCGCCGAAACGCTTCACTCCCAATCTCCGCCCGATAGAATCTCGACCGTTTCTAGAACTACCACCAGCCTTCTTCGTCGCCATTTTATTCTCCCTTAGCTAAAGAAACATTCGTAATCTTCAGGACGGTCATCCACTGACGGTGCCCATTCCGCCTCCTCGAATTGTGACGCCTCCGTTTCTTGAAGATCACAATCTTCTTCCCCTTCACGTGCTTCAGGATCTCGGCACTGACTGAGGCCTCCTTGATGAATGGAGCTCCAACCACGGTGTTTCCATCATTCGAGGTGAGGAGTATCTCGTCCAGGGAAATGACCGCAGATGGCTCATGATCAAGCTTTTCGACTTTGATCACGTCCCCGGGCTTGACACAGTATTGCTTTCCACCAGTCTTCAAAATAGCAAACATAAAACCAGTTCCCACGAAAAAAAGAAATACACTCCCGGAAGATCGCCTTCAAGGATATACGGAGAGGATAACAAGGATGGAAAGGGAAGTCAATAGCGAGAATCTCTCCACTAACTCTACATGATAGGGATCCCTCTCAGAATTCGAGTTCCTTTTTATTTCTCCCTTAATATTGCTCAGAAATGTTCCTCTACAACAATCCAATGCCCATCGGTCATGATTCTCATAAGGAGGATTCCATGCTCTATATGATTTTCCTTAAGAGCCCTCACAACATTCGAAATGTGGCATAATGTTGGGCACGATCCGGATCTATTGCAGAGCACCATTCCCCGGCCCTGACGTCCAGCCAGGAATACATTGTGCCAGCCCGTCCCATTAGCATCACAGAGAAACACCTCTTCCTCTGGACTCGAATCTTCCATTTGGTTTACTTCTAGAGCCCATGGGCCGGGCTTGGGGTTCTGTTCCAACCACGTCTTCACGTCTGCCAGAGAGTTCCAACCATATCCAGAGCAATTACTTTCCCAACCGGAAGTTTCTGCGTGGTGGGGGGGGGGGCGATAATGGCACCAGAGGTTCGGGGAGTTGCTCTCGGAGGAATCACTACTGCAACTTGTGGGGCTGGGACCTGCGTTTCCACCACCCTTTGGTCTTGTCTTCCCATTTCCTTCACTCGCAAACCTTGAAGGTCGCTTGCCCCTTTCCCATATGTTATCGCGACTATACCTATCGCCACTATTTTGATTATTCTTTTCACTTTAAGTTGCCCTGGAGTATTACAGTGATGTTTATTATATCCTATCGCGTAGCTATTTGTCCATATAAGATCAGAATATTTTCAAGGCTATGATTTACACTGACGAATTCGACTGGATATAATTCTTTTGGCGCCCTTCGTGGATTTTATGGTATACATGACGGGATACTTTGCGTGACCCGCAGGGAGTGTGATTTAGTTGTCAATCGATGGCTGTATTTCATAAATTCATCAGAAAGATACGGAATCATATTGCACTATACTTAATTATCGCGTCGATTTTTTGTTTCTATATAACGTATGTAGTATTAACGAAATCTAGACAATCCTTGAATTCTACCTGGTTATTCCTGTTGCTATACGCGGATATTACGCTCATCGCTATCAGTAGCCTAATAATTTTAAATCGCATCAAAAGGCTCATGAAATTCAGGAACATAAAACAGCGGGGCAACAGGTTCCACAAGCAGATCATGTTGCTATTCTCTTGCGGGACGATCATACCGGCCGCGTGCGTCTTCGTCTTCTCGGTCCTATTCTTCAACATAGGAATAGATAATCTGTTTAAGGCTCCCGTGAAGGATGCAATAGACAAGGCCAGTCATGTGGCGTCGATCTACGTAAACGACATGAAGATAACGATGGAGAACTTCGTGGGCGGCATGGGCGAGAGAGTCGCGAGGTGCATCGATGGATTCCTCATCAATACCGATAAAATCGAAGAAATCCTCGAAGAGGAGACATCGAAATTAAAAATAGATGCAATAGTCGCCATGTCTTCGGATTGCCAAAACTTCACGATCCTGGCGAAGTCTCCATTTTCAATTCCACTACAACTCGAAAGTTTACCGAAAGACATATCGTCGAATTTAAATACTGGAGAGATTATATCCTGGGAAACTGAGTCTCTAGTTCTGGCCGCTCAATTGTTAAATGCTGAATTAGGATTATATATCATAGCTTCCACAGGGATTGATCCAATCGTCCTCGATCACAAGCACAAGATCAAGACAGCCGTTTCGGAATATACGAATCTTTCGACCCAAAGGGCAGGCCTTAAATTCACGTTCATGGCGCTATTTTCTGCGATCGCTATTTTACTATTACTTGTATCAATCATCGTGGGGATAATCTTCGCTAACTGGATATTGAAGCCAGTAAATAAACTGATTGTTGCATCTAAGAACGTTGGCTCCGGTGACTATGATTCACACATCATTTCAAAGAAATTCAATAATGAATGGGATACACTGATCACGACATTCAATAACATGATCTCTAAACTTGAACAACAGAAGCAGCAGTTGATCATATCGAACAAACAGAATGCATGGCGTGATATAGCGCGTAAAATAGCCCATGAGATAAAGAATCCACTGACGCCGATACAGCTCTCAGCCGAGCGTCTGAAGAATCGGTATCGTAAAGAAATAACGACATCTCCTGAGGTATTCGATTCATGTGTCGATACGATCATCCGGCAGGTTACCTGCATCGGGAATCTAGTAAAAGAATTCTCAGATTTCGCCAGGATGCCTGCTCCCAATATGGGGAATGCCGATATTATCAAACTGTTGAAAGAGGTCATCTTCATGCAGGAAAATGCACACGCCGATATTATATTTCATCAATCATACTGTACATCCGAATTTGTATTTCCCTTTGATCAGTCTCAGATAAATCAAGTGATCCTAAACATTTTGCAGAATGGAATAAATGCCATATCAGAAAATAATACCTCTGACTCCAACAATACTATCGGCAACATCAATTTGAAATTTTATATAAAAAACAATAGAATACACGTCTGCGTCGAGGACGATGGTCCCGGATTTTCGGAAGTAGCTATGGAAAGAGCTATGGAACCTTATTATACTACGAGGGAAGCTGGCAATGGTCTTGGTCTTGCGATAGTGTATAAGATCATAAATGATCACGGTGGTGATATTTATCTTGGGAAATCCGAGGCTCTGGGTGGCGCCAAAGTTGAGATCGTCCTCCCATGTAATCGGCATGATGTTAGCGCCCATTACAGATCTGCCATGGATACTGAATCAAGTAAATACGTAATATCCTTCGAGAAAAAAGATGGCATTTAATATTCTGATAGTAGATGACGAGGAGGATATAAGGGGGCTCGTCTCCGGCATTTTGAATGACCATGATTATGAGACCGAAACAGCAGAAGGCTATGTGACGGCCGTTGAATCAATCCACAGAAGAAGGCCGCATTTAGCGATAATAGATGTCTGGCTTGGAGATAATGATAGGGATGGCCTCAGGATCCTGGAGCTCATAAAGAAGGAGTATGAATATGTGCCGGTCATAATGATGAGTGGACACGGCACGATCGAGACCGCGGTTTCTGCCATCAAGCACGGAGCACATGATTTTATAGAGAAGCCATTTGATTCACACCGCCTAATAACCTCCGTTGAAAAAGCGATCGAAGTTACGAAGCTGCAGATGGAGAATGCGGATCTAAGGATTAAGGCGAAGTATTCGGGGGCAATCCTCGGAGAATCCACGAATTCAAACTATATTAGGCAGACGGTTGAACGTATTGGCCCTCTGAGTGGAAGATGCGTCATTATGGGCCCATACGGCTCCGATAAGGAAATAGTGGCCCGAGAGATCCATAGATTATCTAATCGCGCAAAGAGCCCGTTTGGAGTACTAAACTGTAGGTCATTGCTGGAGAATCATCTTGAAACCGAGCTATTCGGTACAGAAATAGTGATTTCGGATAATATTCAAATTAAACATGGGCTCTTGGAGAGGGTCAATGGTGGGACATTATTTATCGATGAGCTGGTGTCATCGTCCCCTGATTTCCAGATGAAGTTTTTAAGGACGATTAAGGATGAGGCGTTCGCCAGGATCGGTTCCCACAAGAAGTTAAAACTGAATATCAGGGTCATTGCTGGTTTTCCGCCCGATATAGAGCAGATCATCAAAGATGGTGAGTTTAGTAATGAACTGTTCTATAGGCTCAATGCGAATTCGATAAAGATAACACCACTGAATGCGCGCCGGGAGGATATCCCGATTTTATTGAACCATTTTATGGAGCAGTCCGCCAAATCCCACAATACTGTACCGAAGCGATTTTCCAGTGAGGCCAAAGGTATCTTGAATACTTACGCATGGCCCGGTGATGTGATGCAGTTAAGAAATTTGGTTGATTGGGTTCTGACGAATTCTATTTCGGCGCAGTGTGATGATCTCCTGATTACTATCGATGATTTACCCCGTGAAATAATGGGGACTAAATCTAATGGTAGTGCGGAGATACCATTCATTTCCAGTGTCTCGGAGATGTCCATAAGGGACGCTCGAGAAACATTCGAACGAGAATACTTCATTGAACAATTAAAGAAATTTTCTGGGAATATATCGCAGACATCAAAGTTCGTCGGGATGGAGAGATCGGCCCTCCATAGGAAGTTGAAGGCCCTCAACATCACTGATCCGAAGCTTTTGTGTGATGAGACCGCTGAATGAAGGCCATTGTATTGGGGGCAGGCAGGGTCGGTTATGGAATCGCCAAGGAGCTATCCCTCAACGAGAATGATGTATCGATCATAGATTCCTCACCCGAGGTCCTCAAGATTGTCGCCAACAAAATTGATGTACGGCCAGTGTTGGGTCACGCCTCAGACATCGATGTTCTAATTGAGGCTGGGATCAGCGATACCGATGTCCTGATAGCGGTGACCTCATCCGATGAGGTCAACATCACCTCATGCCAAATCGCGGACTTCATGTTTGGTATCGAAACGAAGATCGCCAGAATTAACAAGAAGTCATACTTCAGAAATGGAGATATATTTTCTCACGGTAAGTTCCCGGTGGATGTCGTCGTGTCTCCAGAGATCGAAATCTCTGACATCGTGAAGCGGAGCATATCGATTCCGGGTGCCATCGACGTTTTGACGTGCATGGGCAATGCCATAAAGATTATAGGGATCGTGTGTAGGGGGACTGCTCCCATCGTAAATGTCCCTCTAAAATTTTTGACGAGCGTCACGGATGATCTGGAGATCGCGATCGTTGGTATACGGCGCGGAAGGGGCAACATCATCATTCCGAATAGGGACGACTGCATCCTGGCCGATGATGAGGTCTACTTGGCGTGCCGCGCAGGAGATGCCGCCAACGTCATAAAATTATTTGGATACGGTGGGGGAGAAACAAGTAAGATCGTCATGATAGGCGGGGGTGACATGTGCGACGGTATCGTCGATGCCATCCTATCTCAGAAGGAGTTTAATCTGAGTATCAAGATCATTGAACAGGATATCAAGAGGGCCGAGTTTTTATCTGAGAAATTAGACGAGATTGAGATAATTCCTGGGAGCCCGTTGGATGTAGAGATTCTGAATTCTGCCAACATAAGCGAGGCGGGGATCGTGATCTCGATGACCGACGATGATAAGACCAATATATTGGCTTGTCTATTGGCCAAGAGGCTGGGGGCAACACGGGTCTCGGCCGTTTTGAGTGAGTCGTATTACTCTGATCTTCCGTATTCATTGGGGATCGATTCACTCCTGGATTCGAGGCATGCAATCATCGCGAAGATTCTGCACTATCTGGGGAAGGGCGGCATTGAGGATATCCTGAAATTCGATGATGGTGAGGTGGAAGTATTCGCGATCGAGGTCTATAAGAATAGCTACGCCGTTGGCGTCATCACCGATAATATTGTATCGAAAAATGAAGGATACGTTGCGATTATTATTAGGAATGATAAAATCATCATGCGGCCAAAGCGATTCCTGGTAGACGCGGGCGACAAGATGCTCCTCGTCGCCAAACAGGACTCAATCAAAGGCATCCTGAAGTTATTCCAGGGGAAACCCAAGTATCTGGCATAGGGGGCCTTGACAAATCCCAATTAAAAGTCCAAAATAAACGCACGATCCACAACATAATACCAAAGAATAGTGAAGAACATAATTAAAACAACGATAATGGTAGGGCTCGGAATACTCCACACACAAGCCATGGAGTGGGATCGGTTCCTGGAACCGGTGGAAGATAAGTCACAGCGAAGCATATTTGACGATTTGGATCAATGGCCTCCAGGCTTCTCCGTCCCTCCATTCGCAGTGGGGGGGGGGGGGGATCCATGGGCCTTCGAATTCCATGACCATGTCCGCCCAGAACATGACATCATTCCTCTAGGGGTCCCATCGCTATATGAGACAGAATTTTCCCCGATTGCAATAGATTGTCCACCCTCACATCTCATCGAACCGATATCGGGTTCACGCAGCTTGGTGTCCGCGGACTCTGCATCAGTATCGACCGGATTACAGAGCCATCTGCCGCCCCCTCCCATACTCCCTAGCAAACCAGGCCCTGAAATCCGGTCTGTGTTAGACCAATTACGTTTGCCGGAAAACAGTGACCTACAGAATTACGAACGGCGGAATCACCCTGACGCCAGGAGACCTATCGCATTATCAAGGAAATGGAGGGTAAAATTCCGTGTGGTTTTGTCAGCGTTAGTCAGAGTCACTGGTGGGAATAGACCAGCACAACGGAACGAGGCGTGTGGGATCGGTCATGTTAGGAAACACAGCGAAGTTATAGACTGGTTTTTAGCTGAAATCGACTCTGCTCCAGTGTGGGTCACGGCCCACACACGTAGGAACAGTCCAAAGGGGGCAGTGAAACATCTCGAGTCCATCTTACGGTCCGGATGCCGGACCATTCCGGATATCCTTAGAGCGACTATAATAGAGGGGATCCAATGACGGAGTTTAGGGTGGAAAACGATGGATGAATCTGTAACATATGTGTTACAATGAGTCTATGACTCTGTATTTAGGATGAGATGAGTATGCCTGCCTTAACCAAAAGAGTAAATTTATCCTTGGAAGTAAATGTCGTCAAAGATTTAGAAATGCTGGCAAAAGCAGATAATAAATCCGTGTCTACTGTTGCCAAAGAATTGATCATCAAAGCTCTAGAATTAAACGAAGATATTTACCTTGCCAATTTGGCGGAGCAGCTTGAATCAGAAAATCCTGAAACCATTTCTCATGAGGAATTTTGGAATTCTATAGAAAAAGATGTATGAGATTCAATATTCAAAAAACGCTGCAAAACGTCTTGATAATAAAATAATCAAAGAATATATAAGGCTGATCCAAGCGGCTATTCTCGAAAAACTTTCTGTGGATCCATTTCTATATGGGTCTGCGCTAAAAGGAGATTGGAAAGGCCACTATAAACTTAGAGTTGGGACGTATAGAATTGTGTATAGAATAGATGTCCCAAACAAAATCGTTAGGATAGTCGCGATTGATCATAGGAGAATGGTCTATAATGTTTGGATGCTAAAGAGTAACAATATTGACAAATAAATTAATAGAAAGTATAATCGATCGCACATAATGTTTTTTTATCGTGTAAATATGAAGAATCAAAAAGTAATAATGATTGGATTAGTTTTGGCAGCATTAGTGAATGGTAAAGGGTATGCAAGTGGTATAGTAGTTCGGGCTACACCTCTACACGGGCGACTCACAGACACCGAGCTGGTCACTCTGGATTTAGAAAATGGAGGTAGAATCGTCAGATACCATGCTCAAAAAGATGGTGGAAACGTCCTTCTCCAACTGGACAATCTTGTGGCGGAAGAGAGAATTGCTCGCATATCACGTCATCTCGGAGGAGGTTTATACCCAGACATTACTGCCCTTATTTCTGGAGGCCAGGTACTGGGTGATAGGGGATGCATGAAGCACGAGCTGTACGTGAAGTTGGACGTAATACCCACGCACTTGACAGGCTACGAACGAGGTACATGGGAATCAAAGGCAGATAAAACAGTGTTGACACTCGAGAAGGAACTAGTTCCAACCTTAAGTGGGGATATACTGGTAACTTTAGACCGGATGACCGAGGAAAACGGAATCAGGACCACAGCTGCTGGAACATTCTATTACCTTAGCCTAGCAATGGCAAAGCAGATTGACGATTTCAAGTTGGGTCTTCCGACGGTGCTGGCCGGCATATGATACTGGGTCGTTCGGCCCTTCGAGAGAGGCACGGCAGTTCCTCTCTTGCAGGGTAGGTTCGTTAACAATTTTTCTAGGATTGGTGCACCAAGAAGCTGATGACGGAGGGAGTTTGTTTTTGGGCTCTGTATTGAATGCGTTAATGAGTCTATGTTAGATACTATAGGGTCTTAACCAGAGGATACTTTGCGGCCGCACTGCCTAGATCCTTACCTTCCTAGCAGCTTTAAGGAGATGGCCATCCGTCTTGGAACAATAAGTTAACAAAACGAACATAATCAGTTTAAATAGGTCGGTAAGTAGAAATGGAGTTACTCCGTATGCAAGTGCATTTGTAAAACCAACAAAATTTGCTAGATGCAAAAAGCCGCAGATCATTATGGTAATCTCTCCTATGAACCCTATCCATAGTACTCGCCAAAATCCTCTGCTTTCTGATTCTTCCAATAATTTTCCAACAAAAAAGACGGCTGGAACAAAGCCTATCAAATATCCTCCAGTCGGGCCTAATAATCTCGTGATTCCAGAATAGAATCCAGAAAATACCGGTATCCCAATTGCTCCTTCAAACAAGAAAAGCATTACCGTGTATAATCCCATTCTCGTTCCCAACACAGAGGCTGTCAGTAAAATAGATAGCGTTTGCATTGTGAATGGAATTGGCCAAGTTTGTACGGATAATTGAGAACTAATGGCTATAAAGACGGAGCCATAAAAACACTTCAATAACTCATGAATATCTAATCCGATATCATTTCGTGAAATTTGAATGTAACTCATATCACATACACCTCATTCTTTAGATGTACAATACTATATACACCATGCAAACATCTATCCAGAATATATTGGCTCCGGTGTTGTAAGTATTCCTAATCGCATGATATCCTTCCGCCACGGTGTTTATATCTAAAGATTTTAGTCTATGTTTGGAGAGTCGATAGTGGCGCTAGTGACGCCATTTCGTGATGATAAGGTCGATTTACAGGCCTTAGGTCAACTGATAGAGTGGCAAATCCAATCCGGAACCGATGGCATTCTGGTCTGCGGATCGACGGGAGAAGGACTCCTCTTATCAGATTCCGAAAAATCTTCAATAATATCATCGGCCATAGATATTTCTAGTGGTAGAGTTCCGATACTCGTTGGGTGTAGTTCTTGCTCAACTCGAGAAGCCATAGAGCTCGTTAAGATGGCCGAGGGACTGGGGGCCAATGGTGTTTTAGTTATCGCTCCGTTTTATGTTAAACCAACTCAAAAAGGCATCATTGAGCATTTTACAAGGATACATGATTCCAGCAATATTCCGATAATAATTTATAATAATCCCGGACGCTGCTCTGTGAATATATCGGTTGATACGATCATTGACATCTCCTGTATGGATCGGGTACTTGCCCTCAAGGATTCTAATACAAATCTAGATAGAGTAACCATGATCAAATCGCTAGTTAAACCTTCATTTTTACTGTTTTCTGGTGATGATTCGTCGGTAGCAGGATTTTTGGCTCATGGAGGTAATGGAGCCATTTCGGTCACGGCTAACGTCGTACCATCACTCCTTAAGAAACTTTTAATAGCGTGGAGAGATAGGGATATTCATACATTTCAGGAGATTAATCAAATGTTAGTACCGATTAGCGAATCATTGTTCATAGAGCCAAATCCAATCCCTGTAAAATACGCCCTCCACAGAATGGGATTTATCCAAAATGAAATTAGGCTCCCGCTTCTTAGTGCATCTGAAGTAACGATCCAAAGAATAGATGAGATCCTGAATAAGTTAAACGATTTGCAATAATTCTGATTCTAAAGGTTTGTGACAAGAAGCACCAATAAATTTCCCATATCAAATCGTTACGTTTTCTTCAAAATCTTTATTTTCTTAAGAGACGGATTATTCTCTACCATCTTTTTGATTTGCTCATTTGCTACGTGGGTATATATTTGAGTGGTCGAAACATCCTTGTGCCCCAGTAATTTTTGGATCGTTAGAATATCGGCTCCATTCGCCAAGAGATGGGTGGCGAATGCATGTCTCACGACGTGAGGAGACACTTTGGATGGGTGAATACCGACGTCTATAGTCAGCTTTTTCAGGATCTTGGCGAATCCTTGGCGTGTGCAATGACCACTCCTCGAATTTGATGGAAATAAGAACTTACTGGTGCATTCCTGATTCCGTCTAGAAGACAGGTATTCTCGGATTGTCTGAGTCGCTATATCATTCAGAGGTATCCATCGTTCTGAGCCTCCTTTCCCTCTAACGATCAACGTCATATGTTCTGTATCTGGGTTTATTGTGATTGAATCCAATGTGAGGCTCACCAGCTCTGAAATGCGGAGTCCAGCACCATATAATAGATGCATCATTGTCTTTAATTTTAAATTTTGATTGGACTCAAAATATTCTATGATCTTCATCATTTCATCTTGCGAAAGCACTTTAGGAAGGGATTTATTCTTGCTTTTAACGCTGATATCTATCATCGGGTTATTCTGGATTACCCCTTCCTCACATAGAAATTTGAAAAAGTTCTTGAGGGACGATATACTGCGTAAAACGGTTGATTGTTTTGCGCCTTCAGCACGACTCTTTTCGATATAGTTCAAAACGGCTTCTTTATCGGTTTGCACTACATCGTGCTCCTTAGAGAATTTCTTGATATCTGATATGTAAGACGAAATAGATTGAATGGATAAATTACGGTCGGCCGCTAGCATCTCCTCAAACCTCTCAAGTAATATTTCGATATCGCTATTCATGTCATTTCATCCTATGAGTTGTCTGAGAGATCATATGGTATGTCTCTAGATGGCTATTTTACCAGTACCGAAATAGTCTATTTTTTACTACGTTTTGTTGTATCATCTTATTTGGTGTTAGACTATATTTTTTTTGTTTAAACATATTTATGAGTCTTAAAAATTTATTGAATCTACCGTTTTGCGTGTTACTTATGCTAATAATAGTCCTGCTATTTGGAGACAATATTCCGCTTGCAGCTAAGTCTAACCTATATTCCCTGAGTCTATTCCTAAAGGATGTCATTATATGCGTTCTGCCAGTCTTGATATTTTCACTGGTTTGGACCGGGATACTAAATCTCAAGGGCGAATCAGTGAAGATTGTCTTGATCCTGATCCCGCTGGTGTGTGTTTCCAATTTCCTCGGCATGTGGGTATCATACATTTTCACGGCTCCAATCCTTGATTCTGGAGTAATTACAATCTCCGAATTAGTTCAGAACAATGCGTTATCTCCGGCGTGGAAATTGCCAATCCCTCGTTTCGTCAGTAACGATGTGGCCTTGGTATTTGGCTTCATCTTGGGGCTATCTGGGAATTTCATACGAATACCAATACTCGACATTATTTCCCGAAAGTTATTGAGGGTTACTAATTTCATTTTGAAGAGGGTGATATATTCAGTTCTGCCGTTATTTATCCTCGGCTTCATAATAAAGATGCAGCACGAAGATTCTCTGTTGATGATCATCAAAGATTATTCAAAGCTTCTGGTTATTGTGGCAATCCTGGCGTATGGGTACATGTTTTCCGTCATGCATTTCTTGCTGTGTGGCAGAAAGATTCGCACTACCATCGAAAAATTTAAGAATCTCATACCGAGTATATTGATTGGTTTTTTTAGTATGTCTAGCGCGGCGGCGATACCCTCCACCATAGGAGGTACCAAGAAAAATTTAAAGAACAATGATCTAGCTGGATTTATAATTCCGGCGGCGGCGAATATGCATCTCCTTGGAGATTGTTTCGCCCTCCCAATAATTGGGCTTTCAATAATGATTTCGTTTGGATTTGGATTACCGGATATTTCCCAGTATTTTATTTTTACCATATACGGAGTCATCGCGAAATTCGCGGCGGCTGGGATACCTGGTGGTAGTGCTCTGATCTTCGCCCCCCTCTTCGAAAACGTCTTCGAATTTTCGGCGCCGATGCTAACTGCCGTCACAGCGATATACATCCTATTCGACCCCGTGGCGACGTCGGCCAACGTCTTCGGCCATGGAATGTTCGCCCTTTTATTTGAGAAGGTACATGGATGGGTATGTTGGGAAAAGAAAAGACAAAATTCCAAGACTTGACGAATTAATCGAAATGAACTACGATTCATAATTAGAATATGATCCCAATAGCAAGGAAAAGAAACTGTGAAGAATATACTGTTTGGAAGTATAGTAGCGTTAACAGCTATGATAAACCCGGGAAGGGCAACTGAGTCAGGATTGGCAGAATTGTGGCCAGTATATCTTGATCAACCAGCCCCCCCCCCTAGAACTGTTCTTACGCAAGAGCAATTTAACGATTTAAAAACATTAGTGACAGAGACAGGCCCTTGGCAGGGTGAGCAAGATGCATATACCACAGCGCTTGGTAAGGGTACTCTAAGAAATCCATTTAAGATAGAGCTACTATCAGGACAAACTTATGCCTCGATTCTAACTGAATGGAGTTTCGAAGACAACTCGATTTACGTAGCTCTTCCCGTGTTCGGGGCAAGTTGGGATTCCAACAAAGACTTCGCATTTCCCATTAAGAAGGCATTATACTCGGCAAAATATGGAGGGTATGGTAGCCCAGGGAGGGCACATATTTCGTCTGTGGTCATAGGATTGCACCCAAATGGAACCACCTTCGAAGCACGGTGGTAGGATAGAACTATTCGTCTCTACGATTAACACGGGATGAGTGGGCAATTGCGACATTCAAACATATCTTGTGTCTAAGACTTGACGAATTAATTAAAATGTAATACAGTGCCTGTTTAGAATATGACCAACATCAAAGGAGAATAAACAGTGCAGATAAAACTGATGGGAAGTATAATCGCGTTACTGACGTTGGTGAATATTGGAAGGGCGGCTGATACAACAGCCAGAGCAGCAGAAAAATACGCTGAATGCCAAACCGCTTACATAACCTACAGCGATGCAGCCACATGTCCAAACAAAGGAATCTGCCTTATCAAAAATCAGATGGAATTACTCGCGAAGGTATCGCAACAGATTCCCCCCTGCCCGCCAGGAAACTTAAACAAAGGTAATCTGGACCAATGCGGGTTATTTAATCCTCAGGGAATTTACAACACCGATGGCACAGCCATAGCAGTATGCATGATTCCGTGGTTGGTTAGCACCAAAAGAATATTGTTCGTCCGCGCCATAGAGGGGGAGTATCTACCTAGCGGTTCCAGAGGACTGGCAACAATATATCAACTGATAACTGAGGAAATCGGCAGATGTTCTAGCATGAAGTGGATGGGCACACAATGGGGCTTTTATATCAAAGACGCCAGCGGGCAAATAAAGTGGTCATTGTAGGCTAGGCTCTACACATCCGCGAACCTAGGCAGACGGATATACACGCTGGGGTGGACGAGTCCACCGGAAAATCCATCAGACATACAGCCGTTGGCTTATCAGAAGCCTGATTGTGGAGAGTTAGGAAAGAAATCCAGTATAAGCGTCATCCCTCACCTCCTCACGAGGGATGGTATAGACATACAGATTGTGGTTATCGGGATGACGAATGCCGATAGCCATATCGGGATACTCCCCGTCTCACCGAGGGCCATCAGGATGTTGTTCATGAGGTGCATCGGGAACGTGAACATCAATAATATGCCCAGCTTCGTGGCGTACCAACCAGCGCTCCCCACATGGTAATTAATACAAAATACGATGGCGACCAGCACCAACGCCACCATCTGTATCAGTGCCGATATCCGTGAGAACCAGTTTATTTTGTATTTTATGCTGGATAGGCCTACCTTCTCCAGCATCGCGATATATTTAGCCATACTCCAGAATGATATACTCTTCGGATTCGTCGTCATCTTATCGATATTATTGAAGGATAGATTCGTTTTCCTTACCAATACGGGGACGACCTTCTCCGTTCCATCGATCCCTATAACCTTAGCGTTCCGTAATTTCCACGTATGGTTAGAGACCGTCGCTGAATCCGAATATATCGAAGCTTGAAACCCAGTCTTCTCATCAAATTCGAAGAAACGAACATTCAGTAGTTTATTCTGCTTATTCAGAAAGGATTTGGCATATACTATGTAGGATTTATCGAGATATACATCTCTGAACCACGCCCCCTTATTGGTTACTGTCATCTTTTCATCGATCTGATCTTTTTTCGTCAGTTTCGATTCGATTAATTTAATTCTCTGAACAGAGAACGACGCGATACCATCGAATATCGTAATATAGACAGTACCGACTAAGAACGTCGCCATCAGGAGGCACTTACTGATCTGGGATACAGAGACTCCAACGCATTTGATTGCCGTCAGTTCCATCTTCCCATGTATCGTTATGAAAAATAAAATTGATCCAAGGAAGAGGGCGAATGGAAAGAATGAAGAGACGGTGGCGATCGCATTCAATACTGTAAGCTCTATGATGGCGCTATACGGGACGGCGATATGGTGTGATGAGAATCTTCGGACTATCTCCATGTATTCCAGCATCGCCGTCATAAAGAAAAAGCAAAGCGTAACGATGAGGAAACTCTTGATGAATACCTTCGTTATATACCTAAATAAAATGTCATTGATTTTCATGATACTTTCTTTCGAAATAAAATGATGAACAGGCCCAATATCATCAAAAGAATAATGATATAATTAATGATGATCAATGATTCGTGCTTTGAGGAAGTATTCACGAGTGTCATTATCATTATCTGGAATATAACGCTACATAAAAAAGCCTGAAATGCAAGGAGAGATCTTTTCCTATAAACCCAAGCGGCCAACATAAATATTGATACTATGAGTGAGTTAATGAGTGGCGTAAACGACATGATAATCCTTCCATGGAATTCAGCCAAATACTTATTTTTAAGCCTGGGATTATTTGTTTTAGATGCCATCGTCAGTAATTCATCCTGTGTATTCTCATAGACTTTATTCACTCTGGCTGAGTATTGCCTAACGAATTGCGATACGTTATACGAAAAGTTATTGAAGGACAACATCGAAATTATCGAATTATTCTTATCGAGTTCTTGCCGATACCCCTTCTTAAGCCTAATGAATAATTTATTATCCTTTAGAATATAATCTCCAGATTTAGCGGCTATAATATTCGTGTTCCTCTTGCCACCATTTGGTACATACGAAATAAAGATGTCCTCTATTGCATTCTTTGATTTTCTACCTATATACACAACAGAATCGCCAACTACATTGAAGACCCCCTGCCTAATGGCGGACATAGAAATTTGACTGTGTATCCGTTCCTGCAATCTAATGAGGTGTCTATGAGAATACGGAGTCAGTGTCGTCTGAATAAAAAACACAGACACCGATATGACGGACGCGAAAAGAAGGATCGGCTTGAGGATGGCAAAGAGACTCCCTCCAGATGTCATGAAAACCAAAAGCTCTTTATCGGATTGCATCCTGTGAATCACGACGATGGAGGCAATGATTGCGCAGACCGGGAGGATGACTCCCGCTATATCCGGCCATGTACATAAAATGATCCTGAAAAACGTACTGAGAGATACGTCGTTTGATACTATCAGCGATATGTGACGTATCGATATGGTTAGCCAAACCATGGCGATTACAATGGGTGAAATAATAGATAGAGCCGTATACAGCTTCCGCGAAAGATACATCGAAAATATCCGAGGATAAATCATGGAACCTCCAAATACACGACGATAGAATAAAAATATGGGATAAGAGCCGAGGAATCAATCTTAATTATCTCTCTACGGTCGATAAAAAGCATATTGTCCTCTGTGTTACTTTAAGCTCCTCAAATTCTTTCCTTCCAATAATTCTGCTCCTGAATATTTCGAAAAAGATCTATTACCTTCTGAATCAGTATAGTTGTATCTCTGGAGAAACCATTGTGTTGTTCTGTACGAATGCAGGACTAAA
>JAISBP010000023.1 GCA_031266135.1 Holosporales bacterium | reverse complement strand
GCTTCTTGGTGCGTCGATTCGGTGCTCGAATCCTCACGTACACTCAAGTACGCTGCGGTTCTGTGCTCCTTGTCTCCTTCCAATAATTCTGATTCTGAAGGTTTCAAAAGAACTCTAATATCTATTTAGGGGAGTTTTTATAGAGCTCTCACAAGCTTCCAATAGCCGGCCTCATACCTCGTCGAGCCACGACTCGAATACTTATATTCATCTTTTTGGTGTACACCAAAGTACACGGCAGGTCTTAAGTGCAGTCCCTTTTTCCAAAGACTAACTTAGGTCACCGTTTCTATACTCGAATACATCGGAACAACTACGGAATAAATTATGACTATCATCAGAATGCCGATGAAGGCTATGGTCACTGGCTGTATAAGCGTGATGACTTTCTCGGCCTTATCGCGTAGGTGAGAATTCAGCATATTGGCTGCAGCCTGGAATGCTGGCCACAAATCTCCAGCCTGTTCTCCAGTTTCAATCACCGATATCTCGTATTTCTTGAAGATATCACACTTTTTCATAGCATTTGCCAATGAGCTTCCATTCCTTATGTAACCCTCTAATTTACCGAATTCAGTATTGCAGGTTATATTCATAATCGCATCCAGTAGATTTATCTTTTCTTTCAGCATGAGTGACATTCCATAGAAGAATGTCATGACCTTCGTTTCTCGATTAATCTCTTTGAGTATTGGAATGAATGCAATAATCTTGTCACGTACACACCTGGAATGAATTAAATATAATATCGTGAAGCAGATAATCGAAAGTATCAATATAAAGAAAATGATATGGTCATTGCAGAATGAACTTACAGATAGTACGCATCTAGTAATCCAAGGTAAATCCATACCCAAATCACAGAATAATTCAGAAAATTTAGGAATAACAAAAATAATCCAGAAGATTATGGCGATTAAAATAAAGATAAATAGTATCGTCGGATAAATCATGGAGCGTCTCAATCTTTTATTAACGGATTCGGTTGCCGAAATGAAATCGATAATATTGTGGAGGGCCTTATCCAGGCATGCAGTCCGTTCGGCAATCTCGATGGTCTTTATCGATAGAGTATCAAAATATGCCGGGAATTCGGCGATGGATTTAGAAAAAGAATAACCTTCAACGACGCAGGTTATGATCGCCCTTATAATGGCTTTAAATTCAGATTCACTGAATAGGTGACGAACAATATCGAGGGCAGCGAGGAGCTCTAACCTGTTATCCAATAACTGACTGAGGTTCTTCAGGAAGGGAAGGGTGAATGATGTCGTCGGATTTTTAATTGTCCTGTGCTGATCTTTTACTGAAATTAATAATCTGTTTTCCTTACTGAAAGCTCGTCGCAGATCTTCTTCAGATCTCGCGTAGATAAGGTCGGAAGAAACTCCTTCCGACTCAGTCAAAAATTTACACAGGAATGATTTCAACTCTGGCCTCTAGACCACGTCAGTATTGATTAACCATTGGTAGTCCTTCGCAAGCTTGTCATAAACCATTTTGACTCCAAATCCCAAGGATGCTGTCACCCCAACTGCTACTCCGACTTGAAAGCCAACTGTAAACCATTTTTTGTACACACTGGGTTTATCGATATCGCTATGACTTAATTGATTTTCTGAATCGCTGAGGAATGTTCTGGCTTTTTCTACACCGACCATTAATAACAGGAATCTAGTCCGGTCTTCATCTTCAGTAATTGATTTTAGTGGATAATAAAGATCTCCTAAATCTGCTACCATGCACTGTTTTCTTCTATCCGTTTTTGGCTTCTCTGGGAGGCATCCGGACGTTGTCCATAATACAACTTCATCCGCCGTTGGTGATCGATCAAACACTAGTTTCCATCTCTCAAATAGAGATATACCTGTGTAAAAGGATTGTTTTAGATCTTGCGAATCGAGTTTGAATAATCCGCAATCTTCCCTATCGCTTTGATTAATGATGTGTTGTCCAACGATCGACTGTCCAAACAAATCTTGTTCCATGGCTTGCGCTACCAAACTACCTGTAGCGGATGTGGATTGGTTAGAATACCAAACCATCATACCAATAATGAAACACATCACTTTTTTCATTTGTTTCCTCCCATGTTTAAATAAGCTCCACACCCCAGAGACTTACTATCTATTACAGCTACGATGAGCTTATATAATTATTTTGCTACGAATAGCTTAAACAATCAAGTAAAAACTGAAAGATTTATCATAAATCTTATCTATATTACGTTAATTATAGGAGCTCTTTCCAAAATATGGGATGAACCAGCCAAAAGGGCAACCAGAATCAGGTGGCTGCTTGCATTGCCCTTGTAAGGAATTCGTGCAGACCATGTAAGCATCGTCTGGAACGATCTACACAATCTGGGCAATGCGCAAGTTTTGGGGTGATTTTGCCGATTATCTCATCACTAATCTCCCACTTTCGGAGTGAAAAATGAATAAGGAATCATAGATTGAGTAGATGATCAACGCTCAATCCTATAATTGTCGGGAGTTTTGTACAGTGGATCATAAGGATTGACAACATGAAACAACCACATTATCATGCAACTACTGACTGGTAGGCTCAGTCGACCGATCGTCTTTATTTTAATCAGAGGAGTAAATAGTTATGACCAAGATTATGAAATACGCTGTCATCATTATTCTGGGGGGGGGGGCTGCTGTTCCCGGAGAGTTCTGCGACTGATGCCCGTGAACGGATATTGCAAAAAATCCGAGGCCCAATAAATCCGGATGTTTCTCTACTGAGGAAGTCGTACTCGATTTCTCAACTTTTGTTTGGTCAGGACCGGAGGTTCGTCATATTTAATCCCATACAACTGAGATCATGAGATCAACAGAAGGTCGATGGTACGATTGAGCCACATTTTGAGACCCGCGGCTTGGGAGAATTATACAGAAAAGCTGTGGATGGGGATGTATCTTGGGAGAACCAAATAGCCTCTATCAAACAGGCGCTAGACTTCCGTGCCTCCATTAGAAACCTAGATGAATATGAAAAGATGTATGTGACGTACTTTGTAATATGGGGCGGCAAAAGATACCCATCAGGAGAAATGTGCACGTTCGGGGTCGCTTTGGCTAACTACATCACCCAGGAGTTAGCCAGAGCGAGCTAACCCCGGTACTTCTCTTGGAATACAGACGGGACTCTCCGATCCCTCCCCCAATCAAAAAAAATATTGGAGAAGGGGGAGGGGTATCAAGGGCGGGTTACTCCGCCCCCTTTTTCTCGGCTGTAAGAGCTTCGAATTTCTTACTCAAGCCACAGACTGAAATAATCCACAGGATAACCACGATAAACACGATGGATCCCAATATATCGACCATACTCGAAAGAGATACACCTCCTCCCGCCATAAGCAAGAGGGTCGACTGAATGAATGCTCCGCCAGACTTCCCGCCGCGGCCCGCCAGGATTCCGACGGCAGCCTGACCCTTGACCTTCTGCTCCTGATCGAGTGGAATGTAGGCCATCTGCATCGTCGAGTCAAAGAGGGAGTATTTCACGCCCTTGGAGAAGGCATTCTGCACGAGACCAACCACAACAGCCACCAGCAATACGGATATCCCCATAATATTGGATTCCAGTCCGTTGGAGTTTTCATACATTATCACCCCAAAAAACACGACGCTGGTCAGCAGGAGGAACACAGGGGTCACGAGGGCCGCCGTCCTCCACGAAAAACGCCGTAGTATATTGGCACCGACCAGCATGACGACTATCGTGATGCAACCCGTCGTGAATGATAGCTTCCCCATCAGGGCGTTATAGTCGTTGGCATCTGGATACTGCATCTTGATCTGCCCCTTCCACACACACTCGATGAGGTTGATTGAAACGCCATAGGCCAGCATCAGGACCGCAATCATGAGCAGGTAAGGAGAAGTAAATATCATTTTGGCGCTTTCCTTTAGGCCAAGCTTCGGCTTGCTCTTCTTCTTCTGACCTTCCCCAGGATTATAAAATCTCGGGTCCTTCAGGACGCGCTTATGCATCCAGTGCAATAGGCACAATAAAATCGCTCCAAATAGGATGACGGCTCCCATCTGGTATCGGAGGTTGACGCCGAACGCATCGATTCCGGTACTCCCCTTCGCAAAGTTTGCGCAGATGATGATGACGGATCCCGAGGCAAGGAGTCCGAAATTCCCGATGAATCCAAAGAGACTGTAGAATCTCTTGGCTTCTGTAACCTTCGTTATCTCGTTTGCGAATTGCCAAAATAACGCCGTTAAAACGACGCTTCCCCAGAGTTCGGATAGTATATAGAACAACGCGTAACTCCAGTTCCCTATGACGGGCCAAACCCAATGGAGCCTCGGCATCGATCCCTGGAGCGATGTGATCGTTTCCTGAGAGAGGTGAAGGATGTCGCGCAGTGGATACAATACAAAGCCGAACAACGCAAAAAATACCAAGAAAAACGATGTAATAACAACGAATAACTTTTCTCGTTCAAAGATATTGGCTAACTTCACGAAGACGATCATGAAGACGACGGCGGACGGTGTGACTCCATAAAGCTTCAGGAAACCCAGCGTTTCTGCACCACCTCCCGTGGCACAACTCACCATCAGTGTATCCTTCAGATCTCGGACCAGGGTGTATATAAACAGGATGCACAGCATCATCAATCCCATCGGCAAAAACTTCTTTAATTCAAAGTTATGGATGGGCCAAATAATAGATCGTAGACCTGTAAATCCTTGTTCGTCGCCTACGTTCTCGCCTTTACTCATAAAAGAATGTCTCCCAACAAAAATAAAACACCAACAGCAATTCAGTCCAAATTACTGCTTCTTTTTATCTCTCAATACCTAAATGCTACCATAAAGCGAAAACAATACTCAACCGAATTAGTGTCTTTACATATAACGGAATAGTAGTAGTAATTGACATCAGATTTAAAATTGAATACTATCAGATTCTAAATAGTGTTTTCTGCACTAAGGATAGACATAAATAAGATGAAGATAATCCTGTGTATAATATTTTTTACTAGTATTGGTTTTAGCGGAGAGGATCATGCTCCGAAAAATTTCATTGCTAGCGTTCAAGAATTACCAGATTGTCCAGAGTGGTGCAAAGAACCACAACATATGTACTCTCTGTACGTATTCGGAGAACTCGCAGCACAAACTTTTTCTAGAATCCGAAATGGAATGGATTCAAAAGAATTATATTTAAATAATCCAAGTCACTTTCAAAGAATGCCAGACAACACATTACGGTACATTGGAAGTCCTGAAAATGGCGCGATAATAGGTTTATCCGCAGGGGACACATTCAACCTAGGGCAAATACTCTATATGTTTCTACAATACAGAATCTACTATGCCATACAGAATTGTTATGATAGATCAAAGATATCAGATTCCTACGCCGAGACAAGGGAATTTTTAGAGGACTCAATTTCTTTATTCGAAGGAGAAGGAGACTTTCTTGCCAGACCGCTAATAGATTCTAATATATACGGAGAACTTCCTTGGCTAATTTACGCTGAGGAATGCCAAGCAAAGCAAGAATTGGATCTACGAGCGCAAAGAGAAGCGCGGATACGAGCCGATGAGATAGAACGACAGCAAAGAGATGTGCAGATGCGAGCTCAATTTAAAACTTCCAGGGCTCCTCCAGTGTTGTGTCCACCAAATCTGCCAGATAAATACTATCCACCGGTAAAAATTATATTGATTGGATCCGAATTTCCATCTGAGAATACAGATGGAGATATTACCGATGAGTACATTGAGCAGAAGCGCCTCTATATGGGGAAGTACCCATTCGCTTATATGTTACTGTATTACATGACTGCGGATAACAGAATAGACAGGGTAATATTTCCACCATTACTAGAGACACTCAAGCTGTTATTTATTAGATTGGGGAAAGACCCTCAGATTGACCTGGCTATACCAGAAATGGGATATATTCCAAGCCTCTCACAATTAACAAATATAAAACTATTTATTCAAGCAGTGAAGGACATTCGTAGCATTTTACCAAAACAATCTAAGATTACTATTATCAGCGACACCCAACTTGGCACTGAATTACACCAATACTTAGGTCAATTTCATATGACAACTGCAACTAGCTCTAGCTCACATTTGATCTTCTCTCTATCTCAACCATTTAATCCAGTGATACATCCAGAGAGTTTGTATAGTTCACTGCCAATGGATGTCATAGTACATCAAGTAGCCGGCAATATAAAGGCTCTTCACCCATTACCAAGTGAAATAGACATAATATCCACTCAAAGTGTTTCAGATTTAACCGCTTTCATTCTACAAATGTTACTGGAACTCCGCCCCTGGATTTTCCCTAAACACGATCCTACCAACCCATATCATTGTGTCAATATCAAATTTAATATTTTCTCAGAAGAATTTGAAGCCTTACCCAGTGATATAAGGGTAAAAGTTGATGAAATCAAATTAGGGAATGAGAGAAAGTACACTACCACGATGAAAACGAATCCTTCTCTCATGCTATCAACTGACGAGGATAAAATACTAGATATTTCTATTACTCGGACTCTGGTATCAAGAAGCAAATCAGGCTGATAACCAAGCTTGGTGGGGGAGTGGGTATTTCTTGGGCTAGGTGCATCCCCTTTTTTTTGTTTTGCCCGTTGTGATCATCTTATGGAGGACTCTGCATTTGCTTCTCTGGACGTACCTTGACCGATCGTTGGTACCAACCGGGCCTTTCAGTAAATGGTACTTGTATTGATTGGAGGGCACTTCGATATTGTGCGGATCTGTCTGCCAATTCTTTGTCTTGCTCTTGACGTTTTTGGGCAAGAATGTCTTGGTGCCTTTGTTGTAGTATGACTTTTGCTTTATCTATATCTGTTATTTGTGCTTCTCTAATATTTTTATACTTGTCATTTATGCGTTTTTTTGCCTGTTCGTGCTTAGCTTGCAACTCTCTCATATCCACTTCGAGCCTAGCTTGTATCGATCTCTTAAGTTCTTCGGTCCTATTTGTTAAATGACTCATTTCAGACTTCAAGCCATTGTCGATTTCGCTCAATGCAAATGCAAACTTATCGTGGAATTGTGTAAATTCTTCTGCAAATCGATCTTCTAAATGTTGCAAATCTTCTTGATGCTGCGCGGGTAAAGCTGCCTTATCATGGGTAAACATGTATTCAATTTCGGACTCTTGTCTTAATCGCACTGCTGTGTTTATGATACGATACCCTACCTGAGAGGATTTGGCGGTCTGGACCCATGGATTGGTAAGAACTCTAAATAGAAAATCAATTTTTGGTTGCGTCTTGGGAGAAAAATGCTTGGTTTGGAGGTCTGCTATAACTGCACTATGGCTATTTTGTGGGTCGTATTGCGAGAGTACTTTCTGGAGGATGGTTTTTTCAATAATGAACATAAGTTGTTGCACGATATCAGGATCTAATGGTGACCGTGGGAAATAGTCATAAATCGCTTTTTGAAATTCTTCTTTGTCGTTATATGGGATGATATCCGGAAACTGCTTTATCTCATCTCTGAAACACAGACACCCCTCTCCAAGTTGGCTTTGTATTGCTGCTGGGTCTGCCCATATTTCATTTTTGATTTTCTGTATCCATTGGTTAACCTCCTGGGTTAGATATCTTGGAACGATTTGCTTTTGAAATTGGAGATGGTCCCTTGCAATTGCTTCTATCATATCCACTAGTTTAGCTTCAATGGTATGGATTGGTTCATTGTGTTGATTGTAGTCTATATATGGCTCGCATTTGTTAGTTCTTTTTAGGAAACGCATGTTCTCGGGATAATTCTTTTCGAGAATTGCTAGGATGGTCTGAGGAGGGTAATCACAGTGGGTTATTTGCATTTTATATAGTTGATCAATTAGTTTTATTACTTTTTCGATGAATTTAAAGGACAAAAGATATGGATATTTTCTTTTAAGTGTATTAGCATCTTCATGAACTTTTATTTGGAAGTTTGCTATTTTACGTATTAATCTTTCTGCAGTATCCCAATCCATTGGTTGGTGTTGCTGAGTCTCTGTGGATGATTGTGAAATTGAAACCATCATTATCATTAATTGCATGAATATTATCGTTTTTTTGATTGTTGGATTCATTTTAGTAATCTCCCCATAAACTAAAACATATTGTTATACTATCAGTTATTAGAGGGTGAGTATACCGTAAAGTTGTTTCTTAGAGACCGTTTTAAAAATAACTTGCAAGAGTCGTGTACATTAGCAAATAATAAATTTAGGAACTTTATAATTTTTGGTTATGGTTTCCATAATATAAATTATAAGGATATGCTTATCAGAGGAATTGTTATATGATAGAATGGACACTTTCGATCATTAAGCCTGATGCAACTCGTCGAAATCTAACTGGGGAGATTGATAATATTATCGAATCTGCAGGATTTAGAATAATTGCACAAAAGAGAATACTCATATCTCTAGAGCAAGCGAAGAAATTCTACGAGATTCATGCAAGCAAGCCGTTTTATGACGATTTATGTAAGTTTTTAAGCTCTGAACCAGTCGTGGTCCAAGTCCTAGAAAAGGAAAACGCAATCGAGGAATACAGGCAATTGATGGGAGCAACGAACCCAACGAATGCAGCCGAAGGGACAATCAGGAAGAGATTCGCAATATCAGTAGACCAAAACTCAGTGCACGGATCAGATGCACCAGAAACAGCCGCAAGAGAAATCAGCTTTTTCTTCAGTAATGTGGAGATAGTTGGATAGCAATAATTGAGCCCGCCTGCCCTACCCCAATTTCCTCAAGCTTTCATTACGGGCTCCGTTTCCTACAGGACGATCTGTTTGCACCTAGGACAAAGATGCGCGGCTCCGTACGACGTGGTGGTCGATGCCGTATCCTCCGATACCTTCCAGCAGCGGTCACACTTGCTCCCCGCGGCTTTGGCAACCACTATCCCGACCTTCGTATCTTCGTAATACGTTGCATTATGTGGTATCTGTGCGTTTATTACCTTCGTTTTGGAAACTATCGTAATTTCTGCCATGTTTATATCCATCAACTTCTTCGATACATCAAGATCATTCGAATAAATCAGGATCTCGGTTTCGAGGCTGGAGCCAATCGTTTTCGCGGCTCTTTCCACCTCGATAGACGATGTGATACTCTTCCTTATCTCTCTGATGAACTGCCATTTTGATGCGAGTTCTGGGTTATTCCACCCCGTATCTGAAGTCGGGAATAAATTCAGATGAATGCTTTCTCTATTTGAATTTAGGGGATAACAAAGCCACGCCTCCTCTGATGTGAACGATAATATCGGGGCTAGCCAATGGGATATAAATACGAATACCTCGTTCATGACGTTGATACACGCCATCCTCTTGATGTCGTCTTTCGCATCACAATAGACACTATCCTTCCGTATATCAAAATAGAAGGCCGATAAATCATTGGAACAAAACGAATGCAAAGCCGAGCAAAACCGCTGAAATTCGTATTTAGCAATCGATTCCTTATGCAATGCATCCAGTTCATACAACTGATGTAGAATCAACTTTTCAAGATCCGGAAGTTCGTTATATTCGACCTTAACATTCGGGTCGTAGCAGGAGATGACCCCCAGGAGGTATCGCAGTGTATTCCTAAATCTCCGGTATACATCCTGCTGCCGAATGAGGATTTCGTCGCCTATGCGAGTATCCTCAGAATAATCCGAATTCAGGCACCACAGCCTCAATATATCGGCTCCAAATTTGTTGATGACATCATCCGGAGAAACAACATTCCCCACGGATTTAGACATCTTCTTACCGTCTTTATCGAGGACGAATCCGTTGGTCGCCACATGCCTATACGGCGCCTTACCAGTGGTACATACCGACTCTACCAGTGAAGACTGGAACCATCCTCGATGCTGATCTGATCCCTCGAAATACAGATCAGCTGGCCAGGAGAGTTCATCCCTCGATTCCAGGACGTAATGGTGTGAGCAGGCACTATCGAACCAAACCTCGAGTGTATCAGAGACTTTCGTGTATTCATCCGGATTATATTTACCACACAAGAAGTAGTCGGCTGGTTTATTATGCCAGGCTTCTATTCCTTCCTCTCGGAATGTCTTGGCTATTTTTATGAATACTTCCTCATCCATCAGGATTTCATCGGTCTTTTTATTGATGAACAATGCAATGGGGACGCCCCAAATGCGTTGCCTCGAAACACACCAATCTGGCCTCTTTTCCACCATACTTCTGATGCGATTAACGTACCAGCTGGGGAACCATTTCGTCTCATTAACCTCACTCAGCAATTTCTCTCGAATATCAGAAATCGAGATGAACCACTGGCTGGTTGTCCTGAAAATGAGCGGTGCCTTCGATCTCCACGAATGGGGATAGCTGTGCGTTATCTGGGAGGCATGCAGTAGATTCCCGGTTTTCCTCAATTCCTCGATGACCTTGGGATTGACCTTGAAGACGTGTTCTCCCTGGAAGTATGGTAGCGTATCGGATAATGTCCCATCATCATTGACAACATTTTCAACGGGGAGATTAAACTCCTTCGCCACCATGAAATCTTCAACACCATGGGCGGGGGCCGTATGGACGAGCCCCGTACCAGTATCGATCGTGACGTGGTGTGCCGGAACTAGAAGTATTCCAGAACCACTCCCAGGAAATCCCAAATTCTTTAGTGGGTGATCGCACATTATGCCAGCTAGGTCGGCACCCTTAATATTACGAACTACTTCATAATCCGAAATACCCACCTCTTTCATAACGGAATCGACTAATTCTTTAGCTATTATGTACCGTTCGTCACCAACCTTTACGACTGAATACTCAAAATCCGGGGAATACGCGATGGCTTTATTTCCGGGGATGGTCCACGGAGTTGTAGTCCAGATTACAACGTAGGCACCAACTAAATCCCTAGCCCCCTTCCAAAACTCTTCACAATCAGCTTCTTGGTACGTCAATCCAGTGCTCGAATGCTCACGTACACTCAAGTACGCTGCGCTTCTGTGCGCAGGCTTTCCTTCCAATAACTCTGATTCTGAAGGTTTCGAAAGAGGTCTATTATCTTTTGATTCAACTATTGGAAACTTAACGAAGATGGCGTCGCTCACCTTATCGTGATACTCTAGCTCCGCCTCGGCGAGGGCCGTCTTCTCGACGACGGACCACATGACGGGTTTCTTCCCACGATAGACCAACCCCTTCTTCACTATCTCAAAGAACTTTTCGCAGATTACGGCCTCTGATTCCTTATCCATTGTGTTGTACGGATTTTTGAAGTCGGAAATAATGCCAAGCTTTTTGAATTCTTCTCTCTGTATATCGACCCACTGCCCAGCGAATTCTCTGCATTTCCCCATGAATTCATCGACCGGAACATCTTCCCTCTTTTTCTTCTGCTTAAGGTATGATTCCTCGATTTTCCACTCAATTGGGAGTCCGTGGCAATCCCAGCCAATGACCAATGGAGCGTCATACCCAGACATTTGGTAGGACTTAACGACGGCGTCCTTCAGGATTCCGATTAGGGCGTGCCCTATGTGGGTATGTCCATTCGCATACGGTGGACCAAAATGGAGTATAAACTTCTTTCTTCCTTTTGAGCTCTTCCGTATCCTTCCGTACAGATCACCATTATTCCACTCCTCGAGCAGAGCCGGTTCTTTTTTCGTTAAATTTCCCTGCATTGGGAAACTTGTCTTCGGCAAAAATACCGTATCTTTCAGCTGCTTAGCGTTGTTCTGTTCAGTTCCCATTAATGTTCCTCCACAATATACCTCTTCCCAAACTCTCCACAATCAGTCTTCTGCTTCGTCGCCCCGGGACTCAAATACCTCCTTACATCTCCTTGGTGTACACCCAAGTACACTCCGGTTCTGTGTGCCGGATCTCCTTCCATAAGAACTGATTCTGAAGGTTTGGAAAGATGTCTAATACCATAAATATTAACCACCGAGAATGTGCAGATGCATGTGCATCACCTGTTGTCCTTCGATTGATTCATAAACAAACGGACCAGCATTAGATAATAGTTTAAAGCCACTGGCCCGTAAATTCATCATCGTAATGATCTTACTTATCCCACGATGAAAATCCACGATTTCCTCGGTGGATGCATTCGATGCAAAGTCACCATAATCTACATAATTTCCCTTGGGGATCATCAATATATGAACCGGAGCTCTAGGGTTTAGGTCTTTGATGGCGATATAATGCTCTCCCTCCAAAATAATATCCGCCGGAATTTCTTTGTGTATAATCTTGTGGAATACGTTATTCTCATCATAACTCATTTGCTTCATCCCCTCGTTTAAAAAGCCTAATACCTTATAATGGCAGATCCATATACGAGACCCGCGCCAAGGGCAGTCATCAGAATCGATTGTCCCCTTTTGATTCGGCCATCCCTGATTGCACTGCTCATGGCAAGCGGGATGGATGCCGACGAAGTATTCGCGTGATTCTGCGTCGTTATAATCATTTTCTCTAGTGGAAAATTCTTTATCTTACAAAGAGATTCCAGTATTCTGCGATTCGCCTGGTGAGGAATGATCCAATCTATATCATCAATCGTCATTCCGTTCTCATCCAAGATTTCATTCATGGAAGCCGACATATATTCTATCGCATATTTGAAGACCGAACGTCCAGACATCGTCGTATACCCCCTATGGTCGTTCTGTGGGCCACTATGAGAAAGTATTGAATTGTATTTCTCTTTTGAGCCATCGGTATAGAGCTTCGTTGCTATCAATCCACTCTCCGATGAATCATCTGCTGCATTCAGGAGGAGAGCCCCGGCGCCGTCTCCAAATAAAACACAGGTGGCCCTATCCGTCCAATCAACGAATAATGATAACGTCTCACAGCACACCAGTAGCACATTCTGTAACCGCATACTCTTCATCAGACTATCGGCTATGGCGAGGGTATATATGAACCCCGCACAGGCCGCCCCCACATCGAATGCAAATGCCCGCTTCGCTCCGATGTCACCCTGGATCCTGGCGGCACACGATGGGAATCTACGATCGGATGTCGTGGTCGATACAATCACTGCATCTATTCCCGATGGATCAAAATTGACCTGTTCCAGGACTCGTCTGGCGGCTATGAGTCCCAAATCCGAGGCTAGTTCTCCATCGGAGACTAGGTGACGTTTCTCGATGCCCGTCCTATCGAATATCCATTCATGAGTCGTATCCAGCGTCTGCGAGAGATCATCGTTCGTGACGATCTTAGTTGGTAAATGGCCCGCTATACTATTTATGACTGTTTTCATTTGGGGACTCTGGTTTGATTGTTGATAGTGCCCTAGAAATACTCTGTATAAAATCTGAATTGGCCAATTTGATGGCGGCAGAAATGGCCTTTGAAAATCCGATGGCATCCGAGTTCCCATGGCTCTTGACGGCGATCTTCTTGAGGCCAACGAACGGGGCACCGTTATGCTGCCGTGGATCGAGGGCATCCTTAATCGAGGATACCATCCTACGGCAAAAGAGGTACCCTATCTTGCACATAAAACTATTCTCTATTTCGTTTTTAGTGAGGTATGTGAGGTATTTAATGGTCCCCTCTATCGTCTTGAGGGATATGTTCCCGGGGAATCCATCCGTCACGATGACATCGGAAGTTCCGGCCATGATATCCGTCCCCTCAATGAACCCAGTGAATTTGATGTGCCGAGCACGGGCCAGCACTTTATACGCCTCATCAAGGACTTCGGTTCCCTTCGATCGTTCTGTTCCGATATTGAGGAGCGCCACACTGGGATTTTGAACCCCCAGCATGACCTGAGCAATCGCCAATCCCATGACCGCAAACTGAACGAGTTGTGTTGAGGAGCAGCATGTATTGGCCCCAAGATCCAACATGACGCTCCGGCCCTTGATATTGGGGATTATACTCACGATCGCGGGCCTGTCGATCCCCGCCATCATCCCGATGATGATCTTGGACAGCGCCATATACGCTCCCGTGTTCCCGGATGATACGACGGCGTCACTCCTCCCCAATGCAACGTGAGAGATGGCCTCGAACATGCTGGTTCCACCGCCGCGTTTGATCGCCATCGATGGACGATCATCGGATGAGATGGTGCGTTCCCCAGTGTCGTGGATTTCACATAACTCCATGGGAAACTTTGAGACCTTAGAGATGGCGGCATCTATAAGCGGCTTATTACCGAATAAATCAAAATTTACATCTTTATACTTATTGTGCGTGACGCAATGAAGGATACCGGTAATATTAGATTCAACACCCTTATCTCCCCCCATCACATCCAAAGCGATCCTGATCATCGATTAACCCAGCACAAGAAGATACAGAGAGGGCTAAGCAAAACTACATCTCCTCTACCCTGACTGTAGTCTTAATATTACGACCATTGTAGGTATTGCAGAATTTGCAGACATTATGTTGCATGACAGCCTTCCCACAGTTATCACAAGTTGCAAAATTCACGGGAGTGTCAAAATCATGGGACCTCCTCATACCCTTCTTAGATTTGGAGGTCTTCTTCTTGGGGACAGCCATCCGATTGTAACCAAAAACACTTTAATAACGGATATTTTTGCATAATAAATACGTGGAGTCAAGGATGCAGTGTGTAGCAGTTCTCCCAACACTACATAACTAATTTTGCTTGATGGTACATAGCATTACTTTCATCTAATTTGCCTTGTATATCACTCACGGAAAGTATATTCCCAGAAACGGCAAATACTATACTATGCTGAAATAACACTTACCCTGGGCATTGTTGCATCAGCCATGCTCCCCAATCTTCTGGGCGCCTTTCTTCTTCAACTGGAGAGAATGGTGGTACATCTGATACATCTCTTTCTCTTTCAGCTGGAGATAATGGTGGTACAACTCTTTCAACTGGAGAGAATAATGGTACATCTTCTCTAACTGGAGTGAATAGTAGTACATCTGGCACAATTCCTCCCCCTGGATAGAATGCATCTGGTACAACGTCTCCTTTTGGCGGAATCGAGAGCATGCCGCAATATGGCTTCTGTCTGTTTGGTAGTGAATAAGAATTATCGTCTATTTCCCATAGTAATTGGTTTGCTGTTCTCCAGAATGGATTTAGTTCTACTAGCTGGCAATCTAAGGACCGAGCCGTATCTCTATTTTGTTTTTTCCCGGTTATTCCTGATATATATACTCGATGTGACAAACTCCCCATCGGGAACCCTGTTCGATATGCATGGAATGACAGTACCTGGTATATATTCATTAGAGCTTTGTGCTTTAATAGTTCTCCGTTACGTGTTACTAGATTGTAGTTGGCTTCCGCTCTTTGGTGCTCTACACCAATACCATAGGGTCTATTCTTTCTGGAACCTCGTTGCTTCCTTGGTCTTGGAACGATGGATCCTTGCTCACTAACTGATGGAGAATATTGGAGCCCTTTATCGTTTAATATCTGTGCAGATTCCATTGAGTCCACACATATCCCTTCTCGTAAATAAATTATTGGTATAAGCGCCATTATTAATTTTTTAATCACTGCTCTTTTGCTGAATTCTTAAATCAGTCTTGGATTATAGTTGAGATGACTGCAAATTGGAAGTAATAATTAACGTCTAATAGGATTTAAATATTAGCAATCCAACTAGCGATATTTCTGGATATTGAGTCATGCCTTTGATACTGATCATGATCCAGTGAAATCATACAGTCAATTGGGTATAAACCCCAGCTACATAATTGATAACTCTAACTATTTTGGTAGAAATGTCCTTCATCTTGATGCATATTCCATATTATCTATTAGATTTGACATAGTATTTCAAGTAAATAACAAGCTTATACTATCAGAAGTAGCATCTTTATTTATTCTATTGTATAATTATATTGTGATGAATATTTATTGAAGGATGATTAATGTTATGTCTAACACTAGTAAAATATTCCTTATTTTTACGTGTGGGTTATTGACGATAGGAGAATCTACTGCTTATAGATATTCACTGGTACTAAGGGATCTTCATAGACTGCCAACAAACTGTACTAGTGGGCAGCTGCCACCATTGATCCCAACAATTGTACACAATGAACAGCAAGTGGATGAGGCTCCAGCGCAACCAGATCCAGTGCCCATAACACCAGACCAGTCACAAAGTTATGATGGATTGCAAGTGGATGAGGCTACGGAGCCGATAGGCCCAGTAAACGTGCCAGTTGCACAGTCACAAAGTTATGATGGATTACAAGTAGAGGAGGCTACGGAGCCGATAGGCCCAGTAAACGTGCCAGTTACACAATCACAAAGTTATGATGGATTGCGAGTGACTGGTGATAGGGGACGGCTAAAACCATTGACCGTAACAACTGAGCAGATAGAAAATTGGTTCAGTGTGCCACAAAGAGGTGGAGCTGTTGTGCCACCAAGCCCGGTGCGAGCAACACTGCCATCGCTTCCAGTACATGCACTTGCGTACCAACTTGTGGGAGCCATAAAAATGAAAGCTTGGATCATCAGGAGATAATTCACTATACGAAACTGATATCATTTACGAAGTCAAATGAATATAATAAGCATTTCCTATACAAAATCAGAATTATTGGAAGGAAAGACGGAGTATAGAAGTACTGATTCTGGAGAATTAGGGCAGAGGTCTGTTTGCTAGTGATAACAGCCCCTGTCGTATCGACATTGATCTATAGCTTCCTACTAGAATCTCTCTCCATTTTATTCTCTGTTCTGCGCTCAACCTTTCGGTAGGACGTATCAAATTCACCAAATAAATTTCCTCCTCACTAAATTTATGAAATATTCCTCTTGGCGCAATATCAATCAGCACTCTAACTGCCTCCTCAGCCGGCATCAAAATCTCAACTTGATCATCATGATGGTCTGGCGCAAGTTTAATAAGTTGCATGCTCGAACTCTTTGGCCTCCTACTAAGCGATGGAAATGGGCTACTATACAGTGGGAAATTACACTTATACTCATATATCAGAATCCAAGCAGCAGCGTCTGTGCGCAAATATTCATTCCGGCTAATACAATTATCTACGTCTGTTAGAGTAAGGTACTTCATTACTACTTCTCGTTTGGAAGGGTACGATTTATATACCTCGATTACATTTGTACGCATGGCCCCTATTAATGCCTCTACGATACGATCAATTATGCTCCGGTTATACGATGACCACCAGTGTGGATAAACTCGAGTGAGAAACGATATCATAGCAGGATCTGCAGGATGAAACATATCTATGTTAAGCCCATCGATAATGGATTCTAAGTCCTTTTGACCAATGTATATAGGACGCATCACATCACTGCCGGGAAAAGATTTCTGTAATAATCTAAATTTTTGGACCGGACATTTGTTGATAAAACTACGTATGTCATATTGAGATAAATGTATCTGCCAATTCTGATTTCTATATCCAAAGACAAGTTTGATAAGCAAGTCAGTCCATCCTGATGTTGCAGCACAGCTACTTATCCACAAACGTTCTAAATCATGATGATACGCAGGATTATCTCGAAATAAGTTCACAGAAGGCAATGCATCTCTTAATGTACAAACGCTATCTTCGAACGGCATTGCCCAAACAATCGCACTAATCAGATTTTTGTCTTCAAGCGGCATTGCTTTAGCAAACGTACGATACAGCCAGTCGTTACTCCTCCGTACGTTATTTAATTCTTTTTCTTTGTTCGCGATAAGAAATCTGAGTTCATGTTTACGATCATAAGGCACCACTCCAAATGGCGTGGCTCCTCTGTGCCATTCTTGTGCTATAAAAGGTGGATATCCTAGACCAAATTGGTTGCGTTGGCTGAATACGCCTTCAAATTCCTGTACATGTTCTATATCGGTGGGAATTAATTCAAGCTCAACTGCTTGTGAAGATGTTGAACAAACTATTACGCTGATCATAATGTATTTTATAAGACTTAATTTCATATTTTGGGCAGGATTGGAATAGTAACGTATTCTTCTTTAATTATGTTTTAACAAATCTTGATTAAATATCAGTTAATTGCAAAAATATAGCTTTCGGAACGATTTTAGATGGAAGCTATCACAGCACAGCTTTAAGGTCATCCATTACGTCTATAGAAATGGCATTTTCTTTGACTGGGACCGCCCATATATTCATACCATTTTGCATGGCCCTTAGTTGCTCTAAACGTTCCGTTACTTCTAGATACGATGGCTTCAACGATACAAATCTTTCGATGGCAGGAAGGCGGTATGCGTATATCCCTATATGCGAATAGAAAGTATTGGACCCATGTGGAATGAGATTCCTCGAGAAATAGAGGGCCTTCCCTGGGGTGCCTGTGTCCATACCATTGAATACTACCTTCACAATATTATGATTATTCGCTTCATCGGACTCATTATCACACAGAACGACCGGAGTCGTCATATCAACATCCTCATTTTCTTTTAGGACTTTAATGATGGCCGGAATAATCGATGGGCCGAAGACTATCGTATCACCCTGCAGATTGATGACAAAACTCGGCCTCTGCGGCAAACTTGAAATGGCAGCGAATACACGGTCAGTTCCAGATGGGAGTTCGGGATCCGTCAGGATTGCCTTCCCACCATTCGATTCGATTAATTGTTTCGTTTCCTCGCAACAACAAGCCACATAGCACTCGCAAATCCCCAGATTCTTAGCGGCCTCCAAGATATGGAGAATCATTGGTTTGCCATTTACGGGGTATAATATTTTCCTTGGAAACCTGGAAGAGTTCAGCCTCGCCGGAATCAAGATAACAACTGAATTATCCATATTTTTATGCCACAATATTTCCATAAGGGAAAAGCCACGAGCTGGATTATATGAAACGGTCAACCTTTTTGCACGGCTTTTCTTTGCTGGAAGTATCGATTTCTCTCTTTGTCGTCGGAATCATATCGAGCATATTTATGACCCAATTCACGGCATCGAAGAAGCTATATGCATCTCAGAAGACAATCGCAAACATGGAGCTCGTGCTGAAAGCCATGGGGGCGTACTATATATCGAAGGAGGGAACCCTGCCATTCCCATCGGATATGACCAATAATATCGGTGTTCCATCTAAGGGCGATCATAACACCTTCGGTATAGTGCCATTTAAATCACTCGGAATTATGGAGGGGTTCGCTAAGAATGGTAATGGTAAGTGGCTGCTATATATGCTGAATCCTTCGTTTGGAAAGGCGGTACAGTCATCCCAGCAAAAAAACCTCGGCATCTCGGATTTTTCGTCTGATATTATCGATGATAAAATTGCCATAATTCTAAAATCACAAAATAATGAAGGAATCGATGAAATAGTCATATGGTATAGCGAGAAGAATTTCATCGCAAACTTTGGAGGGAATAAGGTATTTAGCAAGAAATCACAGTCCGTCGGATTGCCAGTCAGTAATTTGTAAATATTCTACATTGTCGGATTTATTTCTCTATTTAAATTTATGTGTCATTCACGTTTTATACTCAATTGCCTCCATGCTTTTATTGGACCATGAGTTCTGCTGATAGAAATAGAAGAAGCGTTTAATAAAGAATACTTCATTCCTGTGGAAAATATTCTCTGCAAATTAACGAATTCTTAATGTTTTTATGCTATTTTCTTATACACCATCCCAAACCCCCGCCCACCCGGGGTCGTCCGGGTTCCTCGTCTTGTATCTTGTATTCATTCAAGATACACTTGAGTGTATCATATTTTGTTTAATAAAACGTTAACAGAGCATAAATTTCATGAATATATAAATACAACAACATCAATAATGTGATGGATGCACTTAATTAAAGTAGACTGAAATTTATGAAATAGAGTCACAGGTGAGCTCAAAAATATGCAAAACATTAGTTTCACCAGACGATCTGAACGGTATGCCGGCTACGAGGGCAATCTTGTCTCCCTTAACTCCATCGAAATGCTTAAACAAAACTTCTTGAGCAACCTGCCTCATCTGAGAGAAACTGAAGATTTCATCTATCATGATTGAGGTAACTCCCCAAACTAAAGACAGTCTCCTCATGGTATTCAAATCCGGCGTCAATGCAATGATTCTGGCATTCAATCTGGAATTAGAAATTTCAATGGCCGTACGTCCGGTCTCAGTAAACGTCACCACAAACTTAATTCCTTCTTTTTCGACGGCGGCTTTCACGGCCCGTGACATGGCCGATATATTGTCCCCTACTTCAATGAAGGATAGACCATCATCCTCCGTTTTTCGCACGATTTTTGCCATTATTTTAACGGCATCAACGGGATAATTGCCGGCCGCCGTTTCGGCTGAGAGCATGACGGCATCTGCCTTACATCCAACGGCAAAGGCGACATCTGTCACCTCAGCTCTGGTCGGTATATGGCAATTCAACATCGATTCAAGCATTTGCGTTGCAACAATCACGGGCTTGCTATGATCGCGTGCCATGCTGATGATTCGAGTCTGGATGGCCGGTATAGATTCGAATGGCATCTCGATCCCGAGATCTCCACGTGCGACCATCACTGCATCAGATACCTCCAGTATCGAATCCAGTTTCTGTACTCCCACTGGTTTTTCAATTTTGGCGATGATCCCGACATCAGAGTCGATAAACGACCTGGCATACATGATATCCTCAGCAGATTGCACGAATGAAATGGCTACCCAATCAGCCGTGATGTCATGGAGAATCCTAATATCAGTCTTATCCTTTTCGGTTAGAGCAGAAATCGGCAATACCACATCGGGGACATTGACACCCTTCCTATTGGAAAGAATTCCACCCTCAATTACTTCGGTCTCTATTGTGTCACCATCATTCTCTAGGACTTTTAATTTGATCTTACCATCGTCGAGAAAGATATGCGCTCCTCCAGATATCACATTAAATATTTCTGGATGTGGGAGATTTACTCTCGTTGAATTTCCAACATCAGGGTTAAGGTCCAAAATAAATTTACAACCAGAAACTAACGACACTTTACCATCATCAAAGCGCCCTATCCTAAGCTTTGGTCCCTGAAGATCCATTATAATACCAAGTGTACACTCAATATCCGATTCAACCTCCCTAATACTGGCCGCGCATTTTTTATGAAAATCATGAGAGCCATGAGAGAAATTGAGTCTAAATACCCGACTCCCCGCCAAAGCTAATCCTTTAATTACTTCTGGAGAACTACTAGAAGGGCCAAGAGTCGATATAATTGCAGAGTGCAACATACGATTATGTTGTTAAATTATCCAATCAGAATATACAAAAAAAATACCAATCCGAAAAGGAATTTAAATTTTCACAGATGCTAGTTGGAAATTAGGATCAGTCTACAACTTTCAGAGCGAGCTCTACTCTTCACATATGTCAAAACCGAAGAAATCAGCAATTTTTTGCAACATGGAGGAATTACATCACTTGCTATTCGTTACAAGTTAATGATAAAATACTGCAGAGTAATTAATCAAAAACAAATCATGAAGAAGATTCAAAGAATTATAATAGAATATATTATAGTATTAGGAGTTATGATATTCTCTGGCAGTGCAACACAGGAACAAGGACCGGACAATAACTTTCTACAATGGGGTCGGAATCACAATTACGACCAATTCAAACAATGCGCAGCACCTTACCCAATTTGCATATGCGGACAACTGGCGCACAAAAAAGTGAAAGAACTCATAAGCAACCCATCACTATATCAGAAACCTACTTTACAATTCACCTTAGACGCTCAAGGGAACGCACATCTATCAGCTGGCCGCATTCTCACTCAGGGCCAACTGTTATACACAACACTAGAATGGTGTATAGGAGAAATCGCCTATAGTATTGAAACAAACCAACCAATAAACATGACAAAAATTCCAGAACGAGGAGTTCAATTCGTCCAAGACAGCTACAGTGGATTACGAAGTTCTTCATCCTATCAACAACTTATTGAAATGATACGCGAAGATCTGTTGTTCTATTGCTCGCTTCATATTGATCAATACATGAGAGATATATGGGAACCAGAGAAACAGTGGCACGAGAAGCAACAGTCAGTGAAAATCATGGTTTTACCAGACATGCATGGTAATTATCCGACATTACAAATGAACCAAGTTAGTCAGCCGGACGCATTAATAATATTGGGAGACTGGTTAGAAAAATTCGAAATTGAAAGAGTACGAAATGACATATTCAAAAACGATGCGAATCCACATGTGGACCGATCACTTATTACAACATTTCAGCAATGGGCAGCACCTCTATTCAACGTTACAACGACAACACCCATAATTGTACCAGGTAACAAAGAGAGAAATTCAACGTACCGCGCAGATAGTTATCAGAACATACCAGCGAACCGGTGGGTATTCCTTAACCAATGCGCATCCCAATCGTCTGAACCCACAAGAAATCCCACATACGTAGTTCTCAAAAACCATGTAATAGTCCTCGGGTACACAACAACAGCACGACCGGAGGATCGAGATCCCAGATGGGGGAAACAGTCCGACCAAACCAACCGATTAATGGATCATCTCCGATCTGCTTGCTCCGCAAATCCGCAATGTAATAAAATTCTATTAGCCGCCCATGAAAAACTTGTCGAGCTAGCAACCAGCGGCACACTCAAAGCAATGAGAAGGGCAGCTCCGAATCATAGCATATTAATATTAACATCGCATGATCATACAGAATCACTTCGGTGGATGATAGAAAAGGGAAAAATCGACAATCCGAAGAACCCATTCCCTAACTATTTCAAAGTCTCAGATTTTAGCAAATGGTTTAAAGGAGGGTGGATATCTCTTCAATCAATCGGTTCCTCAAATTTCAGGGAATCCGAGTACCAAAATATGTACTGGAATGCCCCACCGCCTTTTGGCCTATGCCCCACCGTTTTGGAAATTCCAGCTTCACTCCCTTGAGAGGGCACAGTGTTATCAGATGAAAACAGGTTGCATTCCGTAAAGGAACTCTCATACTATAAGTATATCCGGGTAGCCGTCTTAATTAACATTAGTTACTCTGCCTGAGTCGATACACGATTCATAAGGGAGGAGCGACATGCCTAACTTTAATAAAGAAGTATTCTTAAGGGATGTAGGAGTATCAGCAAATTTGATAGGGATGTTCTCACGTGTAAACAGAACACGCTATACGGTAAGCAATATACCAGACATTAGAGATAGAATAGATGAGTTTATAGACTATGATAAATCACTATTCTCTAAAGCACTAGATGATATCTGTAATAATATAGTTGGCAATACGATGTTTACGTTGCTTATGATGAATTTACCACCAGATCAAAAGCTGAGAATTATAAATATAGGGCCAGAGGAGGCCAAGGAACCGCTTGTTAAACAAATCGACGGTTCATACGCAATGCATGTCGTGAAAATCAATCTCAATGTATATGATAGTTCTGATGTAGGTATTCCAGATAGGCAATATTACTGCATTGACGAGAACTGTAATATTACTCTTAAGCTGAAGTCTTTATCTGGGTCTTTATTTCATGAGTTTACTCATTGTTTGCACCATATGGAGAATGCATGTAAGTATAAAGAGGATAACGATAAGAAACAATTTAGGCACAACCCGTGGTATACCGCGGAAGAATGTAGAACTATATCGGGAGATTTGAGTATTTACAGAATAGTAAACCACGATCCTATATGTGATAACTGCTTCGATCTATATAATTCTATAGTTAAGAAAATTCCATACTGTCCAAGGATAGGACACTGGGAATATAGGTCTGATAAACCAAGAAGAGATAAAAGACTACAACAATTTTATAAGAACTTGTACTTCGATCTTGCCTGGCCAAGGAAGTATGTGATAGAATGAAATTATATATCATCATACCTGTTATGCATCGGTCTCATATTCAAAAGAGTAAGATTTTGTAGATCAATCCTCCATAATCAGAACGTACTGGCCTCAAGAAACTGATTATGGAGGATTTAAAAAAGTCCATTCAAGAAAACATATCCAATATCCCGAAGACTATTATCACTATTCCAACCATGAAGATTATTGAGGCTCTTGCGTCTGGTGGAGTATCGGGGCCGCGGCTACGTCGATGCAGGTATACTGGAAGGATGATCGCTATGACTGCCAGGATGATCCCGGCAAAGCTCAAGATGCTGATAAAGGCATTCGGCACGAATATGGCGATCATAGTGGCCGGCAATAGCATAATTGCCGTGGATATGGTATGCCTGGTATGCTCTTTGATGCGTACAATCTTCGCTAGATCCTTCTCGATGATATCGTTTAGGGCGAGGCCAACTCCAACGATCGACGTCGTGATGGCCAGGAACGATACGATCCACGAGATGTGTTGTATACCTCCGATGTTCGTCACGCGCGACAGGATCTGTATTAATTCGCTGACCTCGATTGGCTGGGTCAGCATTTTACTGTAACTCTGTTGATCGGAGTTGAAGATTATGATGAGGACGCATGCGACCCACAGGCAGTACACGCAGGCCGGAATGATGCTCCCGAATAGGCATGCTTTCTTGACCATTTCCCTGTCGTTTCCAACGAACTTGGTCAGAGAATGTAGAGATCCCTGAAATCCAAAGGATGTAAAAATGACCGGTAGAACTGTACCCCACGTTTTTAGGTGCCAAATGTCGCCTAGCTGCATTGGTATTGATTCAATCTTCGAGCACATGGATAGGAAGATAATACCCCCCAAAATTACCGAGAACATAACGATGAATGCATGATTATTGATTTTTATTATCAGGTTCGAGGAGAACAGGAAGATGGCCGCTATAATGATGACGAATACTATGGCCACGGTCGCGAACTGGCAATCTTCAAACATGAATAGCCTTATAATTGAAGCTCCACCAAAGATATACGCCGAAAGCAATGCAAAGCTCATTATTTTGAGGAAGATGTCTCCGATGTGAGCTGATACTCGGCTCCCCAAAAATAGGCCCACGTCCTTCAGGTTAAAGTCATCCTTTGATTTTGCGTTGAGATCACACCGTATCATCGCGGATACGTATGTCACCCAGCAGAAAAAGAGCATCAAAAGCAGACTTCCAATTATACCGAAGTTCGCCAAGACGATTGGCAATGAGATCATACCAGATCCAATCGCCGTACCAGCCAATAAAGATATTGCCTTTAATTGTTTCTTCATAATCGTTACCCCTGCAAAATACACTCAATATTTAAAACTACTAATTTTTTTTAGATTCTTCGTGTATAGTATCGGTATCGATAGTATAAAACTTGCCCACAAGGAGACGTGTCGATAGATATCTGTTCATCAATCGATAACACGGTCTCAATCCCTTCTAGCAAATATTACATACTATTGAAATAGTAACATAATCATCATTTCAGATCAACACAATATTCTGATGCCTCATTGTTGTTAATCAATAATAGAGAGTTTTTAATGGAATGCTACTCTTCTAATACGTTGAGCTGCGGATCTGAATCACTTGCTTCTGTCCAATAATTCTGAAGATTTCGAAAGATATCTGACTCCCTCCCAAAAATGAACAGGCTATCCCTCGCCCTCGTCATTGCAACGTACAATAATCGCAGTAGTTCTTCCTCTTCTTCTTTGTATTCCCCATCCAATATACTTTCTATTTCTTTGAAGGAATCGGGCTTCGCTGGTTTCAGGATAAATAAATTCTGATTACAGATCATTTTTGTTTTGGCCTTATCGGCAGATAATGGGAACGCCAGGAGACATACCACTGATGCCTCCAACCCCTTGGCACCATGTATCGTCGATAATCGGATACCGTCCATCTTTGTGTTTTGGATACTTATTTTAGTATCCAGTTTTCTGATATACTTTATGAATGCAGGAATTTCACTCGATTTACGTTGTGAAAACTTCAGGCAGTGCTCCATGAGGGATGAGACTATTACATCATCATCTGTATTTTGTTTTTTCACTACATAATTTAGAACATAATAGAAAAACGCTATGAGATTATCGCGCTTATAATACGACGAGACTCTCTGTATTTCGTTCCAGTGATCCCTATACTTTTCTTTTAGATTACCGAGGATATCATCGGTATCACAAAGATAATACAACTCATCATCAGAAAGTGGATTCGAGAATATGTGGGGGCTCTTTAGGATGCAACATAATGCGTACGTATTCACCATCTCCAGAGATGTATAATCTCCACAAAACTCGGCGAGAGCCAATACATCCATCACCAATATCGATTGCGAAAGGATGATACGGTCTGGCGAGGCTACACGAAGGCCTGCATCAGCGAGCTCCTTCAGCATAGTGTCACTAAGATCGTTCCTGCTACGTGTGAGAATCAGGATATCTAAATCATCGGCGTTTAATTCTTTGATATACTCAACTATTTGGAAAACATCCGTAAATTCAATGAATTTAACGGTGCCACTATCGCCCTGTCTATAGGGTATATGTCTTTGATATTGCACTAGATCAAACTTACTGAAGACTGCATCGACGGCATCCAGAATACATGGAAGGGACCTGTAGGAAATATTGAGGTATACCGTCTTGAGCTTACGATCGAGAGTATGTAGGGCCTCTTTGCACATCTGATAAAACTCCAGTAGGGCATTATAATTCGCTCCCTGGAATCTATAGATCGATTGTTTTATATCTCCCACGACGAAGATCGTCTTCCCATCACCATGGCTCGTCAAAATATCTTCGCTGAATATGGTAACCAGCTCCCACTGAATTGGGCTTAGATCCTGTGCCTCATCGATCATGATACATCTAATGGCATTACAGATCCTTGATATCGCGAATTCCTTGGCACTACTTTTGGTGAGTAAGTAATGCGTCATATATAGGATATCATCGAAATCAATGACGTCATTCTGCCGCTTCAAATCTTGATACGTATTGAATATAATCTTAACGATCCTCAGGAAGGAGATAGTCTTGCGAATTAGAAGCCGCTTCCTATCGTTGATATTGTTCATGTATACTACATGTGATATTTTATTATATTCAGGGCGTATATTCTTTCTGAGTGTACCGGTCTTCGTCAAGAATACCTCCTCCAAACTGGAGGCCTGAAATGTGTGTAGTATGGGGTCTATCTGATCTTTTGGTATGTCTATTTGTTCTCCCAATTTAAAGATCTGTTTTAGATGCTCTTCATATTGGTCTAGATCATCATGTTTCCTGAAGAAATCGATGAACTTCGCTGGAGATGACAGGATTTTATTGACGAGCTCTTCGAGGGTATGAGATGAGATGAGTCGTGAGAGGATGCGGATGGCATCGGGATCGGTTTCATAAATTAACTCTAGCGCTGTATTTTTAGCGATCCCCATCAAGTCTCTCGCTTCATTTTCATCGATAACCTCACAATCAGCATCGATCCCTGCCTCGAATGGGAATTTGAGTAAGATATTCTGACAGAATGAATGGATCGTCATGATCTTGATTTCGTGTAATTCATCTTGAAATTTAAAGAACAAATCCTTGGCTTTATTTGTGATTTCTTGATCGATATCTGTGAGGCCGAGATCATCACTTAAATATACTTCAACAAAATTGTCTTCATCCAAACACAGTTTCTCGAGGATTGCTATGATCCTGGATTCCATCTCGAAGGCCGCAGCATTCGTGAAGGTTAGGCACAGTATTTCGCATGGCCTCATTCCGAAGATTAACAATTTTACGTATCTATCGACCAATACCTTCGTCTTACCGGATCCGGCCGATGCGAATACGAAGCATGACGAAGAAATATCCGTTGCGTCAGAGGACATACTAGGTCAACTAAATCTATCGTGCCAAAATTAGGCTTAAGTATATATCTCCTCTGAAACCTTTCCCAGCCTATGTGAATAAAAACAATGAGTTGTGTCAGTAAAAGTACTACACTGAGTCCATGAATAATTACGGTCATTTAAAATCAAAAATTGGTGAATGCAGGGTTTTGGGGATAGATTATGGTGATAAACGTATAGGTACCGCCATCTCGGACATAGGATGGATTATTGCATCACCGCTAAAAGTCCTAGATAACCACGGCGCCTATAAGAAATTATTTCAGATTATTTCTGAATACGAAATTGGTGTAATCGTGGTTGGTATGCCGATATCACTCAACGGCGAAAATATTGGCATGCAGGCTACTAAAGTCAAAAAGTTTATAAGTAAGTTGGAGGAACTATTAGTAGAAAATCAAAGATCTATTGATCTGGTCGTATGGGATGAACGTTTAAGCTCAAAAGCCGCGCATAGGGTTCTATTAGAATGTGATACTTCATCATCATATAAAAGGAATAATATTGATAAGATTGCAGCGAGCTTTATTCTACAGGGATTTATTGATCGTATTAGGTATTACGGCGCTTCATTTTGACCTTCGTGCCAAAAGTTCAACTGAACTCGCTGTAAATATTCCGGTGAGCCAGTATGCAAAGTATTTTGCCTGCGATTTTGTGTTATAATTTTTGGAGATGACTGATACACCCCAAGCAGATGCGGCGTAGATTCCAGATACAATAGCAACATCCCTCAAAAGTTTGGTAAGAGTGTCTAACTTGCTACAATCAGGGATAGCATCATTCTCATGCTCGTCGCTGAACTCATTGGGTGATGGATCAGGGCATTCGATCTCCAAAGGATCTATCCTTTTATTTATGATTGCAGAGAAAAGCGAAGCAATTACTAGGCCTTCATCGTATGAAGCTGCGAATCCTGGACCAGAAATAAATGCACTGTTTCCGTCTGCGCCAGAGATTAATACTCCAATAGCAGGCAGGTTACAGTGATTCAAGCAAGGTACTATACGGCATGTTCTATGATCCCAAAATTCTCTAAGGAGCAAACTTTTAATCCAAAAATTCCAAGCCTCGAATCGTTCCTTATAACTAATGCAGATATGATGTATGATCGATTCACTAAGCCTTTCCGCCTCATGAATTCGTAATCCATTAAATTCTAGAGAAGACACCACATCTGGATCGCATTTTATCATTTTCAATAAATCTTCCGGCGTTTTTCCTTCTATATCTCCTTTACTGGCTCCAATTTCACTCATCACACTATTTTCTGTTGGTGGTGGAATTGTGCTTGAACAAAATGCTGTATGAACATACAGTGTTGCTAATGCCAGTATGTTGCTATATATATTTAAATGTACAAGTTTTAATCGTTCTTTATTTGCCATCTTCTTTGCTCCACAAATTAATTTACCATTAATATGTACATTATATTTATTAATATTAAAAATGTGTTAAAGGAATATATAATTAATTTTTAAATTTGTGCTATGATCTGCGTGGTTAATAATTGCTCGATCAATAAATTGTTTAATTTTGGTAAGGACAAGTCATTCATTATCGCACTCCTTCCGTGCTGGTTGTTCTATCTGTACGTCTGTGCCGCGAGAGTGGAGCCCAGTGTATTGGTCACCGAATTAACGAACGATTTTGGTATCACGTCATCTCTCATTGGTTTCATAATATCGATGGCCTGTGTACCGTATGTATTGACGCAGATCCCCTACGGAGTGATCACGGATAGGATAGGGGCCAAGATTATAGTGGCAGTAGGATACGCCATGTGTGCAGTAGGTGTCCTTATCTTCGGAATGGCGACCTCTGTTTTTCAACTAGAATTAGGTCGATTTATAATCGGTTTTTTCTCGGCATCGGCGTATTTATGCTGTGGGAAAGTGACGAATATCTATTTCAGTAAACAGAAATATGCACTTCTCATGGGGTGGGCAGCCGGAATTGGGAGCCTGGGTAGTATGCTGGGTACGACTCCGATCTCGCTATTAACTCATCATATTGGTTGGAGAAATACAACGTATATTATGGCGGCATTAGGAATATGCCTATCTATTATTACATTTATAATAATGCCGGCCGATAAGAAAGCAAATAAATCGAATGGTAGCAGATTTCTTTCTAAACCTCCAGAATCAGATCTTATGGAAGGAGACACGGAACACAGAACCGCAGTGTACTTTGATGTACATGAGGATTCGAGTACCGTATCGACGTCCCAGAAGACTGATTATGAAGAGTTTAGGGAGAGATCTGGCGCAGATTTATTCAATGGATTAAAAATATTAATCAAAAATCCGAGATCATGGTTGCTGGGCGTATACGGAGCAATCCTCTTTCTGCCGTTATCAGCATTGGCCGAGCTTTGGATGATCCCGTTTATGGAGGTACGCTTTGGCGTTTCAACTGAGCGGGCCTCATTTGGATCTGTGGCTTTGTTTCTAGGCTTCACCGGAGGAAATTTATTATCATCTTGGATAGCCGAGAAAATAGATAGTTGCAAGAAAGTAATGATTGTATGTTCGATCGTATTTACCCTGGCACTATGGAGAGCAATATTTAGTGATTCCATAGATTACAATACGTGTCTTATGCTTTTGCTCATCACGGGCATCATGGCTGGATCGAACATATTCTCATTCTCATTGGCATATAATATGGTCCCCGAAAAATATGGAGGAACCTCTGTCGGGTTTATAAATGCTGTCATCATGCTCAGTGGCGTCATCTTTCAGCCCCTTCTTGGAAAGTTATTGGATCTCTTTAGGAATGGTATGGTGGATGGTGGTGGGCATCCCGTCTATACCGTCGAAATATATCGGCACGCCTTTACATCCATTATAATTGGTGCCGTCTTGGCGGTGTGTAGTACCTTCTTCGTTGAAGACTCTAAACATAGGGGGTAGCCTTTGCCTAAACATATTCCCAGGATCTATTGCGATGATCTAACTATAGAAACAATCGAATTGCCACGTGATCATTTATTCCACATTATATCCGTATTAAAATTGAGGGTAGATGATAATGTCATCGTATTTAATGAAGCATCCGGAGAGTGGTTGTGTACCATAAAAACCATCAAGAAGAACACTGTTATCGTCGAGAAATCACGGATCCTACGGAAGTTTCAGGGCACAAAGAGGGTATGGCTAGCTTTCTGTCCTGTTAAACCAGACAATAATAGGGTTATCGTTGAAAAATGTACTGAGCTTGGAGTGACGGACTTCATCCCGATAATGAGCGAATACACCAACCACCGCATCAATCACACGAAACTGAAACTGATCGCAAGGAGTGCCGCGGAACAGTGTGAAAGATTGGATATCCCAACGATATGGCCATCCATAGATTTCGATGAATTTATTCGTAAGTTATCGGAGGATATAACGTGGATCTCTGCTATCGAGCGTAATAATACCACATCTGTAATTGACATTTATACGCAACGAGATTACGGATTTATCGTTGGCCCTGAAGGTGGTTTTTCCGAAAAGGAGAAAAATGAATTAATGAGGAGGACGACATCGTGCACCTTGTCCCCGAACATTCTCAGATCAGAGACTGCAGCAATAGCGTGCATCGCTGTATTTAATGCGCTTTCCTCTAATTCGATTAAATTCGGTTCCGTATAAATTGTTATTTATTATTATTAACGAATTGTTAATTTTTGACTGCTATCATCTACTTAGGAAGTATTGTATTAATAGCTATTGCGAGATGTTATATATACCATCAACCTTTTCAGTAAGCGCTAACAAATCTATTTTAAAACGCTGTATTGTGATGATATTCTCCTTAGTATATATAATTTCCTCACAAGGATACGCGAGTAACAACTTAACAGGTTCTATGAATGGCGTGGCGGACATTTTGATAAAATTGAATAATAGTGGGATATTTAGCAGTAAGAATTCGGAAAGTAGTGCCACTAATCCGGCTAATAATAATACTGCTTCTGCAGTCAAAGCAGATGATACACTCACTGAGAAAGCGAAGCAGGCCGTCAGCGATTTGTTCCGAAATTCGAATCCGAATGCTTGGGGGAGTATTTCAAACGACCAAATACTCCGTAGTATTGCAATAAACAATGGTTCGCTTCCGGCAAAGAACAATGTGCCTAAGAATGGCAAAAATAATCAACCTGATGAATGGACATTTGCGAGAACGCGATAAGAGCTTCGCCAATTGTTTTTTTAGAAATATACAAGAATACCATTGGAAATATTTTATTTTCGAGAAAAAAGTATTTCCTCAATTAACCTGTAAATTAAAGTGCATCTACTTAAACTCACAAACTATTACTGCTTTTCCAGTCAAGTTCACTGTGTTATCCACAATTTCAACTCCTAAAACTCCAGTACGACTGGATGGCTGATAAGCTTTAAACCGTGTTTTACCGAGCACTGTTCGCCAGTAATATGCGAGCCTACAATGCATCGATCCGCAAACTGGATCTTCGTATATACCAACCTTCGGTGCGAAGTATCTAGAACTGAAATCGAAAGCACCGTTTTGAGAGGCAGTGATGGCGATGGCACGTGCATCTATTTTTTTGATCAATTCGAAATTTGGAACTGCATTTAAGACATCATCAGATGATTTCATGACGATTACATATATTAAATCATCTTTCAATATTTCTGTATACTGATTAATACCTAGTATCTCTTCAACCGAAAATGGAACATCAGAGCATTTATGAATTGGTTTAACGACAAAAGACATCGTAATACTTGAATCTTGATTTAAACGTGCCTGAATCGTTCCGGTATTATATTCGAAAGTCATTACATCATTATGTGACGTGCCACGTTTAGATATCACATGAGCTGCGGCTAGAGTTGCATGCCCACATAATGGAGCTTCATCCAGCGGTGAGAACCATCTTATGCAGTACCTGTCTCCAGCTAGATGCCTCACGAAAGCTATTTCCGACCAATCGTAATAATTCGCCAATCTTTGCATTGAGTAGTGGTCAGGAAATTCATCGACTATGAACACACCAGCGGGATTACCTTTAAAATGGTCATCCGTAAAAGAATCAACTAAGTAAAAAGACATACACACGAATCATATAAGAATGTTTCTCGTTTCAAAAGCACCATTATAGCAAGCAAGTGTCATTGAAGCATTAGATTCTTCAGAGAATACCAGAGCTACCTCATAACAAATTCTGAGAAAGGATCTGAAGCAAATTTTTTAAAAGTCATCTTCCGCAATTTTACAATCATCTTACCCTTTTAACTTTTCGGCTTGATCGTGTTCTATCAATTTATCGATGATTTCATCGAGGGAAGACCCATCCATGATACTATCTATTTTATAGAGTGTGAGATTGATGCGGTGATCGGATACCCTCCCCTGTGGGAAGTTATAGGTCCTAATCCTCTCGGATCTGTCGCCACTCCCCACCATCCCTCGCCTACTCTCAGACCTCGATGATTCCAGCTTCATCTTCTCGTTTTCGTAGATCTTGGCTCGGAGTATCTTCATGGCCCGAGATTTATTCTTGTGCTGTGATCTTTCGTCCTGGACGGCGACTACTGTACCCGTCGGGATATGGGTTATCCGAACGGCGCTATCCGTCTTATTGACGTGTTGTCCACCGGCCCCCGAGGCCCTATACGTATCGATCTGTAGATCCTTTTCATCGATACTGATATCGACTTCTTCGGCCTCGGGCAGGACGGCCACCGTCGCGGCGGACGTATGGATTCGGCCTGACACCTCCGTCTCTGGGACCCTCTGCACTCGATGAACCCCCGATTCAAACTTAAGCCGAGCGAACACACCCTTGCCGGATATGCTTGCACTCGCCCCCTTGATGGCCCCTATTCCGCTCTCGGAAAATTCCAAGACTTCGAAGTTCCATCCGCGAACTGAGGCGTACATTTCATACATCTTGAATAGCTCGGCCGCGAAGAGACCGGCCTCATCTCCACCGGTCCCAGCCCTAATCTCCAGGATTGCCCCCTTTTCATCATCGATATCCTTGGGGAGTAGCAAGATCTTGATACGCTCCTCAGACTCAGCGATGGCATCATTAATGGATTCAATCTCCTGGGCTGCCAGTGCCTTTAATTCTTCATCATCGTCACCATCCAGAATTTCGATATTATTTTGTAGCTCTTTTTCTTTTTCAAATAGCCTCTTTATTTCCTTTGCGATATCACCTAATTCAGATAGTTCTTTAGATAATCTAACGAATTCCTGCTGATCGAAATCAACGGCAGTATTCATCTGATTTTCAATCGATTCATACCTCTCTAAAATCGAATTTAACTTACCTCGAAAATCAGAATTCACTGATCATCCCTCATGAGAGATGAAAGCGTCTTGGAAATCAGCCGTATATCCTGCCCTAAATTTTCTACGATATAATCTCGGTTGACTGACGAATAACTCGCCATTGAACTTATTGTACTATTTATCGAAGTTAATTTCTCGGCGATGTCTTTCCAGTATACATCGGCCATCTTCTTCACCATACCCTGTAGCTCGATCTGATTCTTCCCGAGTACTTTGACGACTTCTTGGTTGGAGAGCAGCGTATCGGATAACCTCGATATTTTAGTATACGTTTCACTCAACAAGGTGGCTAAATTGATTCGATCTCCGTCGAGCTCTTTAAGCTGGGTCTGAAATGCGTATATAGTTTCGATGGTCTTCTCGAGGAGCCCCATCGAAAAGATTTGTCCGTGATATTCAAGTGCATTATCAACCGCATCAAAACTCACGGCATTTTTTATAATCCATTCTTCGACAATGCTAAAAAAAGCATCAGATACCTTTTTCAGATTAATATTCAGGAATCCGATGATGAGGGAACTAGCTAATCCGAATAGAGAGCACCCAAACGCAATACCCATTCCAGATAATGGTATCTTGAGGCTGTCCTTCAATTTCATGAAGGCAGCCGTGGAATCAGCGTTCTCTATCCCGAGGTTATCTATGATATTGGCGACATTCCCTATCGTATGTGACAGGCCCCAAAACGTCCCCAATAAACCCAAGAAAATGAGGATGCCAGAAATATATTTAGGAATTGCTGAGAAATCATCTATTTTCCGTTCCATACTCGCGAGGATAGTCTGGAGCTTAGCCTGAGACACGATTTTATGATTCTTTGAAATATAGATATGAATAGGCTTTAAAAACTTTAATTTATTAAGGTCAGTTTTTGATAGAGTATCAAATCTCATCAAATTAGTATATTCTTTATCGTATTTTAAGATTCCACAATAAATGAACAATACACCAGAGAAAAAGCTAAGAAAGATGACGGTATTTATTTGAATATTATACAAAAATGCATTCTTTAAAATATCAAACAAAACAAACGCTAAAGCAAGGATAGCTGCAAGAAACGCAGAAATTCGGATAAGGCAGAACTTTGCAGAACCAAGAATCATAAAAAACAAATCGCTTAGATTACCCTTATCCAACCCTATGTTATATGATCAGTGAATTTTTTACCAGTAATGAATATATGTACTCATTTGATTTCGTAAGTGCAGCCATTACACTATTGATATTGTTGGATTTATTTCTTCATAAAAATTATGGCTCATTAACGTTTTATTAAACAAAATGTGATACACTCAAGTGTATCTTGAATGAATACAAGATACAAGATCTAGAGCCCGGACGGCCCCGGGTGGGTGGGGGTTTGGGATGGTGTATAAGAAAATAGCATAAAAACATTAAGAATTCGTTAATTTGCAGGGAATATTTTTCTGTAAAAAAGAATATTTACTGATTTACTCGTTTCACTTCAGAAACATAATATTTTTTGCCTTAACAGTGAGTTTTAAGCATTCGTTGTATGATGATTATAAGTATACTCTTTCTATCAGTAAAAAACTCATAACTCAGTGAAAGCATAAAGGCAATAGTATTCTCTAAGCATTCGATTACCGTATGATCGAAGCATAAAAAATAATTCTGAAAAATACTATCGTAATAATAGTTAAATTCATTATTTTTTAATCATTATTTTATAGAATATTATTGTTAATTTATAGGAGGATTACAAAATGAATAAACCATGTCAAATATTAGGAATTATTGGGATACTTACAGTATTAGAAACAAATCCTGGATGTTATGCGACACAAGATTATAGTACTGATGAAGAAGATGATATTTCAGTGTATTGCCCTTATGATGATGCTGATTATATAGACTACAGTTATTACTATCCTGCAGGTTGGATTAATTATGCTGAACCAGCGGCATATTGGAGCTATTACTATTGTGCTCCTTATATGCCCGATATAAATGAAATCTTGTGGTGGAATTCTGTTGCTGAACTTAATTATTGGTACGGTGACTACATGTGGTTCTGTTCGTAAAGAAGTGAGCAGATCTCTTTTCAAACTCTCAGTAATCAGTTTATTGGGGCGCCAATCCTAGGCTCAAATGCTTGCCAGCGTACATATAATCTCTCCTGGAGTTCGGTGTGACTCTACCATGAGTCACACCCTGATTGTAGAGGGAAGAAATATATTATTAGGTCTATTATTTTTTATGATAAGATCGCGACCGAAGCACGTAGCTGCAAGTCTTTAAAAAATGAAATTATCGAATCTGCGAATTAAATTCAGAGAACGAATCTTGGAATTGGCCGATGAATGCGGAGTCGTTAGCGTAAAAGTTTTTGGGTCGACTGTCCGTGGGGATGCCACAGATAACAGCGACATTGATTTCCTTATTTCTGCAAAAAAAACCACAAGTTTAATGGACATCGGCCGCTTCAAATGGAAAGTCGAAGAGCTCCTGAATAAAAAAGTAGACATCGTTTTTGAGGGACGCCTACATCACACCATCGCCGATCAAATCATGAAGGAAGCTCAGTTTCTATGAAAGGTGATGCACTGTATATAGCCCATATCATGGAGGTGGCAGAGGTAATAGAGTCCTACGTTTCCGGAGTTTCTTTAGATGATTTTCTTGAAAACAGAATGTTATGCGACGCTGTTTTGAGAAATCTACAAATTCTATCCGAATCGACTCAAAAACTATCTCAAGAAATAAAAGATAAATATGATAATATTCCGTGGAGAGACATTGCAGGATTCAGGAATATCCTGGTACATGATTATCTCGAAGGCGTTGACATGACAGTTGTTTGGAACGTAATTACTCAAGATTTACCAAGTTTGTATCGAGAGTTTTTGATCATAAAGAGAGCGATTTTAGAAGAGGAAATATGAGATCGAAGTTTATTGGATTACTTATGGTACCGTTTTTATTATGTGGCTGTACAGAAAAGGTTCAAAAAATGCATCAGGATCATCTGGTAGCGAAGATTATTACTACCGATAAGGTGGAGGACATTGAAACAGAACTCGCACAAATTGATGAGAATACTCTCGTTGTATTTGATTGCGACGGCGTTTTGGTGGCCAATACCATACAAATAATGAAAAAGAAGAATCGCGAGATGTCCAGGAAACTTTTTGAAAAATATATGGGGAAATCGGACGTAACGGAAGTATTATCCATCATGGTATCTTCCGGCCAAGGGCAACTCGTAAATAATAAAATGCCAATCCTTGTAAAGAATCTCCAGGATAAAAATATTCGCGTCGTTGTGTTGACGGGATTTTCTGCCTCTCCATTCGGCCATATAAAAGATCCGAAAGTTTGGAGAACTGATAATCTAAATTCATTCGGATACCATTTTGAAAAGTCATGGCCAAATACACCTCAGAAAAAATTCTCGACCAGCTCAGCTTTTTACAAAGGTGTTATATTTTGCGGTGATTTATCAAAGGATGTATGTCTAAATAAATTCATCGCACACTCCGGAATGAGGCCTAAGAAAATCATATTCATAGACGACGGAATAGGGAATATTCATGACGTCGCGGAATACTGCAAATCTGATGGTATTCAGTTTGTAGGTATTGAGTATTTGGAAGCCGAGAAGATTGTTCCCAATTTCCCATTTTCAGAAAAAACGGCGGAGTTTCAGTTCAGAACATTGAAGGACAAGGGCATATGGCTTTCGGATGAGGAAGCCGCGAAAGCAGTGGTAAGGTGAATATATATGTTTCCCTCGGCCGATGAAAAGTATCCGATGATCGGGATGGAGCGTGTGTGCTTCCTCAAGAACATCATTACGCGCCCCAACATCATCGTTGGTGATTATACGTATTACGATGATGAGGAGGATGTACACAACTTCGAGAAGAACGTCATGTATCACTACGATTTCCTTGGAGACAGGCTGATCATTGGGCGTTTCTGCCAGATCGCCAGTGGAGTGAAATTCCTGATGAACGGCATGCTTCATAACATGTCCGTTTGGACCACGTTTCCATTCTCGATTTTTTCACGGGATATTGCCGAACGCTACAAGCTCGGTGAGTTTTTTCCGATGAAGGGCGATATCGTGGTTGAGAACGACGTTTGGATTGGGTATAACGTCACCGTCATGCCGGGAGTCCGTATATCAAACGGAGCAATCATTGGAACGAATTCGTTGATCACGAAGAGTATTGGGCCCTATGAGATATGGGGAGGTAACCCCGCCAAACTAATCCGCAAGAGATTACCGGATGATATAATCGAAATCCTACTACAGGTTCAATGGTGGAACTGGGACATCGAAAAAGTCCTGGCGAATATCGATACTCTGCTGAGTAATGACAAAGAAAAACTGATGGCCATTATTTGAAACGACTGGGCTTCCTTCGTGATCCGACGAAGTGCTTCCCTCTACCAAAATCCCCCTGAAAATGTAAATTAGAAAATCGATAAAATTTTCTCATATTATGCGTAAACTGTGGATAACCACATATTTATAATAAACGGATAATTTACAAAAAATAATCACTAAATCTTATGGGCATTTTTATTTTTTGACTTCTTAAAGTTAATCACTCTAACCTGAAGTTATGGGGAGGTTAGTGAATGGCAACCCTTTAAAAGGAGTAAAAAAATGAATAAATACCGAAGACGATGTGGCAACAAAACAAAGAGAGAAGTTATATCCGAAATAATAGCACTTCTCTTCTTTGTTATACTAACGTATGTCTTTAAGGCATACAGCGGCGAGTTTAATACCAAACTGTTTTTGGAGCAAGCAGAGAGTTTGCATCTAAAAGATTCAGCTGTATTAACTCAATATAAATCTATAACGAAGGTAAGAGAGGAAATAGATGCATTCGTAAAACATGAACCAATATTCGACAAATATCTAGATAAAATCTGTGGAAACGTGGTCGGTAACACTATGCTGAAGATGCTGGCGGCACATGCCAAGGCAAAGCATTTACCAGCTATTAGAATCGTTAGATCTGTTGATAAAGATAAATATGTGCCAAGTACTCGTACCGTACATATAAACTTTGATCTATACGACACCGGCGGTATTAGTAAGCGTATGTTATGTGGGGTAGGAGAGAACATGAGTTTTACGCAGATTTCTGGAACGTTAACTGCATTTCTATTCCATGAGCTCTGTCACGCATTTCATCATATATCTGGTCGATTGAACCTGATGGATATTGAATGCAGCAGAACTCTAGAGTTCGTATATTCTGGCGCTAATACTAAACGTTTGTGGAGTTGTGATGAGGAGTTGTATAACATTACGGGTTATCACCGTGATGTGGGCCCCCTTGTTCATGACCCAATATGTTGCAACATGTTCGACATGTGGCAGAGCTTGAAGGCTGGGAAGAAGGTAGAGCAAAGGGTCTTTCACGTAGATTATGAATATTACGATAAAATAATGGATATTTGTAGTTTTACTACAAAAGACCGTGCACTATCCATAAACGAATGTGGAACATTTAGCGAAATTATGAGAATACACAGGCGTTATGGCAAAAATCCTGATTTCTTATCTGGAATAGATAAACTTTTGATTGATGTGTCGTCGTACATATTAACCGAAAATTAAGTTCAGGTGAGTACGCTGAGATGGTGATGACGTTTTTTAGTTCTGGTGAGCTTTATGAAAATAGTTACCATCTCGGTTTTGATTGGGATTGTGGTAAGCGGGATAGGAACTTTGATAGCTTCTGATGAAGTTGAATATCCAGATGCACTTGTTGAAGATAATGGATCCAGTAGTGATAGCTTTGACTGGGAGTGGCGGTATATCTCTACCCCTGCCAAAGTAGAAAAGCTAGCCAATGGATTTGAAAATGCTGCAAAATCAAGGCGCGACGAAAATCGTGAAGGATACGAGGCATTTAACAAAGCTATGAAAACGTATAAATTCTATGAAAGAAATCCTGCTTCCACCCCCAGTAATTCAGATAAACTTGACATTGATTTATTGTCGTACGTATTAGCCATAGCCAAAGATTCTGAAGATAGTGATAGCTCAGAGTGCGAATGGTGTATACCCATCCCTGCTAAGGTAGAAATTGGCGTTGAAAATGATGGAAGATCAAGATGTGTTGAAAATTATGATGGGTACTCATTATTTAATAGAGTCATGATAATATATAAAATGCATCAGGAAGATCCTGATTGGCCATCGAGCGATGAAGATAAGTCTTTAATTAATATGGTATCGTACATATTAACTGAAAATTAAGTTCAGGTGAGTACGCTGAGAGGGTAATCACGTTTTTTAGTACCGAGAAGCTTTATGAAAATAGTTACCATCTCAGCTTTGCTTGGGATTGTGGTAAGTGGGATAGGAACTTTGATAGCTTCTGATGAAGTTGAATATCCAGGTGCACTTGTTGAAGATGATGAATGCATTTTCAATGATATCCCTAAGTGGGAGTGGCGGTATATCTCTACCCCTGCCGAAGTAGAAAAGCTAGCCAATGGATTTGAAAATGATGCAAAATCAAGGCGCGACGAAAATCGTGAAGGATACATAGCATTTAACAAAGCTATGAAAACATGTAAATTCTATGAAAGAAATCCAGCTTCTACCCCCAGTGCTTCAGATAAATTTGACATTGATTTATTGTCGTACGTATTAGCCATAGCCAAAGGTTCTGAAGCTAGTGATAGCTCAGAGTGCGAATGGTGTATACCCATCCCTGCTAAGGTAGAAATTGGCGTTGAAAATGATGCAAGATCAAGATGTGTTGAAAATTCTGAGGGGTACTTTGTATTTAATAAAGTCATGTGCATATATAAAATGTATCAGGAAGATCCTGATTGGCCATCGAGCGATGAAGATAAGTCTTTAATTAATATGGTATCGTACATATTGACTGAAAATTAACCTTCGCTTGATACGCTGAGATGGTAATGACGTTTTTTAGTTCTGGTGAACTTCATGAAAATAGTGAGAGTTTTCAAAAATAGATAGATTTGCACTTAATCAGTATTTGTACAGATCTAGCAAAGCAGTGATTTTACCGAACATCGAACTACGTCAAAATGCCACGAATCGCAAAATCTATCTTTAACTGAAAACTCTCGGAAAATATTATGGGCTTAAAAATGACTTGCATCCTATAACTGGATCCTCATACCATATGTAAAGTAGCCATTCCGGCTGCTTCCTAATCATCATATCCAAATCATAATTCAAGGAGGAGCTGCTATGTTCAATAGAGCTGTATTCTTAGAGGATACAAATAAAACACATCCTATAATGAGTAATATACCAGATATTAGAAGTAAGATAGATGAATTTATAGACTATGATAAATCACTATTCTCTAAAGCATTAGATGATATCTGTAATAATATAGTGGGTAATAGTATGTTTACGTTGCTTATGATGAAGTTATCACCCGGTAAGAGATTGAAGATTATAAATATAGGGCCTGAGGAGGCTGGGAAACAACCAGTAGATCAAACCGGGAGTTCATGCTTTTGGCATGGAATTAATATCAATCTCAACGTGTACGATATTTCTGGTGTAGGTATTCCTGAAAGACAATACTATTGTATAGATGAAAAAGGAAATATTACACTTAAACTGAAATCTCTATCTGGGTCCATATTCCATGAGTTTGTGCACTGCCTGCACTATGCGGAAGACCCAATCGGATGTGGTGCAGATGCAGATGAGAATTCATTACCAAAGGGTAATCCATGGACGAGTAATGAAGAGCTTAGGACAATATCAGGGTACATAGATCCAGGTATATATGATCCCATATGTGATAACTGCTTTGATTTCTACAATTACTGTATAGCTAAAGACAGAATAAGATCTACGGCAATATTTAAGCCATGTATTGGAGAAAAAGGATCGATAAAAGTACACCATTATCCGATTAAAATTCCTCGCTATACCCCGAGGGTCGGACATATTGGATATAAGGAATGAGATGAATACTCAAAGAAAAAACTATCTCAATTCCACAGAGGATTGAACTTCTATCTTGCCTGGCCAAGTAAATACATGATATTATAAAAGTATAAGCAATCCTGGGGAGGATAGTTAATGAAATGGTTATGTCTTGTGATGGCTTCTGCTTGCATAAGTTTTAGTGTGGAGGGAAGTGAGTCTGGTTCTGATTACGATGTATATTATTATTTAGAGGAAGAGGAAGGAGCAGAAAATCGCATCATATTCCTGGAAGACCGGAAGGGCGAAACAGAGGAAGAGCAGCATCAGAGAGAGAGTGATCACTGGAAATATTGTTGCACGTACGGGTACAATAAGTTCAACAGTTTCAATTTATTTACTATAAAAGAGAGACTCTTCAGGGCAGTAGCAGGGGACCTAATAGCAATGGAAGCTATGAGGATCTTTCTGTCTTCATTCTACTGGAAATTTGTGAATTACTGTGAACCAAACCTTCACTCTATGACCCCTCTAAATCAACAGAGGTTTACAGAGATACTGATTCTTTTGGCTCCGGGGCTGGTATCCACAAGATATACAGCAAAAGCTGTGAGTATCGTAGGAAGAGATCCAAACGAGGTCAGAGCAACTGATATTCAACATCTGCAGTTCTGTCTGGATATGTTCTTTCATGCGGCCGTGATGAATGGTCAGTTAGGAAGGATTGCGCTGGCAGACATGTGCATAAGTGCTTTCTATGCCCCATGCCTGAATTGGGGAAATGATGAGAGGTTTATCGGATATCACATAAAGCAGACAGCACTCGGAGATAGTTTATTTGAAGACTTACCAGAAATACATTATTTCTCAGACCACGTCTGGCCCAATTGGCTGAATCCCATACCGGAGGCTGTGATCCCCACAGAGCTGGATTAAACAACCCATATACCACCTACATTCATCTTATTGGCTTTAAAAATGACTTGCATCCTATAACTGGATCCTCATACCATATGTAAAGTAGCCATTCCGGCTGCTTCCTAATCATTATATCCAAATCATAATTCAAGGAGGAGCTGCTATGTTCAATAGAGCTGTATTCTTAGAGGATACAAATAAAACACATCCTATAATGAGTAATATACCAGATATTAGAGATAAAATAGATGAATTTATAGACTATGATAAATCACTATTCTCTAAAGCCCTGGATGATGTCTGTAACAATATAGTAGGTAATAGTATGTTTACGTTGCTTATGATGAATTTACCGCCCAATAAAAAACTAAGTATTATAAATATAGGGCCTGCTGAAGCTCGTACGGGAGATCAGTTAGTAGATCAAACTGGTAGTTCGTATTCATCAACAAATTATGCCGTAAAGATTAACCCAAACGTATATGACAGTGATGGAATCGGTATTCCAGATAGACAATATTACTGTATAGATGAAAAAGGAAATATTACACTTAAGCTGAAGTCTTTATCTGGATCTATATTCCATGAGTTCACACATTGCCTACATCATATCGATGGAACCATGACAAAAAATAAAACACGAGATATGTGGGACAGTGAAGAAGAACGCAGAACTATTTCTGGGTATATGGAGCCAGGTATATATGATCCTATATGTGATAACTGCTTTGATCTGTATAAATTCTATAAGTAAAGGAATACCATACTATCCAAGGATAGGACACTGTGGATATAGGTCTAATAAGCCCAATAAAGATGAAGAGAACAGAGAAAAATTAGCAACATATTTGCTGACATCCGAATCCAAACAAATCATTGATAGTTACCATAAATATATGATAAAATAAGACTATAAATCCTTGGGGAGGATGATTTAATGAAAAGGTTATACTTTGTAGGTACTCTGTTTTGTTTGATAGGTGTTGCACGTAGTAGTGAAATTGATGTAGATCTTTTGTCACGTGGAGCTGAGTCCAGAGCAAGGTCGATCGCTAGGAGAATGGCAGAACCAGAGGAAGCACGATTCCAGAGAGACAGTGATAGCTGGAAGTGTTACAGTAGATTTAGGGACGATAGATACAACAATTACGACCTATCCATTATAGTAAAAAAACTTTGTGATGAGGTAGAAGGTGATCCACCAGCAAAGAGAGTCATGGAAACCTTCCTTGCATCTACATACTGGGAGTTTGTTGACGATTGTGCTGAGCATCTAAGCTCTATGACCCCCTTAAATCAACGGAAATTCAGAAGTGTACTAATACTGCTAACACCAGGATTAGAATCAACCAGATACATGGCGAGAGCCGTGAATATCATAGGAAGAGATCAGAGAGATGTAAGGGCAACCGATATTGATGAAGACGTGCCATTTTGTTTGGATATGTTCTTCCAGGCGGCAGTTAGGAATGGGCATTTGGGGAGGTGGGAATTGGCACTAATGTTCGTAGAAGCTTTCTATGCTCCATGCTTGAAGCGAGATAAAGATGGGCACATATACGCTGATGAACGGGCTACAGTACGTGATGTTGAAGAGGCAGCTTATAGATGGGAGTGTTTTGAAGACTGCCCTATAGGTTACTCCCTAGAAGGCATCTGGCCCAATTGGCTGAATCCCATACCGGAGGCTGTGGTCCCAACAGAGCTGGATTAAACCACCTTTATCCCATCTCAATATAACAGGCTCTTAGTCAAACCTTATTTCCTGGTGATTATAACGCTTCCCCCTAGCCATGATCAATCCCGGCCATTCTATGAGGCAGATGGCTTCGTTCATGGCCTCCAGTAGACCAAGTTCATCTATTTCAGACGGATTTTCAATGCGGTACAGATCGACGTGCCATACGGGCCCCTTCAATGTATCATATATGTGGACGATATTAAACGTGGGGCTCGTTATTTCCTGTTCCTTATTAATCAATACTTCCCTTATAAAAAACTGAGAAAACGTCGTCTTACCAGTCCCTATATCCCCCATCAAAAAGTACGAAATGGGAGCACATGAGCTCCTAGCAGAACTCTCTGCCAACGACTTCAAATCATCGATGGAATACTTATATCCCATGGAAGCAGCTACTTACTATCCTTCTTGAATCTCTTGGAGTACTTCCCGAGCCCAGCGAATGCTTCACTGACGATGCCACCCGTCTTCCCCTCAGTCTTAGTCTGTTCACCGATCGGGTTGATCTCTTTCTCGTACTTGCTCTCGTTGACGGATCGTACCACCCCATCCGGACCAAACGATATTATCACGGTCTTGCGGTCGACGGTCTTCGGATCCAGGAAACCATTCTTCTCGGTCTTTTTGGACACGTAATACCAACAATACTCACCATCTACACCCTGAATCGATGACCTCATAGTCGGTGATCCAAACATTGTGAAGACATCTGCCGCCCTGCTCTTCCCAGCAATTATCTTACTGAAATCGGCCGTCTTAATAACATACCCCCTATTGAATACCGTCGTCTCACACCCCGAGACGGCGAGTAACGCAACGCAGCATGTCAATAACTCAGAGATCTTCATATTATGACATCAGTATCTGCCGTATTATCGGTGACAGATACTTTCCGATCCACGAGTTCAACGAAGGCGACGGGTGCTGCATCTCCATACCTAAACCCGGCCTTCACTATCCGGACGTATCCTCCCGGTCTATTCTCAAACCGTGGAGCTATATCGTCGAACAACTTCTTTACCACATCATCGCTCTGGAGCCTCGATATGGCGAGCCTCCTGGCATGCAGCGTATTCTTCCTGGCGAGAGTGATGAGCTTCTCGACGATCGGCCGCAGCTCCTTCGCCTTCGGAAGAGTGGTCTTGATCTGTTCATGTTCAAACAGAGAACACGACATTGCCCTAAACATGGCCTTCCTATGCGAACTCGTCCTATTCAATCTCCGTTTAGCGAAACCGTGTCTCATAAATACCTCTCCATATAACTAATTATATTGATCATCAAGCTTTTTAGCTAAATCGTCAATATTTTCTGGTGGCCAACCTGGGATGGTCGCACCAAACGATAATCCCATACCGGCCAGTAATTCCTTAATCTCATTCAAAGATTTTCTACCGAAATTCGGAGTCTTCAGCATATCTCCTTCAGACATCTGAATCAAATCCCCTATATAAAATATGTTCTCATTCTTCAGGCAATTGGCTGATCTAACCGACAGCTCCAACTCGTCGACTTTCCTGAGCAGATTCTTATTGAATGGAAACTCTTCGACCTCTTCCTTTACCTCATACGTGCGATATTCGTCGAAACTAACAAACCCAGCGAAGTGATCCCTCAAGATAGAGCTCGCCTGAGCAAATGCATCATCAGGACGTATCGAACCGTCAGTCTTGATACGGATCAGAAGTTTATCATAGTCTGTCCTCTGCCCTACCCTCGTCTGTTCCACCTTGAAATCAACGAGATTTATCGGGCTAAAAATAGAATCTATGGAAATCAACCCGATGGTATTGCTCTGATCATCATGATGTATCGCCGGAACATACCCTTTCCCGGTCTTGATGGTTAGCTCCATATTGATGGATGCACCTTCCTCCATGGAACAGATAACATGATCAGGATCCATTATTTCGACATCGGTTGGACAATCCAGATCTTTCGCACAGACAATCTTTGGGCCATTGGCGATTATCTTGACTTTCCTCACTCTATCTGAATGCAATTTAACACGCAGTGATTTAAGATTTAATATGATCTCTGAGACATCTTCCATGACACCTGGAATAGTGGAGAATTCGTGGGTTATTCCATCTATCTTCAAAGAAGTTATAGCCGATCCATTGATTGATGATAACAACACCCTCCTCAGAGCATTCCCTAAAGTCGTCCCGAATCCCCGTTCCAGGGGCTCAACGACGACTACTCCATCCCTCAATAAAGGATCAGAATACTTTACATCAACCTTCCCAGGTTTTATTAATGACCGCCAAGTACCATTCACTTTAATAAAGACTCCAAAAATAAAAAACTAAAACCCAACTCCACGTAACATCATTAATTCCTGCGGGCCTTCGGAGGCCGGCACCCGTTATGAGGAAGTGGCGTTACATCGGAAATTGAAGTCACGACGAAACCAGCGGTCTGCATCGATCTTATAGCCGTCTCTCTGCCGGAACCTGGCCCCCTAACGATGACCCTCACGTTCTTCACTCCGTGCTCAGCGGCTTTCCTCGCAACATCCTCGGCGGCCAGCTGTGCCGCATAAGGCGTCGACTTCCTAGATCCCTTAAATCCAACGATTCCCCCAGATCCAGTGGCGATGGTGTTTCCACCTTCATCAGTGATCGTTATGATCGTATTATTGAAAGTAGCATTAATATGAGCCACGGCGTTGACTATATTCTTCCTTTCCCTGCGTTTAATACGACCACCAGTATTCTGCGCCATACATCTCCCTAAACAATAAAAAAATTACCTAGTAGCTATCTTCTTTCCGGCAATCGGGATAGCCTTACCCTTCCTAGTCCTCGCATTCGTATGGGTCCTTTGTCCTCGAACAGGCAGACCCTTCCTATGCCTCAATCCTCTGTAGCATCCGAGATCAGTGATCCTCTTGATGTTCATGGATATCTGACGACGTAGATCACCTTCAACCTTATAATCCCTATCTATAATCTCTCTAATCTTCAAGATCTCAGAGTCCGTCAAATCAAAAACCCTCTTCTTAAGGGGAATCTCTGCCTTCTCAACGATACATCTCGCGTGATAAGAACCTATGCCAAATATATACGTCAATCCGACCACGACCCTCTTCTGAGTTGGAATGTTAACACCAGCAATACGAGCCACTACTTATTTCTCCTCCTTACTTAAGCCTAGAATACTCACTACATCCGCACTTACGTTATCAAAAGACGCGGCTGCATCTATATTATACAAGACACCGAGCTCCTGATAATAATCAATTAAAATCTCCGTCTTCTCGCGATATTCGAGCAACCTCTTCTTCAACGAAACCTCGTTATCATCGCTCCTTCGATCGAATTCCTTATGTCCACAAACGTCACACACGCCACCGATCTCTGGATTCAAGAAAAAATCGTTGTATATCTTACCACACTTCTTACACGTATATCTACCGAGAATTCTCTTTGAAATTAAATCGTCACTAACAGAGAAGTTCAAAACATACCCATCCTTCAGCCCAATCTCGTCCAAAAGAACAGCCAACGCTTTGGCCTGGCCAAGTGTCCGAGGAAACCCATCAAATATAATAGACCTCTTCCCAAACGCTTCATAATCATTCTTCTGGGGCGTCGATCCGGTACTCGAATACTTATATTCATCTCCTTGGTGTACACTCAAGTACACTGCGGCTCTGTGTTCCGCGTCTCCTTCCATAAGATCTGATTCTGAAGGTTTTGAAAAAGATCTATCGGGATGTAAAATTCCAGGTTCTGAAAAAGCATCAGCCCTGTTCATCTCATCTCGAACGCATCCAACCACAACTTCATCCGGTAGTAAATTCCCGTCTTTGATTAGTGAGCCTATAGTCATACCATCATTAGTTATGACCTTATCTCTGTTCTTCCTTAGTATCTCACCGACAGAAATCACTGAGAACCCGTATTTCGCAGCCAAGAAACTGGCTTGAGTACCCTTACCGCAACCAGGGACTCCCAAAAAGACGGTCCATAAGCTATGACTCACAGACTCAATCATATAAGCCCCTTACTCCTTCCCTTCTTAAACAATCCCTCATATTGCTGAGCTATTAAATGAGATTGGAATTGAGCGACAGTATCTATCGAGACGTTTACCACGATCAACAGACTAGTGCCACCAAAATAGAATGGCAGTGAAATCTTCATCAAAAGCAACTCAGGGAGTAAGCATATTATACCTAAATACACGGCCCCTATCGTCGTGAGCTTCAGGAGGATGGAGTCTATATATTCGGCCGTCGCATCACCAGGTCGTATGCCCGGAATGTAACTTCCGGATTTCTTCAGATTATCCGCCGTATCCTTAGGATTAAACATAATCGCCGTATAGAAAAATGCGAAGAATATTATGGCCATCGCGAAGAATGCAAGATACAGCGGCTGCCCATGATTAAAGAGTCTGGAGATCGTCCCCAGCACAGAATCAGGCTCGAAAGTCCCGAAGCTGAATATCGTCATCGGTAAAAGCAAAATAGACGATGCGAAAATTGGTGGAATAACCCCGGCGTTGTTCAATTTCAAAGGAAGATGAGAATTCTGCTGCTGAGCCGGCATATTGGCCATGGTCTGCCTCTTGGGATACTGTATCGGAATCCGTCGATTGGCCTTCTCCATGAAGACTATGAATGATATCACGCTCACGACCATGATGAGCAGACCGAGCAGTGCCATCACGGAAATAGTCCCCTGCTTCCCCATGGCGAAGGTATTGAACAGTGAACTCGGGAGATTCGCCACGATTCCAGAATATATTATCATAGACGACCCATTCCCGAGCCCCCTGGAAGATATCTGCTCACCCAGCCACATTATAAAGAGAGTCCCCCCGGTGAGACTCGTCATCGTCGTGAATCTGAACAACATACCAGGATCAAGGACCGCACAACCAGCCTGCCCCATGATCCTCTCCAGGCCAACGGAAATGCCGTATCCCTGTGCCAGTGCCAGTGCGACCGTGCCATACCTAGTATATTGATTTATCTTCCTCTTTCCGGGTTCTCCCTCTTTCTTAAGGGCCTCCAGCTGTGGCGACATCGATGTCAAAAGCTGAACTATGATACTCGCCGATATATACGGCATAATATTCAAGGAGAACACGGTCATACGACCGATGGCTCCTCCAGAAAACAAGTCCAAGACGCCGAGGAGTCCGCCAGCATGACTCCTGGTGAACTCAGCTACAACCTCTGGATTAATATTCGGTAATGGAATATAAGTTCCAAAACGATAAATAATCAGTATGAAAATCGTAAACCAAATACGCTTCTTTAAGTCCTCAGCCTTCTTGAAGGAAGAGAAGTTAAAGTTCTTAGCGAGATGTTCTATCGGTGATGCCATGCAGTCATATCCTTACTCTATGGTCCCCTACTCTAGTGTCAACGTACCGCCGGCCACGGCCAACATTTCTTTTGCCTTACTGCTAGCTCTTGTCACGGCCACCTTAGCCGGGAAATCAATCTTCCCATTCGCAATCAGGGAGACGCCACTTATATGAGCACGCATATATCCAATATTTATCAAAAAATCCCTATCGATAACGGCTCCATCATCGAGGAGCCCCTTCTTCTTCAATCTAGATATCTTAAAAAAATCCAATTCATATAGCTCTTGCCGATGAATATTGACGAACCCCCTCTTGGGGAGTCTACGATGCAATGGGGTCTGGCCTCCCTCGAAGCCATTGATGCTCACACCTGATCTGGCGGTCTGGCCCTTCCCTCCCCTTCCGGATGTCTTGCCGAGACCAGACCCAATCCCTCTTCCGAGCAATTTTATCTTACCTCTAGCCTTGTTATTATCACGGATATTATTTAACTTCAATTCATCAGCCATATTTCACCTACACAATCTTAACGAGATGCCTGACCTTTGCAACGAGGCCCAAAATCGAATTGGTAGCAATGAGCTCCCTCTCGGAGCCGATACCTCTCAGCCCCAATGACTTCAGGTGCAGAGATTGCTTTTTGCATCGTCTTATAGGACTACCAATCTGCCTAACTCTGATAGATCCTCCACAATCAGCTTCTTGGCGCGTCAACCCGGTGCTCGAATCCTCATGTACATTAGAGTACACTGCGGCTCTGCGCTCCGTCTTTCCTTCCAATAATTCTGATTCTGAAGATCTCGGAAGGGATCCAATTTTCTTATCTTTCATACGGCACCTCCAGCATCTTCAATACCAGCATCAGAGTTCACCTTATGCCCCGCACTTCTTCTGCCAAGAATCTCGGGGAGCTTTTTATCGAGCTTCGCTGCTATCAATTTGGGATGCGTGATACCGCGAAGGGCAACGAACGTGGCCCGTACCATGTTATGGTAATTCCCAGATCCAACAGACTTGCTAACTATATCCTGAACTCCCAGCGCCTCGAAAACGGCCCTCATTGGTCCTCCAGCGATGACCCCCGTTCCGGAAGGCGCCATCCTCAAGAAGACGTGCCCAGCACCGACCCTAGCCGAAGCATCGTGACGAATCGTACGGCCCTCTTTCAATGATATTCTGATCATGGCCCTCTTGGCCTTCTCACTGGCCTTCTTCACGGCGTCAGGAACCTCACGGGCCTTCGCGGATGCGTATCCAACGCGTCCCTTTCCGTCACCAACAACAACCAATGCGGAGAAGCGCATATTCTTACCACCCTTAACGACCTTCGTGACCCTCCGAACACTAACCAATTTCTCGATTAAATGCTCCTGGGCTTCAGCGCCTTTTTTACCCTCGTTCGCTCGAACCATAAAAATCTACCCTAACCGTTAAAAATTCAATCCGTTTTCTCTGGCACTATCTGCCAATACCTTCACTCTTCCATGATATAAAAATCCAGATCTATCAAAAACAACATCAGTAATGTTCTTTTCTTTAGCCTTCAACGCAATTACTTTCCCAACCAGCGCCGCCGCATCCTTGTTACCACCATTCTTGATACCCTCTTTCACTTCCTTGGATAACGTAGAGACGTGGACAACCGTCTTATCTCCGGCCTCGTCCAATATCTGCGCGTACATGTTATTATTGGTTCTGTGGATAAGAAGCCTACATCTACCATTGATCGTCTTCGAGATCTTAAAGCGCTGCCTAGATTTACGTATCTGCCTCAATTGATCTGATGTCTTCATATTACTTCTTCTTCCCCTCTTTTCTATATACAAACTCGCCGACTCTTATGACGCCCTTCCCCTTATATGGCTCAGGCTTCCTATAGCACCTCAACACCGCCGCTATGTCACCGACCTGCTTTTTGTTGTGGCCGGATACGACGATCGTCGTCGGCTTCGTACAATTAATCGAAATTCCATCCGGAATATCGAAGGTTATATCATGGCTGTATCCCAGCTGCATCGTGAGCCTCTTTCCACTCACGGCCGCCTTATATCCAACACCGACCATCTCCAGCTCAATCTTGAAGCCGGTATCCAATCCAGTGACTATGTTCTTCACGTTCCGCTGAGATGTTCCCCAAAGAGCTCGAGTAGACTGCGCCGAATCCAGAGGCGTCAATAAAATCCCATCGCTGGTATTCTCTACCTTCAGGCATCCAGGAATATTATAAATCTCCTCGATGCTGCCCTTCTTAATGGAAAGAGTATTCCCATTCAGGGCCACATTTACACCGGCCGGAACCTGGATACTATGCTTACCGACTCTAGACATCTTCCCCTTCCCTTAGAAAACAGAACATATAACCTCTCCTCCGATGGAGCACTTCCTCGCTTCAACATCGGACATAACCCCCCTATTCGTCGAGAGGATATTGATGCCCAATCCATTCTTTATGAAAGGCAAATCCTTGATCGAAGAATACACCCTCCTCCCGGGCTTCGATATCCTCTTTATCTCGTAAATAACGGGCTTTCCTTCAAAATACTTCAACTCAATATGCAATTTCTTAAATCCAGTTTCAGGACAGTCTAATATGGAATACCCCCTTATATATCCTTCATTCAAAAGCACCTTCAGAACATCCTCACGGCCCCTTGACATCGGGGAATCAACCGTGCGCTTCTGCGCCATCTGTGCGTTCCTAATCCTCGTAATCAGATCACTAATTGAATCAACAATACTCATTAAATATACCCTCTACCAACTAGCCTTAACCACGCCCGGTAAGAATCCCTCAGACGCCAATGATCTCAGCATTATCCTAGACATTCCAAACTTTCTATAATATCCACGTGCCCTCCCGGTCAGCGCACATCTGTTTCTAATCCTAACACTCGATGAATTCCTCGGCATTTCGGCTAGCTTATGAACGGCCTTCACCCTTTCAGAGAGCGGCAAATCCTTACTCCGTATTAATTTCTTTAAAGAATTACGGGTAGCCAACTTGCTGGCCGACATCCGCTTCCTTCTATTATTTGTCTCTACCGAACTCTTCTTCGCCATACTATCCCTTCAACTCGTAAATGGAAATTTTAAGCCCTTCAATAAAGCCAGGGCAGACTTATCATCTCGTGCCGTCGTACAAACCGTAATATCAAATCCACGAATCTTATCAATTCTATCATAATTTATCTCGGGGAAAACTATTTGCTCCTTAATTCCCATCGAAAAATTCCCATGCCCATCAAGACCTCGGCTAGACAGTCCCCTGAAATCTCTGACCTTAGGAAGAGCGATATACACCAGTCTATCAACGAACTCATACATCCTATCCCGGCGCAAGGTCACCTTCGCACCGAGCTTCACACCTTCCCTCAATTTAAATCCAGCGATCGATCTTTTCGCTTTAGTAATCACGGGCCTCTGACCGGCTATAGCCATCAATTCATCGAACATAGCCTGCATTACCTTACTATCCTGCGCCGCATCAGAAGACGTGCAATTCAAAACTATCTTATCCAATTTCGGAATAGTAAAATCATTTGAAAGGCTAAGCTCCTTCTTCAACGAGTGCTTTACATCAGAAAAGTATCTATCCTTTGAGTAACTCATATCAATCCCTACAAAATACTTCCAGACTTCTTGAAGTAACGCACCTTGCTCCCGTCGTCTTTAATCTTATACCCAACCTTGGACAACAGGCCAGTCGACGAATCAATGAGCGATACATTCGAAATATGTATCGGCATCTCTTTCTTGTAAGATCCTTGCGGATGCATGTAATCCGGCTTCACATTCCTTACGACGACGTTGACATTTTCGACAATAACCTTTGCCTTGTCAAGGAAAACTTGCTTCACAACGCCCTTGGCGCCCCTGTTCTTCCCGGTGATAACCTGCACCAAGTCGCCCCTTTTAATCTTAAATTTTGGCTGAGTCATAATTATAAAACCTCCGGAGCCAGTGAGATGATCTTCATATATCCGGCTGATCTCAATTCCCTCGTCACCGGACCGAATATACGGCTCCCTATCGGCTCCCCCTGCTTATCGATCAGAACCACCGCATTCCTATCGAAGGCAATCTGCATACCATCACTCCGTCTAACCGGATGCTTCGTCCTGACGATGACGGCCTTATGGATATCTCCCTTCTTCACTTTCCCTCTCGGGATCGCACTCTTTATGGAGACGACGATGACATCACCCACACCGGCGTACCGTCTCTTAGATCCACCGAGGACCTTAATACACAGCACCTCCTTCGCTCCAGAATTATCGGCAACGCTCATTCGAGATTCAGCCTGAATCATAATCCTCCGCCTCCATGCACAATCTTCGAATCCACAACCCATTTCTTCATCTTCGAAATCGGGCGAGATTCTATAATTTTAACAATATCACCTATCTTATAAGAATTATTCTCATCATGCGCCATATATTTCTTATGTAGCTTTACGTATTTCTTATATATAGGGTGCATGACACGATTCTCTACTCTGACCGAAACAGTCTTATCACATTTATTACTAACAACAATACCCTGCAATGTCCGACGAGGCATATCTATTTCTCCTATCTATTCTTTAACTGACTTAATCTAGTTTTTACTCTAGCTATATTCTTCTTGCAAGTGCGAATACCGGATGTCTTAACCTCCTGAGTAGCCTTCGATAAAACTCGTAAATTAAAATACTCACGCTTCATGTCATTACACATCCGAAGTAGCTCCTTAGCGTCTTTCTGTATCAGATCAACAAACTTCATACTCGATACACCCTCACTAAAAACTAAACAATACGCTTAACAAACTTAGTACGAATCGGGAGTTTGGTGGAAGCTATTTCGAACGCAGCCTGAGCAGTCTCCTCAGAAACGCCATCCAGCTCAAACATAACTCTACCGGGATAGACCCTGCATGCCCAAAACTCAGGCGCTCCCTTACCGCTTCCCATACGCACTTCGGCTGGCTTTCTAGAAATCGGCAGATCAGGGAAGATCCGTATCCAGACGCGCCCCGCTCTCTTGATATATCTAGAAATCGCCCTTCTAGCAGCTTCGATCTGCCGTGCCGTGATCCTACACGGCTCAACGGCCTTCAAGCCGTAACTGCCAAAACTCACCTCAATTCCAGACGTCGCATTCCCTTTAAGACGCCCTTTAAAAGCTTTTCTAAACTTAGTTCGCTTAGGGGACAACATAATACATACCTCTCCAAATCATCATGCCTTCTTATCCCTCGATAAGAAATCTCCAATCTCGCAATCGCCCTTATAGATCCATACCTTAATCCCGCAAATACCGTACGTCGTCTTGGCTACACCAATACTGAAATCAACATCTGAACGCAGAGTATGCAGTGGAACTCTGCCCTCTCGGTACCACTCAGTCCTTGCGATCTCGGCTCCATTCAGCCTCCCCGCCACACTGACCTTAATTCCAGCGGCCCCCAACTTAATGGCAGATTGCATCGCACGTTTCATCGCACGTCTGTATGAAACCCTCTTCTCTATTTGATGGGCAATCCCTTCGGCGATCAAATACGCATCGGTCTCTGGTTTTCTAACTCCAACTACGTTGATCGAGACAGCCATTCCAGACAGCGCCGAAACCTTGGCCTTAAGCTTTTCCAGGTCTGCTCCACCTTTCCCGATTAGCACACCCGGTCTCGCCGCATAAATCTCTATGATTGCCTTCTTCGCCGGTCTCTCGATAACGATCCTCGAAATCCCGGCTGAATTATAGTGCTTCCTGATGTAGTTTCGTATTTCGATATCCTTCAACAAAAGCGCAGAATAATCCTTCTCGGAGAACCATCTAGATTCCCAAGTCCTTAATATCCCTAACCTTAGACCGACTGGATTAACCTTTTGACCCATAAAAAATCCTCAACCCCTCTCTTCGACAATTACTGTAAGATGACTAAACGGCTTCATAACGACGCCTCCCCTTCCCCTTCCTCTCGGATGGAATCTACGGAGCTTGATACTATACCCAACGTGCGCTTCCTTGACATACAAAGAATCAGGATTTAATCCATGATTATTCTCGGCATTCGCAACGGCGGAATTCAACGTCTTCCTGACGTCATTTGCAATCCTCTTCTTTGAATAGAGCAACGTATCCATTGCCTTCTGCACGGGCATACCACGTATCATCGACGCCACGATATTCAGCTTCTGTGGGCTGACTCTAACTTTCCTCAAAATAGCTTTCGCTGTATTATCGCTTCCCATAATTATCTCTTAGCCTTCTTATCGGCTCCATGCCCATAATACGTACGCGTCGGCGCAAATTCACCAAACTTGTGACCGACCATATTCTCCGAAACAGAAACCGGAATGAATTTCTTACCATTGTGTACTCCGAATGTGACACCCACAAACTGTGGCAAAATGGTAGATCTCCTGGACCAAATCTTTACAACATCAGAACGCCCTGAAGCCTTGACGGCCTCAGCCTTCTTCAACAAATATCTATCAAAAAAAGGTCCCTTCCAAACTGATCTTGACACTTTCTAAATCTCCCTACTTTCGCTTTGATATTATATAATGACTAGTCCGCTTGTTTCTACGTGTTTTTTTACCTTTCGTAGAAATACCCCACGGGGTGACCGGATGCCGTCCACCGGATGTCTTTCCTTCTCCACCACCATGCGGGTGATCAACAGGGTTCATGGCGACTCCCCTGACGCACGGTCTCTTCCCACGCCATCTGTTCCTTCCGGCCTTTCCATAGCTCCTGTTCTGGTGATCCGAATTAGAGACAACACCGATAGTGGCACTGCATACACCACTGATCAATCTCTGCTCCCCCGATGGCAGCCTCAAAATAACGTACGCTCCATCACGGCCAACTATCTGCACACCGGCTCCAGCTGAGCGCGCCATCTGCGCCCCTTTGCCGATCTTCATCTCTATATTGTGGACAACCGTTCCAATCGGTATATTCTTCAGGAGCATCGAATTCCCTGGCCTTATATCGGCCTTCTCAGATGCGATCACCGAATCTCCTACCTTCAATTTCTGCGGTGCTATAATATACCTATTCTCTCCATCGGCGTATTTGATGAGTGCTATAAAAGCGCTCCTATTTGGATCATATTCAATCCTCTCGACATTCCCAGCCACATCCTTCTTGTCACGCAAAAAATCAATGATTCTATAGCGTTGCTTATGTCCACCGCCTCTATTCCAAACAGTAATGTGTCCGTGATTGTTGCGCCCCGCTCTATTCAGCTTAACGGACGTCAACTTCTTGAACGGCTTCCCCTTCCAGAGATCAGATCTATCGATATTAACTAACTGCCTTTGCGAAGTCGTTACAGGCTTATACTGCTTCAATCCCATCGTTCTACACTCCAACTCCTAGATCAATCTTGTCTCCAGAATTTAATCTCACAATAGCCTTCTTGTAATCAGATCTTCTTCCAGAAACTCCACGAAAAACTTTCTTCTTTCCTTTAACGGTTATCGTATTAACAGCCTCAACTTTGACATTAAAAATTCTTTCAATAGCATTTTTTATTTCAATTTTCGTGGAAGATCTATCAACAACAAAAACATATGCATTCGAATTCTCAAGGATCTTAGTAGACTTTTCCGTCAAGACAGGGTATCGAACGATATCAAAATCTTTTGATGTGGCGCGGACTTTATCACTCATATCAGCCTCCCCTCCAATTCCTTGATTGCATCAACTGAAATCACAATCTTCTCCTTCCTGAGGATATCGTAAACATTCGCCCCCATCTGAGGTATGTAATCAAATCCAACTATATTAGATAGCGCCCTTAGAACTGGCTCATTATCCTTAGCATCCACAAATAAAGCAGTCTTTAAATCAGAGAATCTCGATAGAAATTCCTTGGTTTTAACTCGTTCATCATATTTAAGTGAATCAACAATGATCAGGCGCCCTTCCCTCGCCTTCGCAGAAAGCGCCATCCGGAGGCCCAATTTACGCACCTTCTTCTGCAAATCAAATCCATGGTCCCTATTGACCGGACCAAATACTATCCCTCCACCTCTAAACTGAACGGCCTTCTTCGATCCGTGCCGCGCACCGCCACTCCCTTTTTGACGAACGAACTTCCTGGTGGTGCCATGCACATCCGATTTCCCCTTAACATTATGGCTACCGCTTCGCCTCTTCGCCAATTGCCAAAGGACTACTCTCGCCAATATATCTCGCCTCGGCGTCAATCCAAATACTTGATCTGAGAGCTCAATCTCACCAGATTCTTTATTTTCACTATTTAATATTTGCAATTTCATGATCATTTACCCGTTTTATCGACATGCTTCTTTATGGCATCTCTAATGAAGACTGTCCCCTTCTTTCCACCGGGAACTGCTCCCCTAACAAAAACTACTCCCTTTTCTTTATCGACGGAGTGCACCATCAGATTCAGTGCGGTAACCCTTTGGTCGCCCATGTGCCCCGCCATCCTTTTGCCCTTAAAGACACGGCCAGGAAGCGTCCTGTTACCAGTCGAACCATGGCATCTATGAGTAATTGAAACACCGTGAGAGGCCCTGAGACCGCCAAATCCGTGTCTCTTAATGCCTCCAGCGAACCCCTTCCCCTTCGTAATTCCGGTTACGTCCACCAACTGCCCACTCGAGAAATGGTCTACCTCAAACTTGTCACCCACGTTATATGACGCGACATCATCCACCCTGAATTCCTTTAGGATCCTGAAAAACTTGGATGATACCTTCTTGAAATAACCTTGCTGCGGCCTGTTAATATGCTTCCCATTGCTGCTCTCTCTCGTGCCAAGTTGTACGGCATTATATCCGTCTTTATCCTGAACCTTTAAAGAGACGATCGTACACGGATCAACCTTCAAAACCGTCACTGGGACCTGAACGCCGTTGTCATCAAACAACTGGGTCATCCCCAACTTCTCGGCAACCAATCCTATCCTCATAATATCTTACACACCTCTTATAACTTTATCTCGACATCGACACCGGCCGATAAATCGAGTTTCATCAATGCATCGACAGTCTGAGGCAACCAATCCCTGATATCTACCAACCGCCTATGAGTTCTGATTTCAAACTGCTCTCGTGACTCTTTATCTATATGTGGAGAGCGATTCACCGTAAACCTCTCAATCTTGATCGGCAGAGGAATGGGGCCCACGACTTCGGCACCGGTCCTCTTGGCAGCATCGACTATCTCCTTAACAGACTGATCCAACAATCTATGATCATAAGCCTTCAATCTGATTCGAATATTACGCCATTCCATTTGAAATCTTTCCTACCTTTTTAAAAATCCATCACTTCAGTATCTTCGAGACAACACCGGCGCCAACGGTTCTTCCACCTTCTCTTATTGCGAATCTCAGATTATCTTCCATGGCTATCGGAGAAATGAGCTCAACATTTATCTTGACGTTATCTCCCGGCATGACCATCTCAACACCAGCTGGCAATGTCACCGTCCCCGTCACATCAGTCGTCCTAAAATAGAACTGGGGCCTATAATTTCCGAAGAATGGAGTATGACGTCCACCCTCTTCCTTCGTCAAGACGTATACCTCTGCCTCGAAGACTGTATGCGGAGTAATCGAGCCGGGAGCGGCTAGGACCTGCCCTCTCTCGACTTCCTCTCTCTTCGTCCCACGCAACAGGGCTCCAATATTGTCACCGGCCTCACCTTGATCCAGAAGCTTCCTGAACATCTCGACACCGGTTACCGTCGTCTTCTGCGTCGCTCTAATACCGACGATCTCGACTTCCTCTCCAACTTTAACGACACCTCTTTCAACGCGCCCCGTCACGACGGTCCCACGTCCAGAAATGGAAAATACATCTTCAATTGGGAGCAAGAACGGCTTATCGATGGCTCGTTGAGGTTGCGGTATGTATGAATCCACTACTTCCATTAATTTGAGTATCGATTCTTTACCGACACTTGGATCTCCGCCCTCTAGGGCCACCAACGCCGATCCCCTAACGATTGGAATATCGTCTCCCGGGAAGTTATAAGAACTCAAAAGCTCCCGTACCTCCATCTCTACCAAATCAACGAGCTCTGGATCGTCAACTAGATCCATCTTGTTGAGATATACGACGAGAGCAGGGACACCAACTTGCCTGGCCAGCAGAACGTGCTCCCTTGTTTGAGGCTTCGGACCATCCGCCGCTGAGACGACCAAAATGGCCCCGTCCATCTGCGCCGCGCCCGTGATCATGTTCTTTACATAATCGGCGTGTCCTGGGCAATCAACGTGAGCATAGTGTCTATTATCCGTTTCGTATTCAACGTGTGCCGTAGAAATGGTAATGCCCCTGGCTTTTTCTTCAGGGGCACCATCTATCTCGTCATAAGCTTTGAAGCTTGCCTTACCGAGCTCTGCCATAACCTTCGTTATGGATGCAGTCAACGTCGTCTTACCATGGTCAACGTGACCGATAGTCCCTATATTGCAATGCGGCTTAGACCTCTCAAACTTCTCTTTTGCCATCTTTTACTCCATAATTAACAAAAATTCTGCACGACACCTGCGCCATTCTACGACACTTTCGCTTTAATTTCATCAGCAATTTGCTGTGGTACCTGATCATAATGATCAAAAAACATAGAAAATTGCGCTCTACCCTGACTCATCGATCTCAATATGTTAACATATCCGAACATATTAGCCAATGGAACCATCGATGAAATCTCACGGGCGTTGCCGAGTTGGTCCATTCCGGATACTTGTCCACGCCTGCTATTGAGATCACCTATGATGTCTCCCATATAATCCTCCGGAGTCACGACTGCAACCTTCATGATTGGCTCCAACAACCTCGGAGTACACCTAGCTATCCCTTCTCTGAACGCAGAACGAGCGGCGATTTCAAAGGCCAGAACACTTGAGTCAACGTCGTGGTATGCGCCATCTATTAAAGTCGCCTTAAAATCTATCACTGGGAATCCAGCGATGACTCCAGTATCCATCGCTGATTGAAGCCCCTTAACGACACCAGGAATATATTCCTTGGGCACAACTCCACCAACGATCTTATTTTCGAAGACAAATCCCGAACCTGGCTCCAGTGGCTCAAATATCAGTTTAATCCTGGCGAATTGCCCGGCACCACCAGTCTGCTTCTTATGTGTATAATCAATCTCATTCTTTTTGGTGATGGTCTCTCTATACGCGACTTGCGGAGATCCAATATTGGCATCGACCTTATATACTCGCTTCAATATATCGACCTTTATTTCTAGATGGAGTTCTCCCATCCCCTTTATTATTGTCTGCCCACTTTCATTATCGGAGGATACCTTAAACGACGGGTCTTCAGATGCCATCCTCGATAACGCAATACCCATCTTTTCCTGATCAGCCTTGGTACATGGTTCGATCGCGATCTCGATGACCGGATCGGGAAATTCCATCTTTTCTAAAATGACGGGCTTGGTCTGTGAGCAAAGCGTCTCTCCAGTCGTCGTTACCTTCAAGCCGCACAGTGCTACGATGTCGCCCGCTGCGGCATACTTAATATCTTCTCTGTTATTGGCGTGCATCAACAGCATCCGTCCGATGCGCTCTGCCTTATCCTTCACGGAATTCAGAACGCTGGTTCCGGATTCCAGGATCCCAGAATAAATCCTAAAGAACGTTATGCTACCAACAAACGGATCGGTCATAATTTTAAATGCCAAACCTGAAAACGGTTCGGCATCGTCTGGCTTTCTTAGAACTTCGACTCCACTGAGATCTGTCCCACAAATGTCTCCTATATCGAGTGGAGACGGCAAATAATCCACGACGGCATCAAGGAGGTATTGCACCCCCTTATTCTTAAAGGCCGATCCACAGAGGACTGGAACGAATGCACCGCCGATGGTGCCTCGCCGTATGCATTTCTTAATTAAATCTAAACAAACTTCTTTGCCTTCTAGATAGGCCTCCATCGCCGTATCATCCTGATCAACGATGAGATCAAGAAGCTGCGCCCTATACTTATCGGCCTGTTCCTTCAGGTCCGCCGGAATATCAACGACATCGTATTTAGCACCAAGATCTTCATTATGCCAGATGTATGCCTTCATCTCGACGAGATCGATGAGTCCCTTAAAATCAGCCTCAACCCCTATGGGAAGTGCAATGATCGCGGGCTTCGCACCCAATCTATCGACTATCATATCTACACACCGATAGAAATTAGCGCCCAACCTATCCATCTTATTGACGAAGCAAATCCTGGGGACTTTATACTTATCTGCCTGACGCCAGACGGTCTCAGATTGTGGCTCAACTCCAGCGACCCCATCAAACACCGTTATTGCTCCATCCAGGACTCTGAGACTCCTCTCAACCTCAACGGTAAAATCAACGTGTCCAGGAGTATCAATTATATTGATTCGATAATCTTTCCAGAAGCACGTGGTCGCAGCCGACGTGATGGTAATCCCACGCTCCTGCTCCTGCTCCATCCAGTCCATCGTGGCGGCCCCTTCATGGACCTCACCTATCTTGTATGATTTTCCGGTGTAATATAACACTCGCTCCGTCGTCGTCGTCTTTCCGGCATCAATATGAGCCATAATCCCTATATTTCTATAGAGCTCAATCGGCGTAGTGCGCTTCATAAAAGTCCCTCCCCTATTATTACCATCTGTAATGAGCGAAAGCCCTATTGGCTTCGGCCATCTTATGCGTATCTTCCTTCTTTTTAACGGCGGCCCCTTTGCCGGATGAAGCATCCAGGATCTCCGCTGCCAACCGTTCTTCCATCGTCTTTTCTGACCTAGACCTGGCGGCATTTATCATCCACCTAATGGATAGGGCCTGCGCCCTTTCCTGAGAAACTTCAGTTGGGACCTGGTACGTCGCTCCCCCGACACGCCGTGACCGAACCTCTAACGACGGCCTAGCATTTGCCAACGCCTCTAGAAATAACTCAAGACCAGTCTTTCCGTTCTTCCCCTGAATCTTCGTGAATGCGCCATACACTATCCTCTCTGAAATCGATCTCTTACCGTCATACATCATACAGTTCATAAATTTCGTTACGACAGCACTGTCGTACATCGGATCCTTCAAGACATCTCTTTTTTCAGCGGCCCTACGTCTTGCCATTATTTCGTCCCTCTTCCAAAAAAACTATTTCGGTTTCTTGGCGCCGTACCTAGAACGCGCCTGCTTCCTATCCTTGACACCCTGAGTATCGAGGGTCCCTCTTATTATATGATACCTAACACCAGGTAAGTCTTTTACGCGCCCACCTCTAATCATCACAACGGAGTGCTCCTGAAGATTATGTCCCTCACCGGGGATATACCCCGTCACTTCATATCCATTAGTCAATCTAATACGAGCAACCTTCCTCATGGCCGAGTTCGGCTTCTTCGGAGTGGTCGTAAAAACACGAGCACAGACTCCCCTTTTTTGTGGACACGCCTCGAGCGCCGGAACCTTATTCCGCGCAATCTTCGGCTTCCTCGGAGACCTTATTAACTGATTAATCGTAGGCATCTATTTCCTTTTAAAATGACGAAAAAACCAACGGCAATGAACAAACACTGCGCGCCACCCTGATATGGTACAATTAGACCAAAGGTTTGTCAATATCCGCGTTTTGTAATAATTCATTTAATTTATGATCAACGATGATATCATCCTCAATCAATGGCTGCGTGAAGGATAATCCTTCGATGGACGTAACCCTCGATAATGCGACGTACGTCTGTCCGCACTCGAAATTCCCAGTGCTCAGATCCAGTCTCACATCATCTAGCGTTAATCCCTGAGCCTTGTGGATCGTGCTGGCCCATGCTAATTTCAGCGGAAACTGTGTATATTTTCCAACAATTTTCTTACAAATCTTGTCCTCTTTGGTATCGAGATCGTAAACGTATCTCTCCCATGTAAATTGTCCCACCTTCCATGTCTGGGTACCCTGATCGATATCGACGTATATCGCATCATCTGAAAGCTCTCTGACAGTCCCCAGGCTACCATTAACCCACCTCCTGCTATTCGTATCATTCTTGATCATCATGATCCTGGCCCCTTCCTTGAGGTACAGTATCTCCGGTGCCGGGAACTTATCCTTCGATAAATTAAACTCTCCGGCGATTTTGCTGTGATAAGTATACACTGCACTCGGCAGCGCATTTAATTTCTTCATATTATATTCGTTGGCCGTAATATTATGGGCCGTCAGTAATAGTGGGACCCTATCAACTCTATGTGCACGAACACACCTCGAATTCAGAAACTCGATACTTTCGTTGACCATTTTCCCCTCACGGATATTCCCGAGGATATCCACGAATTCTCTATCGTGTTGCCTAAAGACATGTGATAATTCCACTATCTTCAGCTGAATCTCCCTGAAAACGTTCGCCGAAAAAATGTATCTATTTTCGTATAGCTGCTCAAAGACCTCCTGCTCATCCCTACTGACAATCGGTGGTAGCTGATAAAAATCCCCGACCATCACGACCTGTATCCCACCGAATGGAGAATTTTTCTTCCTGGCATTCCTTAATAATATGTCAACCATATCCAGGAGATCGGCCCTCACCATCGATATCTCATCGATGATTATTCGATCGAGACTACGAACCAGGGCGGCCTTTTTACCATACATCGGAGTCAGATGAGAAGGGTCGTTCAATGACGGAGGTATCCTGAAGAAGGAATGGATCGTCTGACCACCGACCTGAAGGGCAGCCACTCCCGTCGGCGCCAGCACGACCTGCCTGATCCTATCATCTCGCAGCATCTCCTTAACCAACGTCGACTTCCCGGTCCCAGCCTTCCCGGTAATCAGGAGGGTCGTATCTGTATTGCCAAGGGCATCCATTATTTCATCGGGAAAACTGTAGTGCCCCGTCGAAGAATTAGTATCCGTGCTCAATTTCCCGATTTGTTATAGATTGGAATAATTACGCCCCATGATAATACGAATCAAAAACTTGTGGGAAGCTTTTTTGCTGCACTTGAGCATCTCCACAGTCGAAGCCATTTATTATGCATATGTTTGAGACAACTATAATGAAGTCCGATACATTCTTGATTCCGGAAGGTCTATTATTCGAATCAATACTTCACATCTTCTTCCATTTCGTGCCGGCTTCTGTATCCTCTAATACTATTCCCATACTCTGTAATGTATCACGAATGGTATCAGCCGTTTTGAAATCGCGATTCTTCTTTGCCTCAGTTCTCTTGGCTATCTGATTCTCGATATATGATAGCTGATCATCATCTACGCTCCCGAACCACTCCCTCGGATCCTTATGCATTATCCCGAGGCAACTCCTGCAGGTTTGAATAAAAAGTGATACTAGTTCCTTTTTGTCGGTAGTCCTATTTATATCAACCACGATGGACGATAGGAGGGATATAGCCCTTGGAGTATTGAGATCGTCTAGGAGTGCTTCGTACACCTCGGGTAATACAGCCGTATCACTAACTGGGTCATAATAATCAGCGACGGCGTTATACCATCTATCGAGTATATTCTTCGCCGTCTTCAATGAGTCGAAACTGAAATTCATGGGGGATGAATAGTGTGTCATCAAAAAGGCAAGCCTAATGACTTCTCCATCGAAATGCTCCAATAAATCGTGAACGAAATAGAAGTTCCCGATGGATTTAGACATCTTTTCGCCGTCTATATTGAGATATCCATTATGCACCCAGTAATTCGCCATCACATCCTGCTTGGTCAATGAGCACGATTGAGCGTTCTCATTTTCATGGTGCGGGAAGATGAGATCCAGTCCTCCACCATGAATATCGAACCGATCGCCGAGGTACTTCATGGACATGGCGGAGCACTCAATATGCCATCCTGGGCGCCCAGATCCCCATGGACTCTCCCAGCCGATCCTAAAATTTTCGTCGACCGGCTTCCAGAGGACAAAATCTAAGGGATCCCGCTTGAAGGGAGACGTCTCGACTCGGGCTCCCGCCAGCAGATCACCAGCGTTCTTCTTGGACAATTTCCCATAATCAGCGTACGACGATACATCGAAATAAACGTGACCATGCGAGCAGTATGCATTTCCATTTGCTATGAGCCGCTCTATGAACGCTATGATATCTCCAATATGCTCCGTTGCCCGGGGTTCTATATCCACCGGCAAGACATTCAGAGCCTCCATATCCTCGTGATACATCTTCGTCGTATTTTCGGTGAGTTCTTGGATATCTATTCCGAGCTCAATCGAAGCCCTATATATCTTATCGTCTACGTCGGTTATATTCCTGACGTACGTTACGGTTGGATAAAGCCTCCCCAATGTCCGGTATAAAATATCGAAGACTACGGCGGATCTGGCATTCCCAAGATGCGCCCGACTATAAACCGTCGGTCCGCAAACATACATACCAACCCTATCATCGTGAATCGGTACGAATTCTTCCTTTTTCCCTGAAAGCGTATTGTAAATCCGCAGCTTCATTATGATGGTGTATTCTTCTTTGATACCCCGACCAATGCCGGCCTCAGGAGCCTGTCATGTATCATGAAGCCATCCTGCATGACCCTGATGACGGTTCCAGGCCTCTGATCCTCTGCTTCAATTTCGACGATGGCCTGATGCAGATGCGGATCGAACTCCTTATCCATTGAATCTATTAACGTGATGCCATGCCTAGCCAATACCTTATCCATCTCAGTAATCGTCAATTTAATACCATCAACGATGGGAACCATCCGTAATTCTTCTGATTCATCTGGGCAATTCTCGAGGGCCAACTTTAAATTATCACGTATCATTAGGACGTCCTTCGCGAATCCCGATATACTGTACCTCGCTAAATCGGCCTTTTCTTTTTCGGAACGCTTCTGCAGATTCTGAAGTTCTGCGACGGACCTCAGCAACCTATCCTCTAGTTCCTCGATCTTAGAATTCAGGAGATCAGATTCACTCTGTTCGTCAGGTAAATCCGAGGCATCACCTTCAGTCTTTTCAGTTACAATCTCTTTATCATCTAAATCTTGCATACTCTTAAAAAATTTAATCCAATATTACGGCTCGAGGTATTTTATCATAAATCACTGAAGCATCGTTAAGTGTATATTGCGCCCACTGCCTACCCTGTCCTCAGCTACTGTGGAGTCTTTGATGGATTGATTTGCGCTATATTCAGAGTCGGCATGGAGCTATGCCAGGCTTGGAGTTGATTCTGGTAGGCTTTTTGTTGTGCACTAATCTGGTCATTAAAATCGGCAAACCGTCTTCTTAGCTCTGCGTTTTCTCTCCGTTCGGCTCCCAGTCTTTCCATGATTGCTTCATTTTCATGCTGTGCATCTGCCAGTGCTGCAGCGAATGCTTCTTTTTCTCTCTGAAACTGTTGGGCGAGGGCCTCTCTTTCTCTCTGAAACTGTTGGGCGAGGGCCTCTCTTTCTCCCTGCAACTGTTGGTCCAGGGCTTCTAGTTCTCCAATATAGACTTCTTTGCTCTTTAGGTACTCCATTTCGGTAACTAAACTTCGGTTAAGATCCTTTAACTGGCTTACCTGCGCTTCGAATTTTCGGATGTCTCTCTTTGCCTGCTGCGTTTGTGTTTTTGTTTGGCTTAATTCTTGTTCCAGTTCTTCTATCGTTGCTTTTGTGTCCTCTATCAGACCCGATAACGTTGCACCTGCCATTTCCCTTGCTCGCTGTCGGACTGTTTCCAGTGCGTCCTCCCTTTTAGTGTCCCGTATCATTCGTTCGAGCATTTCCAATATGCTAGTGCGTGCATATGCTTCTGAAAATTGTTCTAATTTTGTCTCTCCTATTGCCTGGAGTATGATCTCCTTCTTGGCAAAGCTGGATAAACTTTGCCTCTCTTTGAGGATTTCCGCTCTTACTGCTTCACGGATTCTTGGATTTTTGATGCATTGCTCTAGTCTGGCTGGAATTAATGTGTCTGCGACGTATTTGATCTCGGCTGGTCCGGCATTGTTGATGCCTTTTTCTAGGGGCCCGTAGAACAGTCTAGGTTCGCTACTTAACTCTTTCATTATTCTGTTGGTTAGGACGGCAGTTTGGATGGATACCATTTCAGAATCATAGTTTCCGTGTAGGGTTGCAACGAATAATTTAAGGATGGTGCTTGTTGTTCCGTTCGGTTTGGCCTTAATCTCTTTTATAAAAAACTTTATGTCGGAGTTTTGCGGATCGGTGCTTTGGAGTACTCGTGCAATGTTTCCTATTGGCGAGTCGGTAATGCTCCCGAGCTCTTGGACTCTTCTTTGTGCGTCTTCCCCCTTTAACCCTTGGGCCATGTCTTTTAACTCTTGTGACAGAGCCTGAATATCTGGAACTGGTTTGCCGGATAGCTGGGCACTAACGTTAACCGTCGTGTCCAGCCAGTAGTCTAATACCGTTCCAGTTTTTTGCTCCGCCTCGCCCGCCTTCAATTGTTGAGATATTAAGATCAACATCGTTGATGTAATAATTAAGATATTTACTAGTTTCTTCATTGATTTACCAATCTTTTTCTTGTACTCCATCTATAATTCTACCGCAATTTATATTACAGTTCAATTAAATTATGTATACAATTTCTTATCTTCGACGAATCCACTACTTAATTAGATTTAGGATAAACTTAGGACAGTACAATTTATTCTTTTGAAATTAGAATCACAAGGTTTGTATTGGAATTTCTCACGTTATTACGACTTAGTTTATGCCGTATCTTATTTTGTGGAATTGTAATCGGATTTTTATGTAGAATAGCGATGTGCAAATTTATGATCGTCTTGTAGTTTTTTAAGGTATACCCGAAGCATGGAAGTCATTTTTTCTGAATCTATCCGCACGGACGAGGCGAGCGTCGTAATCGTCGTTGTTTCGGATGATGCCTCAAATTTCATTGAAAGTAAATTGCAGCTTTTTACCGATGAAAAGACGGTGCAATACATCAGGGCTGAATGCAAGGACCTATCCTACAATAAGATCAAAAGCTTCAATGTGCCGGCATTGGATGGGAAATTCATCGAGATAATAGTGGCGTGTGCCGGGAAACGGGGAACATTCACCAGGGCCAGCGTCGAGAAACTCGGGGGATACGTTTCGGGGGCAATAAAATCAAAGGATGCAAAAATCGGCATATATAACGACGTTGAGTCTGAATTGGATATGGCCGCCTCATACATAGCGTCCGGTATCATCTTGAAGTCGTGGGTCTTCGATAAATATAAAACATCTAAAGTATCTGAAAATAAAATAGAGCGCATTGAATGCCAAAGCTGTTATCTATCGCTCAATCAGGAAACATTCGCGAAGTTAACCTCGATTCGAGATGGAATATTCTTGGTGCGTGAGATGGTGACCGAACCCGCCAACATCATGAATTCGGACAAGTTTTTGGAGATATCTTTGTCATTAAAGAGGCTCGGCATAAAGGTTTCCGTACTGAAAAAACGCGATATGGAAAAGCTCGAAATGAATGCCATTTTGGGGGTTGGGCGCGGGAGTGACAATCCAACATACCTAATAACCTTCGAATATTGTACGGATAAGACGAAGGATCGAATTGCCCTCGTCGGTAAGGGGCTAACATTCGATTCCGGTGGGATATGCATCAAACCCTCCAATAAGATGGGGGATATGAAGGGTGATATGACGGGAGCCGCCGTCGTGATCGGAGTCCTCAAATCCCTGGCACTGCAAAAGATGAAGACGAACGTCGTAGGGGTCATCGGTGTGACGGAGAACATGATCTCTGGGAGTGCTCAGAGACCGGGAGACGTCGTCGTTTCTATGTCGAAGAAGACGATAGAGGTCGATAACACGGACGCAGAAGGTAGGCTGGTCTTGGCCGATGCCATATGGTATACCCACAAGAAATATAGGCCCAAAGTAATGATAGATTTGGCGACGCTCACGGGGGCAATTCAGGTTGCTCTTGGTCACGAGTTCGCGGGGTTATTCTCGAATGACGATGGACTTGCCGATGATTTAGAATCGTCGGGAAAGAACGTCGGTGAAAAGCTGTGGAGAATGCCTCTTCATCCGTCATATGAGAACGATATAAAATCCGACATCGCGGACGTCAAGAATGTTGGGTCCGGGAGGGGAGCTGGAAGCATCACGGCCGCCATGTTCCTCAAGGAGTTCGTGCCGAATTCCATGAAGTGGGCTCATATAGATATAGCGGCCACTGAGTGGGATTCTAAAGACAGAGCCTTGTCTAAGCGCGGAGCTACGGGATTTGGCGTGCGTCTTCTGAATGACTTCATAGAGCGTCGACATTGCTCACGTGGAGAATCAGGCCTATGAAATTAACGGTCAATCAAAAGGTACTCGAAAAGGCCCTGTCTCACGCGAATTGGATCATCGAGAAGAAGCAGACCGTCCCCATCCTGGGATATATCTTATTCCAGGCATCCAAGGAAAACGGGACCCTGGTTCTGACGGCGACGAATATGGATATGACGATAGTCGATACACTGAGATGTCAGGTAGACATCGGTGGATCGTACTGTCTTCCCGCCAGCCTCCTCTATGAAATCGTCAGGAAAATATCGTCGGGAGCTAACGTTTGCTTTGAATCTAGCAATGATCAGAATGCCATTAAAGTCACGAGTAATAAGGCTTCATTTTCGATTCACTATATGGATAGCGATGGATTTCCTCCGATTGCCTCGGCTGATTATCCCGTATCTTTTGCACTGAATACTAAGACCTTTAAGAAGGCCGTAGACGTGGCAAAGGTCGCTATGCTTCAGGATAATACTAGGTTCCATCTCAATGGAATCCACATGCACCATGACACCGATCCTGGGATTAACAATATCAATTTTGTGGCAACTGATCTCTTCAGAATTGCGTGCGTCAGTATCAATACTCCGCCCAATATCCAGAGTATGCCTCCGATAATAATGTCCAAAAGGACGGTCCTCGAGTTAATAAAATTGATTGATGGAGGAGCGGATGCCAATGTCAACGTCTCCGTATCAGAGAATCGTATCTCATTCGGATTGGAGTCATCCGATTCGATTAAGACTGAATTTAGCTCGAGATTAATCAATGGGTCTTTCCCGGAGTATAAGAGCGCCCTCGACGTATCGAATGATAAAATATTGGTGGTGAATACTAGTGACTTCATCGATGCACTGGAACGCGTCAGCACGGTCGTCACGGATTCCACGAGCTCGATCAAGCTCAACATCTACCAGGATAAATTGGTTCTTGAGGGTGTGAGCCGGGAATTTGGAACTGCGAACGATGAAATAGAGGCATCGTTCAACGGGTTCGAGATGTTCGAAATATGTTTCAATAGCAGGTATCTACTGGAAATATTGGGGCAGATCGAGACACCGGAAGTAAAACTCCTTTTAGCGGAGAGTAATTCATCGACCATCATTAGTCCGACGGATACATCCGAGAAGCTAGATATAGAGATGGTCTTCGCGGTCATGCCAATAGAAATAGTAAAAACCTAGGAGATAATCATGAAATTCTCCAGCCAATTATTGAATGATTTAAATGACCGCGGCTTCCTATATCAATTTACAGATGTCGAGGCGATGGACAAACTGTTCTGCAGCGGTGAACAAATCGTCCTTTACATAGGATTTGATTCGACGGCGAAGAGCCTCCACGTAGGACACCTCCTGTGGATAAAGCTCGTGAATAAACTCCAAAGCGCCGGCCATAAGCCGATCGTCCTGTGTGGAGGCGCCACGAGCAAGATCGGAGATCCAACATGGAAGGACAAGCAACGCGTTGCACTCAACGAGGCTTTAATCCTGGAAAATACAGAATCTATTATGGGGAAATTGAGGCAATTAATAAATTTTGATGAAGGAAATAATAAGGCCGTATTGGTGAATAATGACGATTGGCTCTCACGGCTTGGATACATGGAATTCCTGCGTGATTTCGGGCCACTATTTTCGGTCAATAAAATGCTGACGATGGATAGCGTGAGTGCACGTCTCGAGAGGCAACAGCACCTCAGTTTCCTGGAGTTTAATTACATGCTGCTTCAGGCGTATGACTTCCTATATCTCTTCGAGAATTATGGATGCAGGATCCAGGTGGGTGGAGCCGATCAGTGGTCAAATATGATCTCTGGAGTCGATCTAATTCGCCGTAAGGCTGATGGGCAAGCATTCGGCATGTCAATTCCGCTCCTGACAACATCGTCCGGGACCAAGATGGGGAAGACGGAGGGTGGAACCGTTTGGCTGAATCAAGACATGACCAGTCCGCTGGATTTTTGGCAATACTGGCGAAATGTTGACGACCAAGATGTCCCGAAACTCCTGAAACTATTCACGGATATGGAGCCCGCTGAAGTCACCAAAAAAGAACGATTAATTGGGACTAAGGAGATTAATGAACTGAAGATAGTATTGGCTGATGCCGTGACCAACTTCGTTCATCCGGATGCCGATTTGGATCGTATTAAGGATATGGCACTCGGCATTTTTGACGATTCAAGCGAGGCCAACACAATTACACTGGACACCCCGATGCAACTAGATGATGTTTTGGTTAAGGCTGGACTGTCCGAAAGCAAAACGGCCGCGAAGAGATTGATCGAAGGCGCTGGAGTTAAGATAGATGATGTCACGGCAACGAGCTATTCTCAAGTCATCGATAGAAAAGTTGTAATTACCGTCGGTAAAAAACGATTCGTACAAGTCATCGTGGAATAATCAAAGCTTACGATTGATTATCCTGATTTTTTATTTGGAGGTTTACGAAAAAAATGAACAGAATATTGAAATACTCGATGCTTATGCTGGCAATCCATGGTCATGCTATGGCGTCTGATGGGAAATTAGCATCTGCACTAATTCCAGAGAAGGTTAGTGTGAGGGATGATGTTGTACAATCTTTACGGATTGACGGTAGCTGGGTGTCACTAGAACAACTTAAAGAGATTACCGCCCTATTATCAACCGATAATGTTGCCCTTGATGCAGCTGTGGCCCCAGGACAAGTTGATTCCAAAGAAGGTATAACTGAGGAGGCCCTAAAATATCTCTATTCTTGTGCTAAAGAGCTCCGACTCCAGTTTTTAACCACTCAAATGTTAATAGCAATATTTGAACCTGAGGAATTTTTCCCAAAGGATGTAAATATAATACGTAAAACAGTTGTAGTTACCTATCTAATTACTGGCGGGCGTGAACATCATCCTTACCTATCTAACAAGATCGATCAGTGTGTACAACAAATTAAAGCCGCAAGAGCCAGGAAATGATCCGGAGTAAATCACTGGATAGTCTATATGGAAGGTAATAAACGGTACCATATTTCACAATGAGGAATTGGATTGAGGCTTCAGATCTGTCTCGAAGTGTATGGACTCGTGCAGCATAACAAATTAGTGCTGGATTACAAAAGAAGTATGGTACAATCTGCTTCAGTGAATGATTTCAATGATTCCTTAATAATGAGATTAACCGTTGTTCGCTTGATTTTATTTTCCGTGTTTTTTACTGCAGCAGGTAATGTATCTGTTCTCTACGCTTCTTCAGGCAGTAATCAATCGAGCAAACAAAGCGAAAGGCAATCTACGGAAGTTAAAAGTGTTGAAGACGATGATCAGGAAGAGGTTACACATCTAGATAAAAGCGAAGAATTTGATGCTAGGTTAGTTGGTAAATCAGTAGATGAATTAAGTTTCCTTAAGAGCAATCAGCGCGAATTTACTTCTTTAACTCAGGCTTCAGGATCTGAAGCAATCAAAGCGCTTGCAGCCATCAGTAAATGTAAGAAACAAAAAAGAAGCGACAGTATTAAGAATTTAAAAATAAGCAACTCTTCGCAACGGTCTTGTTTTGTTGTAGGGAAAGTAAATAACGGTGTTGTTACCAATATTGATATAGTTAATGCAATTAAATTCATATGTTTTTCTTCTGGTAAGCAGTATGATAAAGAAACTGCGAGAGTGATGGCGCCACAGGTCGTGAAAACAGCGGTTGATGTACTCTTACAGCAACAGTACGCTGAATTATACAGCATTAAGGTTTCTGATAATGAGGTGAATCGTAGAGTCAGTGAAATAGCTGCAAATAATGCGATGACCATTGAAGAACTCAGTAATAAATTCAAAGAATTTGGTATAAGCATGGAAATATTCAAAAAACATATAAAATCTAGGATGCTACTTCAATTCATTATTCAGGTTATAGGGGAGGCAGAAAGAGTTACACCTCAGGAAATGGCTGAGGCTAGAAGGAAAAAAGAGAATGATATTAAGCATAGGAGGTTTCATTTACAAGAAATATTCTTCCAAGTTGATGATGAGCCAGGGAAACCGAAGGTACTGCAGTGTGCTAAATCTGCATTAAAGTTGCTTCATGCTGGGTTTAGCTTCACTGCATTGTCTGAAGCGATGTCTCAGGGAACATACTCTGGAGATGTCGGAGATTTGGGTTGGATTAGAGAAGATGCTATAGAAAAACCAGTTTTGGATGCTATAAAAGGAAAATCTCCAGGTGAAATGAGTGACATCGTGGAAACTAAAACGGGCTATAAGATAGTCTATATCGTGGATATTGCGGAACCCGGACGAGATGGAAGATCCAGAGCAAAATATAAAGTTTTGCGCTCTAATATTCGATATCAGGGAAAATTCCTCATGAAAAAAGACATGGAAAGGATTAATAAGGCTTTGGAGGAGATGATACCCTGTGGCACACCAAAACAGTTTAAAGCATCCTGTAAAAAATATAAGATAGGTTTTGAAGAGATAGAGATACAGTCTCCCAAAGACTATGAAATGGAATTGATTATGCAATCAATGAAGTCTGGGAAGCCAGCTGCCATCCAATCAATGGATAATGAGGATGAGATTACGGTCGTTATGTATGTTAGCGAGAGCGTACCGAATGCATCTCCTCCGACAAATGATGAGCTATTCAAGATGCTATCGGCCAAAAAGATTGAAAACGAATTTAATCGCAATTATAAGAGGATGAAGGCTGCTGCTCATAGTATTATATACACAGATTCACTGGTTAAAGTCTCTTAGTACATTGGGAGAGAGTAGCATTTTGAGGATCGCATTTTTTGGAGATGTTGTTGGTAAATCCGGACGCGATGCCGTCATAAAGTACCTCGATTCTAATAAGAACAGGCTCAAGATTGATTGTATAATAGTGAATGCAGAAAATGCGGCACATGGCTTTGGTATTACTCAGAAAATATGTGACCAATTCTTTGAGGCTGGCGTCAATGCCATAACATTGGGCAATCATACATTCGATCAAAAGGAAGATATGCAACTGTTTGATCGAGAAATACGCCTGATACGTCCGATGAATTATCCAAGTGGAACTCCGGGGAAGGGATTCACCATCGTTAAACTTCCGTTCTCAGGGAAGAATGTTTTGGTTATTAATCTTATAGGACGGCTATTCATGGAATTAAATGATGATCCATTCTATGTAATAAACGAATTCTTGAAGTCATACCATCTGGGGCGCATTGTGGATGCCATTTTCATTGATTTCCACGCAGAGGCTACGGCCGAGAAGACTGCCATGGCGAGATACTTAGATGGCAGAGTGACGGCCGTCATCGGCACTCATACCCATGTTCCGACATCAGATCTGAGGATCTTGAAGAATGGGACGGGTTATTTATCGGATTGCGGGATGTGTGGTGATTATGACTCCGTCATCGGGATGGATGAAGACTCCTCCATCAAGAGGTTTACACATAAAATTCATGCATTCGCCAGGCTTCAACCAGCCCAGAAAGAGGCAACGGTTTGTGGTATTATAATAGATGTTAATTCAGATGGATTGTGCCAAAATATACAGACCATTCGCGTGGGCGGATGCCTCATGGAACAGAAAGATTGTACTTCATAATTTTTGTGGGATAGAATTTATAGAGTATGTATCGGTAGCGCCAAAGTAGTATGCCACAAATTAACGTATCAGATAATAAGCGCTACATCGAGATCTTTAAGAAGTTGGTCGATATTTATATTGAGACCGGAGAACCGGTTGGGTCGCGGATGATCTCGAAGACTCTGCCGAATCCGCTATCTCCAGCGACCATTAGGAATGTCATGTCGGATCTCGAGGATCTGGGGATCCTATGCTCGGAGCATACTTCATCCGGCAGGAAACCGACAGATAAAGGCTGGAGGCTCTTCGTGAACGTCCTTGTAGAGGCAGCCGATATTTCCGAGATAGAACGAAGGGCAATTTCGGAGCTCAAAGATAATTCTACCGGGAAAAGCATAGAGGCCATCCTGGAGCGCGCCACCGATATCCTCTCGGGGCTCTCGAACTGCGTCAGCCTCATCATGACGCCCACCGAAAATTCCAAGATTAAACACATCGATTTTGTTTTACTCAATCCGGGACGGGCGATCGTCGTCATCGTCACGGAAAACGGCTTCGTTGAGAATAGACTCATTGAAGTTCCGTTAAATGTATCGTCGAGCGTCCTAGATCAGGCAACGAGGTACATAAACTCGAAATTGCCAGGAATGACTCTGGATGAAATAAGGAGCCGGATACAAGATCAGGTCCACTGCCACGAGGACGGGATCGATAAATTGACGCAGAATATCATCGATAGTGGAATCGAGATTATACGGGAAAATGATGAGGGGAACGTAATAGTCAAGGGGCATTCCAACCTCGTATCTCATACCGGCGAAATAAATGACCTAAAAAATCTGATGAAAAAGCTGGACGAAAAAAAGACGCTGAAAACTATACTGGATCAATCGATAGTGGGCCAGGGGATACAGGTCTTCATCGGCTCTGAAACAAAGATGTTCGAAATATCTGGATGCTCGATGATTGTTTCTCCGTATAGCGATACCAATAAAAACCTGGTGGGAGCGATCGGTGTGATCGGGCCATCTAGGATGAAATACGATAGAGTCATCACCCTCGTTGATTATACGGCGAAACTCCTGAGTAGTATCATATGAGTTTCACGGCAATTTCAGGGGCATAACGAATACCTAAAGCTCCAGCGAGCCCTAAAACTGATGAGCCCACAATTCCTCCAAGTGCGAGGATTTTATCCTTTGAAGATTCCAGAGTACTGCATTTATAAACAGAAAACCCTCCAGCGCAAACGCTCAGTGCCGACAGTCCCAACGAAGCGTACGTGACTACGAGAGAGTGCACTCGCAAAAACGAGGTGACTTCATCCCCAGTCCACCAAGGACTTCTGTAAATAGGCAATCCTTGTTGTTCGGCAGAATAATTCCCAATAGCAGCGCAGCAGATTAGAAAAGAGACTCTAGTCCGGTCAGTAATTGGGTACCCGCTGTTCTCCAAATTACCTATCGAGCCTGCACAAAGCTTCCCCCTCCATTCAACTACCCTTCTTAAACAAATCCATTCAGGCTCCCAGTCCGGGAACCCAAACCTCCATGATGGTTTTTCATGAACTCCTACTGTTATCGATTTAAGTTCCGATGGCATATATGTTTGAGACACGAGACACTCTTTTGCTTCCCCTGCCATTGCTTTAGTAAATGGCAATAGCTGCATATGGCCCTGCCTTAAAGTGTCATTGATATAGTAATCATCATTAACCAGCTGTACGAGTTCTTCCGGTGTATAGGAATCAAATGCGACTTAGAATTCCACATCAGCTATTGTTGGATGAGATCCCAAGGCAATTGAATTCATTAGCCATACGGCAGTTACTATGAGCGATAAATGCATGTTTTTTATTTTCATATTGTTTTTCTTTTAAATAATTTTTTCACCTTATACTTTAATATATTTTGATTAATGATCAGTTAATTCGAAAACTCCAGAACCAGATCTTATGGAAGGAGAGACGGAACACAGACATGCCGTGTACTTGAGAGTGTACGCCAGGTTAAATATGCGAGTACTGGATCGACACAGCAAAACATTTGGGATATAGAAAATCGACTGCATTGGAGATTAGACGTAGTTTGCAACGAAGATAAAGCGTACATATTTGGTAGGAGCGAAGGATAAAAAGGATAGGTCTTTTAATGCACAGGAATACCATGTCTAGAACTCACTGGGTTCACTCCGATTTCGTTACGACTTTATCGACCACTTTAACGACGCACGAGTCCGACCATACGTTCAGAGCCGTCTCCAGCATGTCAATCACTCCATAGATCGGTAAGACTATGCCGAGGATTGTGACGGGGACGTCCATCGATGATAGCAGGCTAGTACTCAGGAAAAAGCAGCCCATCGGAACACCGGCATTCCCAATCGCGGCAATCGTGGCGATGATGACCCACGTGGCCATGGTGAACAGCGTGATCTCTATCCCGTTATTCTGCATAACATAAATCACTGTCGTGAATATGAATGCCGCACATCCGTTCATATTGATCGTAGTGCACAACGGGAAGACGAATCGGCTGATCCTGTTGCTGATGCCCAGCTTCGTCTCGGCCGTCTCGATTGTGATCGGCAGAGTCCCCGATGATGATTTCGAGAAGAAGGCGACGGATAACGCCGGGGCCATAGCCTTAAACGTCTTGAGGGGATTGATTTTCTTGGAGGCCAGCCATAGGGGCAGAATAACGACTCCCTGTATAATGTTCGCCAAGATGATGACTAGGAAGTATTGCCCCATCCCACCGACATTGACATCCTTAAACTCTATGATCCCAACCGTTATGAATCCAAAGAGTCCTATCGGAAGTATCCTCACTATGATCTTCGTAATCGCGAAGAACATGCTGTGAATTCCGTTGAAGAACGAGATGGTGGTATTTCGGGCGTCATCATTCCCGATGGCCCTAACCGAGAGGCCCAATATAACGCTCAGGAGCAGGACACTCAGCACCTTATGCTCTATGAACGATGAAAAAATGCTGCTGGGAATGATATCCAGGAAGTATTGAATATACCCCTTGATGTTGTCTACCACCGCCTGATGTTCGCCCAGTTTCGCGATCTCGAAGCTCGAGGGGGATATGATGAGATATAGGATGGCACTGATGATCGCCGCCATGATCGTCGTGCAGATCGTATAGGTCAGCGTCTTCTTCCAGATCTTACTCATCGATTCATCTGATTCGTAGTTTGCTAGTGCCACGATGACGGACAGTGAGATTATCGGCATACTGATGCACTTGAATATCCGTATAAATATTTCCGAACAAATCTTCCCGAATTGCTCGAGGAATGAGACGCCGGACAACCCACAGGCAATTCCCAGGCAAATCGCGATCAAAAAATACCAGGTTCTACTGAGGGACGGTTTCCCACAACATGACATACCCATTATTTATCTACTCCACTAACCCCTTCAAAAAACTATCGATAGAAAACCCTTGAAAATCAGCGATCGATTCTCCGGTTCCTACCCCCAAAATCTTGGTATGCAATTCATTGGCGATCCTAACGATCGATCCACCCTTCGCGTTGCCATCCATCTTCGTGAGGATCAGCCCCGTGATCGGATGGACATCATTGAATGCCTTAACATGTTCTATCACATTTTGACCGATCGTCGCATCGATGATTATAATATTCATATGCGGGGCAGTGGAATCAATTTTAGAGGCCACCCTATACATCTTGGACAATTCTCCCATTAGATTCGGGTTATTGGGCAGTCTTCCGGCGGTATCGACTATCAGGACATCTGATTCCGTTGATTTTATGGCGTCGAATACCAGGCTGGCAGGATCTCTGGCATTCTCAGTCCTGAATATCCGACATCCCACCTTCTCGGCCCAGAAGCTCAATTGATCGACGGCGGCCACTCGGAACGTATCACATGCCGCGATATCGACACTCTTGCCCCTGGCCTTCAACAGATGTGCGAGCTTGGCGATGGTCGTCGTCTTCCCGCATCCGTTGACCCCAATCATGAATATAATGATCGGCTTAGTATTTATTAGACTTTTTTCAATAATCAACTCAAAATCTACTATCAAGGGACTTAATATGGAGCTTAATTTATTATGGAGATAAGTATTGATGTCGGCATTTCCATCCAGTTCACGCGAGATCTGCTCCGCTAGATCTACCCCAAAATCCGCTTCGAGAAGGATATCTTCTAGGGCCGTACTACCAACTTCGTTCGTTCCCCTAATCTTCTGAATCGCATTTTTTAACTTTTTAAAAAAAGACATATAACATAAAGAGAAAAAAGTATGGGCATCATTGTACACATTTAGTGATTTCACATGACAACTTTATTCGTCCTAGATGTGTAATTTCGTCTTGAACTACGATGAATCTTAGCCAATACCACACCTTTAGCTTAGTGTTGTGTTCATATCTAACGCCAATTGAGACGGTATCTATATTTGAGTTTGGATCCTGACCAATCACTCCCTGTGTCTCCGGAATTATAGTATTATCGAAAATTTCCCATAATATAAATTCCTCTGCTGTACCTCTCACCCCGTTAAACTGTTTCGTCAGATTCACCTGATCTACATCGTTTGGATCTTGAGGCCAGAATTTCCCTTGCGCTTTTATTCCTTTTTTTATCGCATTCACAGTATCTTTCTTATTAAGGCTCCTGCCCAGAGACGGATTGATCTGCATAATCCACATATTAAGTAGCATGACAGCTACTTGTTTCCTAAGCTTGCGTGCTTCACTTTCATTCTCTCCTGCTTGACTAACAAATTTCACTCTACTTTCATCTTTGCTAATAATAGCGTTAAATAATTGCAGGATACTCAATAGAGAGGATTCACCTCTCCCTGTGGGAGTTGACACGCTCCAACCAGATCCATTTTCTCCTTGCCCTCCATTGTGGGTCAGTAGAAATTTACTGCCACCAATGATCATGATACCTGTTCCATTTACTGCAGCCTGCGTATTGCAGATGCATGTCACCAGACTAATAACTACCAATACTACCACCCTACCTATCACACTTTCTCTCCAACATTAATCGCAGACGTTTCATTGCTTTCTATTTCAGACAGCTTTTCACTACTGAGCGTACTATCTTCTTTGAATTCCTCGTGTCGGCTTGTGTTGCTTAATCTGATTAATCACCATCGGTATCAGTACGGTCTGAACCTGGTAATCTTGCTCAAGACTAACAAAGCATCTGCACATCACTGTCAGTAACCTCACAAATGGTTCCAACTCTACTGAACCTGATCTAATGTATATTTTTGCCAGAGCTGGATATTTACCGTCATTCAGCGTTAGCTGAGGAGCATCTTGTAGGATAAGCGTATATATTTGTACGGCATTTTTCGAACTCGCTCCAATCGATCGAGCAACCATACGAGCCCTCTCCACATCGAAGCACCAGTCTCCGTTTGTCCTGCGCACAGGTGTACCCTTCAGACCGGAGCACGACTCCATCGGACTTATATCCGTATGAGGAATGATCCGTCCTATTACCTTCCGCCCGGTCAACGGATCTATTTCGCCGGCTACTACCGATGCACTGAGCATGCCAAAGACCGCAGCCAACCTTACACTCATTCTCATTTCCATACCCCACAGAGCAAGCATCACCCGGACATTCTATCTAATTCAATAAGTGATGTCAAGAATCACTCTACCATATTTATTTAATTGTCAAAATAAAAAACATGCTGTATACTACGAAACAAGATTTTTTCTATAGATAGAGATTATATTATGAAAGTATCAAAAACAGCAATACTATTGCTTGCAATGCTGCAGGGGGGGGCATATGCAATTGATCCATGCCCAATATCTGAGGATACGAATAGGTATTATGTATGCCTTGGAACAAAAAAACTGTTTGAGAAGAAACAGTGGAATACGACCGTTATTGATGGCCTTTACGATAAGGTTAAAACAACTTACGTATCCATATGGCCAATTGAAAAACAGTTGGAAAGGACTCCCGGTAATCCTGCTTTGCAGAGGCAATTGGTTTCAAATGCACAGGAGTTAAGAGATGTTCTAGAGGACACGTGTCGTCAGGCAGCTCTAATTTACCTCAGATGCCGTACTCTGGATCAAGTTGCTGAAGATGTCAATTTTAATCAAGTTGAGATCATGAAATACTTAGCCCGAGATACGTTATCATATATGCAAGTAAAAAAGTTTGCTGGAGTGAAAGAATCCGACACCCTGTTAGATTTCATACCAACAGATGTGCGCGCAGGCCTAGCAAACGTGTTTACCATGTGGTGGGGTAGTTCCAGCGTGGACATAGCGGAATTAGTCTGGTGCAAGTAAATTTGGAGCTATAGAATCACCACAAAACTGGCTGAAAGGAAGAGGAAGTAAAGGCGATATGTTGTGCATGGGCGGCCCACACGCGATTCCTCAGCTCCAGCTCTTGTTGAGAATTCACCGGTAATCGTCATAGATATCCTTTCTATGGCCAATAGGCCTGACGGTGCTTATTAACTACGACTTCCATACCTATAACGTATAATTTTATTGACCGCATCTACCGTGTCACGTATAATCTAATACAGTCGTTCAAAACGATGGTCCATTTAGGGGAGTTGGTTAATGGATGGTTTCTTTTCTCAATTATGCCTGGGCTTGGTTAACCCTGATAAGATCGAGTACGTTATAGTCGCATCATATTTGACGTTAAGGAATAAAGATGTAAAATTGGCATTGGCGTTGTTTATTTTTACGAGATTATTCAGTGTGATCCTTAAGGAAGCGTTTGCAATACCACTACCAAATGGGAATTGCACCAGTTATGGCTTCGCCGGATACGCGTTCCCCGGTGGGCATGTACAAATTTCAAGCATCTTTTATATTTGGCTATTTTTGAGTAGCAAATTGAATTCTGTAAAAATAACATCCGTAATGATCGTCGTGTTAGGCTCTATATACGAAGTGATCGCTGGATACCATTATCCAATTGACGTCGTAGTGGCGCCTTTTGCATCACTCGGTCTGTGGGCATTCTTCAAAAAGTTACGCTCATCAAACGAAGGTAAACTATTTTCGATCATCTGCATGTCATTGCTTATGTTGTCTCTGATATTTATGTGTGATATGACCCACTATAAGAACAATAATCCATATACATTTATGGTACTGTATAAAGTAATTGGATTTTGCTTGGGGTGTATTTGCGTCCAGAAATTTGGTATCAGAAGAAACATTTTAATGACTATGACGATCTTGGGAGTAGTATCTGTTGTCACTCAGACACACGAACAAGCGTGTATAAATCAAATAGAATGGATAATCATTGCTGCGATGCTGCCAATAATTAAGCGTGTATTAGACAGTATTTTCTCAGCCATTAAATTTGCACGGAATAAAACAGAGGATAACGTGTCTTATTCTATGACCATTATGCAATTAAAGATGCGGTAGTAATATATTCCTTCAAATTAGAATCGAAGAATAGAGTGAGAGAAAGTAAGTTATGTAACGAGCTCTTTTTGTATCATATGTATTTGAACTTGGACAACGCTAGAAAAAATCGTCATACCTTGTACATGACATAGCTTTAATTTGCGCCCTGTAGTAAGATTATCTGCATTGTATTGGCTATTCTTGTTCCAGTTTAAGCGCATAATATGTTTCGTAAATTATTGTTATGGATTTTTTTGGTATCATATCTCGGTGTTGCCGATGCTTTAAAAATCGAAATTAAGAAGGGAGAGATTCAGCCTGATCCCATTGCCGTCGTAAATTTTGTTACAAAAGATGGGGAGGCATCTGATGATGGGACTGCGATCAGTGATATCATTAGAGCCGACCTTGCATCATCCGGACTATTCCTCATAGTCAAACCTGCGTTATTCCTTGAGACCGCTAAGAAATTAGTATTAAAAGGACCGAATCTCAAAAATTGGAATGTAATAAATGCTAGGTTTTTGGTTTATGGGGATATTACATCATGTAGCTTCGGTAAGTTGGTCGTAAATTTTAAGTTGACGGATGTCGTGACGAAACAGGCCATGTTTTCATTGGAAGTCAAAGGATCTCGCTCGAAAATTAGAGAGATGGCGCACATAATCGGAGACCATATTTATACTCGTATAACTAATGAAAAAGGATACTTCAACACAAAGATCTATATTGTTCAAACCAATAAGGATAAAAAAAGTGATGAACGCACAGCGTTTATAACGGAGATAGGACAGGACGGACATGGAGCAAATGTCCTGACCGATGGTAAGCACTTAGTCGTAACGCCACGATGTATGCCAGATGGAAGGAGTATAGCATTCTTACAGTTACCAAATTTAGGGGATAGAGACGGGGCTCCACGTACCGAAATTTTAAATGTTTATTCCAAGTCTACTCGCCACCTAATAAGCGATTCGATCATACGAAAATTAAAGAAAGAGAACGGTGGAAAGACAGTTCAGATGGCATATGCACCGCGCTTCTCACCGGATAGTACCATGGCCGTATTGGCGATCATAATCGATGGTAAATCCGCTATATATAAGCTCGATCTGACGTCGAATGATTTGACGCAACTTACACAACATAAATGCATCGATACTTCTCCCTGTTTTACTCCGGACGGTGAATATATCATCTTCACATCAAACAGAGCGGGAAAAGAAGCGATCTATAAGATGGAAGCGGACGGGAGTAATCCAATCAAAATCAGTAAGGGACCCGGAAAATATTCGCAGCCAATGGTATCTCCACGTGGTGATTTAATAGCATTTTCCTATCAAAGAGGAGGGGTATTTTATGTGGGGACGATGCGCCTGGATGGCTCGGGAGAGAACCTTATCCTTAACGGATATATGGTTGAAGCACCGTGTTGGGCCGCGAATGGAAGATATATAGCGGCGTCGATGACTTCCAATCCAGGTGCAAAATCTCAGATCGTAGTGGTCGATATAACTGGGCACCACGTCCGAATGATCCTGACTCCGGGAGATGCACAATACCCTGCCTGGGGGCCGTTACTCGATAATCAGTGAGGTAAGTGTTAATGCTATTCATTATTCAGGCCTTTATATTTTTTACTGGATGCATACTGTTTGCCGCGTACCTTTCATTATACGAACGGAAATTGATAGGGAAGATTCAATTACGGCGAGGCCCCAATCAGTGCGGAGTATTTGGGCTCCTGCAACCGATTGCGGATACCATCAAGATATGTCTCAAACGCTCTGCAATGAAGGGATATCCGAAATCCGTCATATTCGCTATTTTTTTATTATTTTCTACGTCGTTGCTACAGCTGTCACTCATTCCCATTGCCTACAATTTCGTGTTGTGGAATCCAAAGGGAAGTATATTTATCGTTATCCTATTGCATACCATCATCGTTTTTGCAGAAACCATGATCGGAGTATTGTCTAATTCGAGATTTGGGGTCATAGGCGGAGTTAGGGCATACCTGCAGACCGTGGCCTCAAATATACCGTATATCCTGGCACTGATAGTAATGATGTTGATGTATGATAGTATTAATCTATTCGATATTGCACATAGCGAATCCAGGATTGGATTTATCCTTAAGATTCCTCTATTTGTAATATGTTTTATCAATCTCCTCATGGTCTGCAATAAAATACCATTCGATTTCCCGGAGGCTGAGTCGGAACTAGTGGCCGGAGCGTACGTTGAATATGGAGGAATCCTCTTCGGCCTAATCTATCTTTCGGATTACTTAAATTTGACATTTCAATCATCATTGCTTTCAACTTTATTCTTCGGGAAATTCACGATAATCAATACCATTATTTTCATTACGATTGTTATATTGATACGCGCTATATTGCCGAGGTATAAACAGAATCAGATGCTACGAATAGCATGGACACTATTATCTCCAATGCTAGTAGCCCTGATCTTGCTCTTATCGTGGTAAGAGTTTTTATATTCATCCACTCACGGAAGATCAGTAAGTATTATGCTTCTGTTTCTATTTGCCCCCATAATTCAACTAAGTAAATCAATTCAGATACATCAACGTATAATTGTATTATATTTCCCTGATCCATCGATGCAAACAGTGATTCGAAGAATGCATCTATTGAGCTGGAAATCAAAGTTAGGTAATACGATGGCTGTGAATCCTGTCCTACACTTGCGATAACTACTCCAGCAACACTGCCCACAACGAAAGAACTCACTCTTCCACCATATCTAATAGCTTTCCCTAGCACTTTTTCATCAAATATGTCTTTCTTTAACATTGAAATTTTGTCGTAAATATCGCGTTTATGCCCCTGCAATTGATTCCTATCGGCACTACCAAGAACTTCAAGAGCAATTTCTAGAAGCTTCGTCATCGGTTCTCCAGTGAGCGTTAAATCCGGAAAAGTTTTGATTGCATCTGCACTACTTTGGCTACATGATATTAACCAATTCATCTTTTGTTTTAATTCTTTCTTACGCAGCCAATGACTGACACCATGAAATACAGCATTAGCTAGACGCAGTCCAAGCAGAACATATCCGAATACCTTCGAATTTTCTGAATGAAGCATGCTCAGATTCGTTGTAACGGATGTGGCAGCACCAACCACTGCTTCTACACCCCACATTATGACTTTGACCTCCTGACTTGATTGAGGCATTGATGATGAAACTTTTTCATCAAGTATCCCGACATTATACATTGCTTCAGCCACATTCATCCCAGGTCTAAAAGTTGGGTTTAATACTACAAAATCCTCAATTTCTCGTTGAATATCCTGAGATTTACAACACGAAAAAGAACTTATCGCTAAATGAAGTGACAATAAAATCTTACTGATTTTCATATTCGGAAAAGGTAATTGAAAGGCTTCAAGCAATATACTAATCAGCCAATATTAATAAATGATTAAAAAATCTAGAATTATAACAAATTGTTATGAGGCCTACGTGATGGTCTTTTACCTTTGGTTTCTTAGTATTCTTATACAAAACTGAAATTAACTAATTCGATTTAATATTTTTTTGTTCTTTTTAATAATTTTTAAATAATTTTTTTATAATCTATAATTGTTAAAGAAATTATACTGAAGGTTCATTGTTTAGAATGGACAAAACTATGAGAATTCTATTTGGTGTTGCATTAGGCTTATTCCTGCTAAGTGGAAGAGTTCTTGCTGTCAGCGAGGAAAATGCATCTACTGTAAACATAAAAAGGGTTGCTGCTGGAGTAGGTGGAGCTTTAATAGCCGGTGGGTTCATAGCTGCATCGTATAATGATAGGCCTTTTTATCAGCAGCCAGCAGTGCCTTTGGCAACTGTCGTTGGAACTATAACCAGCGCCATCATAGCCAAAAAGTACGATGACTCTGTGACTGCAAACGCTATTCTCGGAGCTGTCAGAGGAACTGCCCTTGGCGCACTTGCTGCGAGCACTGGACGTAGCGTTTATACATCATATGGTACTTCCTGGTTTGGATCGATTAGATCTGTAACGATAATTGGAGCAGGACTTGCTGTTGGAGCAGCCGTTGGCGTAGCTATTGCAGATACCATCGAGGATATCCAAACAACATTAAAAAATGATAATCCACATAACGAACGTTCAATTATTCCAGATACTTTATAGGAATTCAAAGTAATTTAATTTATGGGAGGAAGAATTTTTATGCAAAAGTGTTTATTATTTTTTCTATGTCTTGATATATCGGCTGGATATGCAGGAACCAATCTTGTCAATCAAGTGACGTATGATGCTAGATATGTCGTAATTGGAGCTGGGTTAGGAGCAGGGTTAACTGGAGCAGGAATGATAGTAGCTCGAAATGCCTATGCAAAAGATCAAACCACGAGTGGATTTGGACATGCTGTTTACGGCGCTTGTATAGGTGGAGGATTGGCCATAGCTGCAGAGTGGTTCAGAAATGATGCTGAGCCAGGTTATTTATCGTCTCTTATGAGTGGTGTGAACGCTGGATTCATATGCGGAGGAAAATCTAGCGAGACTGGGCAATTTTTAGGACGTTTAAGCGAAAATGGTATATCTTGTAGAACTTCTGCTGGATTGGCATCGGTAGCATTAACATTGGCAATCGGTGCAGCGTGGGGAGGAGAAACCCTCGGGAAGAGAACTATTCATCCGCCTGAAACGAAACAGAAGTAAAAGAGGCAGAATAGTAAGTATCTACCAGAATTATACTCGTTCTACTTACCAAACGCATTATTTTTTGCTTTAATAACGCTGGATTTTAGGCATTCATTACACTTAATTTTATATGATTGAAAAGTGGAACGAGTATAATTAGACACACTCCAGAATCTTTGAAACAATGATACATGGCACTGAACCCAGAGTGTACTGAGTTCACCAAGGAGCTAATTATATTAGGATTGATTCTATTTCTAAAACTTAGTACTGACGGACATAGTTTATGAAGTCTTTGAACAACGTTTATCATCGATAAAGAATGTAGAGATACCTGATAATACCATCGCTAAAATAACGAATAAGAATGCGCTTCTATACATTCCGATGGTATATATTGGCTCTCCTCCATCAGTCACCATGCCATTCCTAAAGAAATCTAGTAATTCGCCTAGGAGAGGCTGGAATAGTATCGCGCTCGACATTATCAATGCATTCATGAATCCCGATGAAGTGCCATCGAAATTTTCTGGAACCATGTTGTATGCTAGAGTAAAACACAAAATCCCGGCTCCCGCGAAGAATCCCCCCATGAATAAAGCAAACATATTCCAGGCAAAGCCGATGGTATCGCTATATATCGCATACCAAAAAGAAATAATCAATCCCATCGAGAAAATAATAATTACCCGTTTATAGCTATTAATCTTTTCAGCTATCAGAGCCGAAAGGAATGAGCCGACACCATATCCAATGAAAATGATGAGTGATGTTAGAGATGCTTGTGCCGTCGATATTCCATACCTCTGTTCCATGAAAGGAACTCCCCATAGCTCTGCTATAACACTTAAGGTAAGGTATGAAATGGCCCCATAAAATCCAAGTATCCATGCTTTGGGTTTGGATGCAATCGCGAAGAGCCCAGCAAGAAAATGAGAATCAGTACTTTTTGTTGCAGCCTTCGTATCTTTTTTCTTCAAGAAAATGATGGCCATGATGGCCGTTAATATTCCGAACGCTCCGGTCACATACATCTCATTTCTCCACCCAAGTTTATTCGCTAAAAACACGGTGGGAGCCGTCCCAGATATCCCGCCTAAACATCCGATACCCATCGTAATTCCAGTTAGCATCGCATACTTCCGCTCTTCGAAATACTCTAGAGCTACTTTCCCACAACATAAGAACGCAGCCGCTGACGATAATCCAATCAAGAATCTCGCAACTTCTAACTGGAAAACAGTTGTCGCAGCGCCAAAAATAAATGTACCAATCGCGCAGAGGAAGCTACTTATAACCACGACTGTCTTGACGCCGAGTTTATCAGTAATAACTCCGCATGGAATTTGCATCGTTACATATGGTATATACAACATTGACATCGCAGTACCGAGCACAGATGCAGTCATCGAAAACTCATTCATCAGATCATCGGCTAAAACACCCGGTTCCACACGTGTTATGTATACATATAGGTAAAACATCCAACATGTGAACATAGACATCATTGCATTAAGTCTGAAATTAAACATCACTTCACAATTCAGTTTGGCACTGTAACACCAATTTTACGATAAATTCTGAATGCTATGTAAAAATCCTATTTGTCAAAACACCTAATTTAGAAAACACTGTGAATAAATCCAGCCTACTCATCAGAAACCATAGCCTTTTTGAGATCTGCTATCTTGGCAAGTGTTGCATCTATTTCTTCCGTATGTTCGCTGACGAGTTGTGTCAAATGATCTTTGGCTTGCTCTTCTGTGAAAAGCAATGCACCTCTTAATTGTTCAAGTTGTTCAGGTGTTACAGGTGCTCTATCGGGCTCTGCAAATGAAGTCATTGATAATACTGCGTAATAAAATTCTCGCGCATTTGTGGCCCAGGCTAATTCTGAGCCAACTAATCCTTCCGTAAAATTTGGATCCCAAGGCTTCCGACACCCATCAAAATGTAAAACTAGCACATTTGCAAATTCTTCTGCCATGTGATCAAGAATAGCGGGACTTTTGGCGTAAGCGATAAGGGTTGATAACATACTACTCGGAATCAAGGTCGATCTTAAGAATGGATACGCACGAGGCTTCTCTAACCATGGGCAAATATTTTTCACCAGAAGATTAGACCTTAGTGGTAAATTTAAGGTTGCCGCCGTGCTAAGAGTGGCTTCTTGACAAAAAACACCGTTACAATTAACGAAAGGAGTCCCATCTTCCGGTGGCTCGAAAACAATATCATCTTCAAAAATACGATAAACAAAATTCACCGCTGCCCCGATAGCGCAATTTAATCTTATGAATAGTTTGCCTTGCATCCTGTCATTGATTTCTCGTAGTATCGATACAAGTTCTGCATCATTCTTTAAAACATCATTCTGAGCAAGTTTCTCAATTGGCGTCCTTCCATCAGAATCGTCGTAAAAAGTACGAGGCTTGCTAACGATTTGATCCAATGTTTGGAGTGCTTCGGAGTCGCGACCCTTGCCTATAAGGTTACGAATAAGGCTTTGCACTTGGGGTGTTCCAAACATCCTATCGTCCTCTACATCTAATTGAAATTTTTCGGATAACGAAACTCCAGTTTCAGCCAAACGCCGCAGATCCCACAGCACGACGCCAGCACCTAGAGATGTACCAAGCCGGACATCAGACGCATGTTCAACAGTAACATAACTCTGGTTCACGGCGCTTATAGGCTGCGTCATACGAGACGCCTCTTCGATTAATGGAGTAACGAGGTCTCTCATCACAAATATATCTGAATCCATCTGGCAAAATATGCCATCAATTCCAAGATCAGGGAGGATTTCCGGTAGCCACGGCTGGAGTGAAACCAACCTATTCCAGCCAGTAATTATGTATCGATCAGCCAACTCCAGAAATCTATCTGCAATGTTTTCAACTCGAACTCCCATTTGTTGAAATCTGGCTATAGTTGCTGGCGTTAGTTGATCTCCGAGGACGAGGATTCCAATCTTTTTACCTTCCGGATTCCAGTATAACAGTAGCGACTGGATTGCCACGGCCGTTGCATCGGCATATATCCCGTCCGTCGTTGAAAAAACGAGCCACAGTGGTTCTGGTTCACGTGGGGCTGAGCCTCGAACGTTACATATGGCGATTATTAAAGCCACTACAACTCTGCATATTATCTGGTATAATCCTTCAGTTTTCATATAATTTATTGTTTAATAATCTGACGTTACTGATGGTATACATCAAAATGCTATGATATGTCAATAGATCTATTCAAATATCATCTGCATAATCTCATTGATCTGTGCCAAATCTTCTATCGTCATTATTTGTTGCCTTATTTGTGATGCATTGGGCGTTCCCCTGCAATACATCATCAGTACTTTCTTACAATTAATAATCGCTTTTGATGACGGGTAAAACTCGAATATCTTTTGAATATGATTTTCTAAGGTATTGCGACGAGTCATAGCTGTAATCAGAGAATCTTGTGAGTATCCTTCAATACTATCATGTATTTGACGCAGGATCCACGGGGCGCCCAATGTTCCGCGACCAATCATCACGCCATCCGCCCTACCCTCTTCCAGCGCCTCCTTCGCGGTCTCGACGCTCGTTATATCACCGTTGACTATGACTGGTATTTGCACACTTTCCTTGACGGTTCTGATGGCCCTCCAATCCGCTTTCCCAGTATATAATTGCGACCGTGTCCTGCCATGGACGCTTATCATTTGGATCCCGCTATCTTGAGCGATCCTTGCAATCTGGATGGCATTTTGATGTTCCTCACTCCATCCGAGGCGTATTTTTAGGGTCACCGGAATTGGGACGGCCCGTACGACCGCCCTCATAATCTCGGCCGCCAACCTTTCATTTTTCATGAGGGCGGATCCGGCCTCTGTTTTCACGATCTTCTTGACGGGGCACCCCATATTGATATCCAGGAACGGTGCCCCTAGGTCATGACTCTTCCTGGCGGCCTCGGCCATGATCCTGGGATCGGCTCCCACTATCTGGATCCCCGTCCATTCATCACCCGTTAGTTCCATCATTCGGCGCGTTCTATTTACGTCCCTGATCACGGCGTAACTGGCCACCATCTCGCTATACATAACGAAATCTCCAAATCCTCGTACTATTTCCCTGAACGGGAGATCGGTGCCCCCCGCCATCGGAGCCAGGAATACACGGCTCTTCAGTTTCTTCTCACCCAGTATAAGATCCATCACGATTAGATACCTTCCCTAACTCTCCACAACCAGCAGTCATGATTAATCTAATACTTAATCCTCCTCTCGGTGAAGTGAGATCTTCTACGTACTTATGATGTGCCCCTTGGTTCTTTCTAGATACGCTGAAGAGGTATTCTGTTGAATTGTCTGAACTCCGGCCAGCACCCGTCCGCCATCCTATATTTCGTTGTTGCTGCCTGTCCCCACGAAGTTGGTAATACTGCTCCGAGTTCAAAATCCCCGCCTGGAATAGCGGAGAAATTAAATCTCATCTCGCATTGTGTACTTTGAATGATCGAAAATGTCGTTCTAGCTTTCAGATGGTGGCTAATCTCATGCAGGAAAATTGATGGGCATGATGGACCCACTGCTGCTGCATGAAACAGTTGTATTGTGGATTGAGGGTTGTGTTTTATTCCGATTGCGCATCCAGTGACCTGCTCCTCCGCCAGGAACGCTGCATCCAATGGAGTATTCACTCTGAAATCGTTTGTGTCTGTCTTGATTATATCCAGCTCACCTCCCCTTTTGTACTTTTTAGGCTTCGCCCAGCCGATTGGGATTGTCCTCACTGGGCTATTAGTGAGAACTTCTATCCTATAGTAATTTTCTATCTGCGTTCTCTGAGTAACAATTTCTCTGATCCACTCATGAAAATCCGTCAATAATTCATTTACTTGATCTGTCTTACACTGTGTTGTGACTTGAAATCTTCTAGAATCGTGTTTTATTAAGGGCATGATTAGTTGGGGCCGACCGAATCGGTCAGTTACATGCCTTATGGTAAGATTCTCGTAGTAATTCCATCCTTGATCCAAGTAACGAGATGGTTGTTTTAAACTCTCTACAAAATTTGGCTGAGCAGCAATCCATCCCATCAAATGTTGAATTGCATCTCCTTGGATAAGGTTATCCCTGGTTATGACTGGCGGGAATGCCGTCTCATGGCTCGCCTCCACTTGAGCCGCCCACGAACTCACAACCAACATGGTCAATGTTAACTTTTTCATTGTATACTCCTCCCACTTTATTTTTCAAATTGCTACGGCGTGAATACTATTCCTTGTCTTCTTCGTGCCATAGCTTTATTTTATCACATTTATCATGTATTTATCTATTTGTTTCTTTATTATCACTAATAATTCTGCAAATTAATATTGATATTCCGAAGAGGGCTATCAGAGGTGCCGCCAAGAAGAACATACTGAACGCATCGGGAGGTGTGATGATGGCCGAAATGACTATGATGGCCAGTATAACTTCTCTCCACAATTTTTGTATTGTCTGAACTCTTAAGATTTTTAATCTATCGAGGGCGATGATGAGTAAGGGTGTCTGGAAACTCAATCCAAATGAGAACATAACGATGACGATGAATGAAATATTGTCACCTATCTTGGGGAGGAATTCCGCGTACCGAGCATTACTCTCGATGAATAATTCGAAGATGTATGGGATGACGACGTAGAAGGCAAAGGCAGCACCGGCCATGAAAAGCGCCACAGTTATGAACATTATTCTGGGGATGATGGATGACTCTTTCGGTAATAGTGCCGGTCTAATGAATGTCCAAACTTGATGGATAATATATGGGAAACATAAGAACATTGAAGTATAGAACGCAATCCTCAGATGCATCGAAAATATTTCTGAAATTGATGAATAAACTAATTCGTGGAATTGTTTACAGTATTTTAAGGTATTGATCAATGGTCGAGCTAGAAAGATAAATATCTCGTCGATGAATACATAGCATATAATCATGGCTCCCAACACCGCGAAAACTGAATTAATTAAAACGGATCGGAGTTCGATGATGTGTTCGAATAATGTCTTAGGCCTATCGTTCATAATTGCAAACGAGATTATCCGATTTCTCATAGAAAGCGATGTCTATATTCAAACCGAACGACGCGATGAATAAAAATCCAACGATCGCCAGAAACATTATACAAACCCAGTAAAAACTAAATACCACGATCATTAAAATTCTCTCATTCAAATTATGATCATTGTAACACGAATTTAAATAGACAGCGGCCAAGAATAATCATATAATGCGCAGACTGGTACAAGTTAAGATTACAGAATCCCCTGTGAGAAGCTTTTCAAAAGGAGATGGAGAATGAAAGTTAGAGTGTTAATCGCCATGGCAGCACTTATTGTGCCGCTTGTGCCGCAATGCCACGCATCACAACAGCAACAGTTTGACCAAACAGATGCAGATGATTCCGCCCGGACACCGGGCCTTGCAGAACTTGTGGCTCTGAAACAAGGTCTTGATTCAGAACAACTGCCGTACACACATGAAGAAATTATGGGAAGATTAGAAGGCATTCCTCACGCAGTTGAGCTGGCGTCCACCATTTTAAACCTCACACAAAACCAAGAATGCCAGGAGGTTTTGATAAGATCACTCCTGGAACGGACTCAATCTGAAGGTGAGGATTCTACAGTAGCACTTTTCGCAAGCCTGGTGTCTGCGTATGCAAACCTCCCAAAGGAACAACTGGAATCAGGATCTATTAAAGGTACTCAGCTGATTTGGCTAATCCCTGTCATACAGAAGCTGCTTTCAACAGATGGACCATGTCTGGATATCCTCGGATCGATCGCTGAAAGAACTCGGCGCACCGGGGTTCCTACTGATACAGAAGTCCTGACCCTCCTGTGTACAGTGTTCAGGAAAATAAAAACGCATGGAATGCCATTACAGCTTGATAGGCCATATGGAAACCCAGTAGACACGAGCGGATTTCCGCTAGATTACGCTCTTAGATCCAATGGTCTCGCCACCGAATTTGGACAAATAAACCCGAATCTAGCACGCAGCTTAATCAATCTTGGAGCATTAATGGCTACTCATCCAAGTAAAACATTCGATAGCCTTCAGAAACTCCAGCCGGAAGTATGCGCAACAGTAGGCATTAATCTGGCAGCAATACTGGAAGCCGATCTTCTAGAAATAAACATACAAAGACTATACGCCGATCGTCAGCAACAGCAGACCACAGATGAATAGAAAAATATAGGAGAGCGAACTCTTTTGAAAGTAGTTTTACCATAGGAGAAACAGAATGAAAATTAAAGCACTAATATCAATGGCAATACTGATAGGGATGAATTGCAATGCGGCAGAACCCAGGAATCTCGTGGACCAGGGAAGGTTCGAAATAACTTACCGAGCCCTCCGAAAATATCTCGGTACCAACAAGAGCGACGAGGATCGACAAAACTGCAACGTCCTGGCGCAATTGCACGTGAATATACTGGAAGACCCACGATGGGAAGGCCCGGATCCGCCAAACATGGAGATGGATCTGGCCACAATGCTAATATCGGTAAAACGCATAGCACACCTCCATTCTCAACATAACAACCTAATAATCCAAACAGCAATAGATGTGATACACTTAATGCAAAATGATGGGGAATTGTCG
>JAISBP010000019.1 GCA_031266135.1 Holosporales bacterium | reverse complement strand
GTATTTCAGAAGAGTATGTACTAGATATGATAAAACAGCTTCTTCTTATATTTCATGGTGGTATATAGCTTCTTTTTTCATATTATTGAGGTGACTCAATTTTCCCTAACAGGGCCTAGACAATTCCTGAGCAGCGTCACGTAAGACCAACCGTCGATCAGGGCACAGAGGGGTATGATTTATAGCACTAAAGCAGAATCTCGGGTACATAGCGTCCCTCAGAAAGATATCAATCGGTGAAAAATCAGAACTCACTCTTACCGGATCCTCAGCCGACGCACATACACGAACGGCCACCCCCACAATGGATGCTAGGGTAAGGACAGCATATCTCAAGAAACTGCTCATTTATTATTATCATTATTTGATAGAATGGACGCTATTGTACTGTGAGAAGTATTAGTTCGTCAAGTTATTATCTTTTTCGAGATCCAAATTCATATAATATTGCTCATTTCTTTCAATTTCATGGCATTAAAATATTCCTTGCTATGGAGCAAAATTATATCGTCCGCTTCTGCCATGGATGCCTTATGAGAGAAACTGGATCTTGACAGATTCGGCTGATCATACACTACTGCAACAGATCAAAGTAGTTAAAAGATGGTGTCATGAATATAGTAAGAAGAATCGCTGTTATAGTGGCGGTATCGGCTGCTCCGGCGATGGCAGTAGAGAATGTGTGTGACGTAGGGGGGAGGGGCGTCGTCGATACCCACAAAATCTTGGGTTTTCGCTTTGGAGCTCCCACGGACCGGGAATTTGATGTGGCGTTCCTCTCTTCCGGGCGGGGCCCTGGTGAAGAAGCAGTTGTTAGGTGGGTTAATTCGATGGAGACCGGCTTCGATTGTAACAGCTCTAGATTGGATTTGTATGGCGAGCACTCCATGACTTTTAGGATCGCTGTAGCTGGCTGTTTTGGGATTGGTAAGGTGCCGAAGGGTTGGGGATTCACGTACACCGGAGAGGCTCCTCAAGCTGCGGATCCTATCGCAATGGTGATGCCCTTTAAGTGTAAGATGGCCCTGCCGTTGCTCTCAGATGCCCCTCAGTTATTAGACGTTCCGTGGAGGACATGGTCCCCAAAAATTCACTGTAAGGTGGCGAGCTTGAGCGTATCGGGTTTAAAATTGAAAACTGTTCTGGTGTTCTACTCAGAAGCGCCATTTAATCAGGAAAGCTCAGAACAGGATAGCAGGTGCGAACAGACACAAACAGAGTGTGCGGTTAAATAAAAATCGACCGGGGGAGGGGGGAGTATCCCATGATGAGGAGCAACCAACGGGGTGCGGGTATGCGGGCCACGTGTGTGAATCAGAGATGGAATCGGAATGCAACCCCAGCCAGTGCATTCAGCTCTCCTGGCCAGGAATGTATGCGGGTTTTCAGATCATTGTATCGTTCGCTACTGCCGGCTTCTACATTCTGTTTTTCGGAGCGGATTTCATGGATCAACTCCACAAATTCATCGACCTCTTTTTCGAATTCGGATGATATCGTTAACTCGTGGATATTACTCTGATTTTGCGTGACCAAAGTTTCGGGCGAATCAGAGATGGTCTGCCACAGATACTCCGTGACATACGGGATGAATGGATTGACGGTCCTCAGGAACTCGGAAAACACATATCCAGCGACGTGCCTTGTATCCTGGATCTTCATGGCCTCTATATAAAAATCGCAAAAAATATCTCGGAGGAAATATTGAATATTCCTGGTGGCGTAATCGAATCTATACGCTCGAATATCTTGGTCTATATCGTCCTTAAATTTCTTGAGCTTAGCTATAATCCAGTGATCTATTTTGTGGTGGATTTCTGGCACCTTTTCTCCAAGTACAATTTCTTTAGACTGCAGGAATCTGGCGGCATTCCATATCTTCGTTATGAAATTCCTGCTGATCTTGACGTTATCTCGGCCAAATTTAATATCCCGCCCAGGGACCGATAGGAATGCCAGGGTAAAGCGCAGGGCGTCGGCTCCGAATTCATCTATCAAATCCAGTGGATCCATAACGTTGCCCTTGGATTTGGACATCTTCTGCCCCTTTTCATCACGGACCAACGCGTGGATGTACACATCCCTAAACGGCACCTTCTTCATGAAGAATATGCTCATCATGATCATGCGGGCAATCCAGAAGAAGATGATGTCGAATCCGGAGACCAATGTCGATGTAGGGTAATACCTAGCTAAAGCATCCGTCTTCTTGGGCCACCCCAATGTTGCGAACGGCCACAGTCCAGAAGAGAACCACGTATCCAATACGTCCGTTTCTCGTATTAACTGATCCCTCCGGATACCACGCTTTTCGGCCTCGATGAACGCTTCCTCTTCCGTCTTCTCGACGATGATCTCACCGTTCGGACCGTACCAGGCTGGAATCTGATGTCCCCAAAGTATCTGTCTGGAAATGCACCATGGTTCGATATTATACATCCAGTCAAAATAAGTATTCTTCCATTTATCCGGGTAAAATTTTATGTCTCCCTCTTCCACGACTCTGATGGATTCTTTGGCCAGGGCCTTGGAATCAAGGAACCACTGGTCCGTCAGGAGTGGCTCTATGACGGTATTAGATCTATCCCCATATGGAATGGTATGCGTTATCTCCTCTTCCAACACCAAGATGCCATCCTCTTTCAGCTTCTCCAGGAGGATCTTCCTGGCTTTCTTGACGTACACCCCCCTCAAAAAATCGGGGACATAATCCGATGTCAGGTGCCCCGTTTTATCGAGGATCGTAATCATCTCGAGGTTATGGCGCTTCCCGATGGCGAAGTCGTTGATATCGTGAGCGGGCGTTACCTTGAGGCACCCCGTCCCCTTTTGGATATCGATATAATCATCCGTGATGATTGGAATTTCTCTATCGGTATATGGAATCACCGCCATCTTACCGATTAGGCTTGCATACCGTGCATCATCTGGATGGACAGCGATGGCGGTATCCCCAAACATGGTCTCTGGCCGTGTCGTGGCGATCGTTATAGATTCATCGGTCCCCGAGATCTTGTAGTCGATATGCCACAATACGCCTGCTTCTTCCTTATTCTGGATTTCGAGATCAGAAATGGCGGTCTGCAATTTGGTATCCCAATTGACGAGGCGTTTATCCCGGAATATAAGTCCGGACTTGTATAATGTAACAAATGCTTCGACCACAGCCTCGCAAAAGTTTTCATCCATCGTGAACCTTGAGAGAGCCCACGGCGCCGAGCACCCAAGGGCCTGCTGTTGCTCCACGATCTTGCCACCGGATTGATTCTTCCATTCCCAAATTTTGGAGATAAACCCTTCACGGGGAAGGGAGCTCGGCTCAATGCCACTCGCCTCGAGTTCCCGTGAAACCACCATCTGCGTTGCAATCCCGGCGTGGTCGATCCCTGGCTGCCAGAGTGTATCGTAGCCAGACTGCCTATAGTACCGTATCAGGATATCCTGGATGGTATACGTCAGGGCGTGTCCCAGATGCAGGGATCCGGTGACGTTCGGAGGAGGCATCAGGATCGTGAAGATATTTTCAAGGTCGGGACTAGGGGCAAATTTATTCATCGTTCGCCGATAGACATCGGGCTCGAAATTCTTCGGGTTGTAAGTTTTATCTAAAATATTTTTGGCCATCTAATTAGGGATATCCAATAAACGTATTAATATCCGGTTCTTTCATACCGTTTCCTAGTGAGCTTCCTGGCTCTCCTGAGGGAATCTATCCGCTTCCTAGCCTTCTTTTCTGACGGCTTCTCAAAATGGCGATGAATCTTCATGTCTTTGTAGATACCCTCTCGCTGCATCTTCTTCTTCAAAATACGAAGGGCATGCTCAACGTTATTATCGATGACAGTAACTTCCACTAAATCTAAAACCTCACGCATCGCGCTAAATTATAACTATATGAAATTATATCATAATTGGAGATTAGGGCGCAAGTTTGCCGAAAAGGCGCAGGCTAATAATATTTCACAGTATGATTGATGATGGCGTAAAACAGATGTATAATAAAGAATATAAGAGGGGGAAAATAAACTGTGAAGAAGATTCTAATAGCTGCAGGTATTGAGGTTATAGTAATGATACCGTTAGCCGATGCAGCTAGGTTCGGAGCAGGTTTACCTAGTTATTTCCAGAATCTTTCTCATAGTTCTTCTCCGTCTCGAATGTCAGATTCGGCCTACGCCTCACTTGTGAAAGAGGCAACCGATCGCAATTATAGCAAGAGCCACTGGCCAGTTCTTGATACTCCAGCGTCCACTTCCAGAGTAGATTTCCTCAGTTTTAGACAGATTCCTTTAGTAATGTCTCCGCCGGTAGATCCCGACATCGTAGCACTCGTTAATACTGTAAAATATTGGTATCCAAGGATTCACTCTCAAGAAGAGCTGACGAATTTTTATAATCTGCCAGCATCAGTACTCCTGAAACTCTGTTCAAACCGAGAACAGGAAATGGTAATTATAACGCTATCTGCTATCTTCAAAAAAGAAGCTATCCCACGGTATGAACGTCCACGCAGTTTTGACTGGCTACCTGACTTTCTCAATCCTCTCTCTGAGGATTGTAAGGTCGGAGCAGCCTTACAATTGTACTCAAAACTTCACATATCTATCGTCAAGAAAGTTTATACATGCTGTCAACTTTTGAGGGGCGAATACAGTTTTTTTGATGCGGCAGCTCTAAAAGGATTTCCTGGCCTGGTTGCTCAAGATATTATCATGATGATGGCTCGAAACACTCCGGAATTCATCCGTGATCAGGACAAGTGGTCATCCTTCATACAATCCAGGAAAATCGAAATTACTATGAGACTCATTGCCAAGATTGCCAACAATGAACCGGTAAGCAACGCACTCCCGAGTAACTTCCTAAGTATTTCCATTAGATATGCTCCCTTTTTCGCACCAGACGTCCAATCAGATACAGAACTTAAGCGGATTACATTGGTAGAGCTGATAGACATCTTGCCAAGTCTTTATCAAGAGGCAGTCCTGAAATCAGCGGAAATAGAGGAACACACATAAACGGAATACACCAGACTTCTTTCGTAACTCTCCATAATCAGTCTTCTGCTGCGTCGATCCAGTACTCGAATCCTCATGTACACTCCGGTTCTGCGTGCCGGGTCTCCTTTCATAAGAACTGATTCTGAAGGTTTGGAAAGAAGTTTACTCTAGTACTCGTTCCAGCATGATTCGAAGAAGAAAGTTACTGAGCCTTATTTCCCTCCATTTCGAACGATCCATGCACGACTACTCGTACTCGCTTTTGAATGGATTCCTGCCCGTCCCATCTGTATTCATTATCTGCAGATGAGTCTGCCGGAACTATCGAAAAGGTTCCAGTGGCCATGTTTTTGATATCCGTTATTTTGCAATTCATTAACTTCGCTATTTTTTGGGCCCTTTCCCGTGAATCTTTAGAAGCTTCTTCCAACATCTCAATTCTGAGACCACTCATATCGGTGTAGTAATATGTCTCATTAAATTCAGCGTGTCCTCCATTACTGAATTTCAAATTTACAATATCCGATATTATAGGTTTCACAATCTTTACTTTTGTTGTTCTTATTTTAAATTCATCTGTAATCCGGTAATAGGCCTTTGTATTCGTTGAGTAAGCTCCTTCTAATGAGATACTTCCTGGCAAAACATCTATCTCCGCTTCTTTAATGCCCATTTTATGCAACAAGGCCTTGACCATATCCTTATTTTTCTTGCGATCCTCATCCTTGATTACACCAAGCTTATCTGATTCGTAATTTATCTTGATACGGAATATTGCCAAATCCGAATCAACCACTCTATCGGATACTCCGTTCGTCGATATATAATGGCTCCTTTTATCTAGCAGCTGAACGACCCGGTACGATATCTGGTAAAACAATCCAACCGCAAGCAGGAAACATAAAATCTTTAGAATATCATTCTTTCTTTCTGAACTCATGATGATCACACAATATTCATTACATTATATAACCTTAATTATATCATAGTTTTAAAACGACTGTCTAATGTTTGTTACTTTCTCAGTACTAAATATTTTTAATAAAATGCTGTAATCATCAATATTGCCTTGATCCACGATTTCCGCCGCCAATTTTGATGTCTGCTTCAGGGTCTCGTATACAATCGACTGGTTATCGGGGTTGTTTATATCGAATGTGCGATATTTTTTTTGCCCACTCTGCCGTGTACCAAATATTTCGCCACCTCCTCTTAGGAGTAAATCCTTCTCGGCAATATAAAATCCATCATTACTGCTCTTTATTACACGGATTCTATCCATCGATATTTTAGACGATAGCTTCGGATCAAATACCAATATGCAATACGATGGCAATGTTCCGCGCCCAACGCGTCCACGTAGCTGATGCAGCTGGGATAATCCAAACTTCTCAGCATTTTCTATGATCATAACGGTGGCATCCTGAACGTCCACACCGACCTCGATCACAGTCGTGGAAACCAGGATGTGGAACCGTCCCTCCATAAACCCCTGGAAAATCTCCTGTTTTTCACATGATTTCATTTTCCCGTATAACATCTGAACATCATCAGGGAAATACTCCTTCAGATACTCGAACCTATTGATGACGCACGTATAGTCAACCTTAGTACTCTCCTCTATGAGGGGACAAACCCAGTATACCTTCTGTCCCTGATCAATGATTTTCCTAATGGATTCTAGGACTTCCGGCAATCTGCTGATCTGCACCGAACTCGTTGTGATCGGAGCCCTCCCCACGGGCTTCTCGGTGATCGATGAAACAGCGATATCTCCGTAGAATGCCATGACCATTGTCCTGGGTATGGGTGTCGCCGTCATGCTCAAGATATGCGGGTTATTACCCTTATCGATGAGTTGCAATCTTTGATCCACTCCGAAACGATGCTGTTCATCAATAATGACCAACCCTAGATTCTGGAATTTCACGGATTCTGTTAGGATGGCGTGAGTGCCCACCAAGACCTTCGCGGCCCCCGTCTCGATATTGCCCAGGATCCTCTGCCTAGCTTTCCCCTTCTCATTGGCCGTCAGTAATTCCGTCCCGATCCAGAGTTGGTCGAAGTATCTGGCGATGATCCTATAATGTTGTCGTGCCAATATCTCGGTGGGCGCTAGGAAGGCGCATTGGTACCCACTTTCAACGGCATAAAGGATCGCCAGGATCGCGACGATGGTCTTCCCTGAGCCGACATCCCCCTGCAGGAGACGCATCATCCTCGTCCCAGATGAAATGTCTGACAATATTTCACCGAGTGCCTCATTCTGTGAATTAGTCAATGAAAATTCCAGTATCTGCAATAATTTATTGATGAGTACTTTATCGTTTTGAATTATGATGACCGCCCTATCAGTAAAGTTTGACAGTCTAATCCCTATCTGTTCGGCCAATACTTCATCGAAGCAAAGGCGACGTCTGGCAGGAGTCACCAGATCTGAATACCCAATGGATCCTGGTCGATGAATTTCGGCGATGGCTTCACTGAAACTCGAGAAATTGTTCGTGCTGAGTGTTTCGGATGGTAACCACTCCGGAATTCCTGTATTCTCCAAGTATTTCAGGGCACTCTTCATGGCGCCGTAGATAGAGTTTTGATAAATACCAGTAGTCAACGGATAAATATTAAAAATTCCAGAGGCATTTACTGCGGCGGCCTGAGATGCCAGCCTCTCGGGATTCACGAATTGGAAATTATATTTATAGGATTCGCATAACTTTCCACTGATAAAAACGGTCTGCCCTTGTGGGAATGATTTATGGAGATACGATGGAGAGGCATAGTTAAATAACAATATTTCAACGACATCTTTCCCACATTTCCCGAGGACTATTGACGGCCGCCTGGAGCGCGGATATGCGCGCTCTATGTGTTCGACGTATATCCTCGTCGTCACGATCTTCCCGATGTGGCTCTTCGTCAATTGCTCGGTATACACTTTCTCGATGGTATATACCGGCATGTGTAAACACAGATCGATTATACGTTTACCACACAGCCTCTTGAATAACTTCGCCCTCGATTCCAATCCATAACTCAAACACTTAGAAATGTCATCAAATACGTCTGATGTACTCATAAGGGAAGCAGTTTTGATACATTCATCGAGTGAGATTATACACGAACAACATCGGCTCCAGAATCGGTCTTATTGAGATTCCTGCATAAAAGCCAAAACACTTCTGCTATAATTAACTGATGCACAAGATGAAGCCAAAACATGAATAACAAGTTATTTGAAATCAATCACGTTCGGCTAGCAATTCGCGAAGTCTCGATATGTCATCTTCTTTGATCATTTCTTTGTTTATGAGAAACTTAACTTCTGGATCCTCTAGTGTGTATTGCGACACTATCTTCGCCTGAACTCGATCGAAATTCTCTTTGTACTGGGCCCAGTCAAAACTTTCGTCATGGGCCGAAGTTTTCACCTGGGTCAAAAAGTCTTCTACCAGCCTAATTAATCGGTCTGACAATCCGTTTGGATATTGAACTGCCAGGTTGTACCATCTCTGCAATTCTTGGACTAACTTCGAATCCTGATGAAAACAAGTATGTAAAATGTCGTTCCCGATCTTACACGCTGGTGGCAAATAGCTATTCGCTACAAGCTCGCCAAGCCAGTCGCCCAAATCTTGTTCAGAGACAATCTTCAAGCAGTCATCTATCAAGGCTTGGGTAGCTGCCAGTCTAGCTCCTACGTCATCACGCTGATTAAGAATCACATCCGACAGGGGACGAATACTTTGGTCACGGCGAGGAGCGGTAGTTCCTTGCCCGCCCAGAGCATTTACTGCCAGCAACATCATCGATGCCATAATTCCGATAGTTCTTTTACAGATTATTTTCATTTTTCTCACATATCCGTGTAAATTCCTATTCTAGTCTACCATTCTAACTTAATATACTTTACTTTTCAAGTAGAAGTTAATGGAATTGCATAACAAATGATGAAACCTCCTTCAACTTGGAGTAGAAAGTTATCTCTAATGAAATAGACTGTGTTTCTTTATTGATGCGTACATCGTTTATCTCTAGATCACCAAGTCTAAGCTCAACAAAAGGCTGAGATCATCATAGTTTCGACGATAAAATATTCCACATTTCTTTGGATATGGAGTCAGCTATCTCTTCCTTAGACTTTAGGTATATTGGAGTATCCTGAAATTTTGATAGAAACTCTCGGTCAACCTTTTTCATGCTCTATCACTCTTCACATGGTGATCCGACGTATTCGATAGATTACCATACATTAGACCTCTTTCAAAACCTCCAGAATCAGAGTTATTGGAAGGAAATACGGAGCACAGAACCGCAGCGTACTTGGATGTACGTGAGGATTCGAGTACCGTATCAACGAAGCAGAAGAATGGTTATGTGGATTTGGGCATGGACATAAAAAAAGGCTATCCGCGTGCGAGATAAATATGATGATGGAATGGTAGGGCGTATCCAATAAGTTTCCTAAAGATCCATGGAAACCAGCTTTGAAGCCATCCACCGATGCTACTGCCTGATACTGATTTTACTATTATCACTGTCGTCTTTTCAGATTGAAGAAGCGCTCTAATATTATGATCTGTGCAGTTCGCATCTTCCACACCTGTACCTTGAATCCACTTAATTGTTCCTGGATCATTGCTATATATTCCCCACATATTATTTTCGTTTCGTCCATCGAAAAGGTCACTTGTATGAGCTGGATCATTGATAAAATATATCGTACTTAGCGCTAGCAGCATTAACTTCTCGTGAATAACTTTGATCATGAGCATTCTCCAGATAGTTTATCTATACTTTATTATAATTAGCTTTTATTAAAGAATATTTAATGTTTTCATAGTTATTTTACTTCGTAAGTAAATTTACCGTCCTATTGATGATGTTATATCTTAAGTATTCACATAAGCCACAGTATTTCTTTCTTTTGGTTTTACTCCTTTCAATTAAATTTATGATGCAACCCTGAGAAGCAGGGATGGTATACACTCAGGTACACTGCAGGTCTGTGCACCGTCTTGCCTTCCAATAATTCTGATTCTAAAGGTTTGCGATAAGAGGTCGAATGTTTGAACTTCATCTTTAGTCTATTATGCAGCGATCTCGTTTTATTATTAATTAGCTCATGTTTTGTTATATATTAACCATTATTTAATTAATATTGTGATACATTATTCCTTAGGATTGGTAACTTTTGAGTATAAATTGGAGAAGAAACGAGTATCTATTGCTCTTCAGGGGGGAGGTCTTCAGAGCGCGTTTGCTTGGGGAGTGCTGGATTTGTTCCTGCAAGACAAGCGTCTTGAAATTACAGGAATTTCCAGTACTGGATTGGGAGGAATCGCTGGAACGGCTCTGATGCAAGGTTTAATTGCTGGTGGGGCAGAAGAAGCTTCCGCCATGCTAAGAGAGTATTGGATTGGCTTCAATAAAGTATCAAAAAAAATGGCTCAATTTTTACCGAATCCGCTCGAGAAAATTATTAGCTACTATAGCTTTTCCGATGCCGATGATAATGTATTTAAATCCGGGATTGGACCTTACGATCGGAATCCTTTGAACGTAAATCCTTTGTTGGAATTCATCGAAACGTTTTTCGATTTTGATCTCCTGACTGAAGAAAGAGAAAAGCAGATATTTATAAGTGCTACTCATGTCGAAACCGGGAAAATCAAAATATTTCACAACGAAGATTTGTCTCCAAAAGTATTGATGGCGTCTTTTTGTTTACCATTTATCTTTCACTCGGTCGAGATTGACGGAGAACATTATTGGGATGGCGGAATGATCGCGAATCCCGCGATTAATCCGATAATTGATGGTGTTAGTTCAAAGGATATTATTGTCGTTCAGCTCGTTAGGAATGCATGTCATAATATTCCACAAAGTTATCATGGAATAGAATCTAGAATTCGTGAAATCAGTTACAACTCTTTACTTCTGAGAGAAATGCGCGCTATTTACTTTATTTCGAAACTTATCGACGATGGGAAAGTGATTTCCAATTCTCTCAAAAGAATCAATATGCATGTCATCAGAAACGATGCTGACATCAATAGCTATACAAATAAGAATTTTTCTTCTGATTGGGGAGCGATAATGGATTTGTATACGGACGGATACAATGTCGCCAAAAAGTGGCTCTCAGTAAATTACGACAAGATCGGAGAGGCTCAAACAGTATTGCCGGCAGATGTTTTTGGGGCTTACGTGTAGTATTGCGTTAAAGTCTTATTCTGAACTGAGCATATAATTTCTGACACGTTCATTATTTTTGGCGAAATTAACGAAAATTTAATAGTTAGGCAATAAATTGAACACCGGAGTTAAGTCAATTTTAAGACAAAAACATGACCATTAAACTGGGGTCCTTCTTAGTATTAGCGTGCACACAATTTCTTATCAGCAATGCAGTATTTTCCTCCTGTTACATCGATAACACAGCTAAGCAAGCTGTCCGAGAAGGATTATCCATATTTAGGAAGGCAAACGGACAGGCATATGAGGGCTCGGTAGGAGAGTTAAGTCAATCCCAAATCACTTACCTTGCTTTGATTTACTATGGAGCCGCATGGGGCATGAATCAAATTCCATCACAAGAAAAGGAAAAACACGAGAAAGCATTAGAGGGCGCAAAAAGTAGCCTATTGAAAGATGGAATCCCTGAAGATGTGGTTGCCTTAGTTATATCTAATATTGATTTGTATTTAAAGGAATCAGGAGAAATGGCTGGACTTGGTATCAAGCCATTAGATTACAATACTATTGATTCTACAACTCCACTTTCAATACCGCACGCTCCATCTTCAACGGACATCTTGACTTTTTTAAGATACGGTATATGGTCTACATTTATCAATGGGAGAGATCTGCTATTTCAGAATTTGCATGGTAGAACATTTGGATTCAGACCTCCTGTGGTGACTGATCTCCAATCGTTGGTTCGAGCGCCATCTGATAGTGCCATTCCAAATGTTGATCTGTCCTTAATAACTGCGTTACAAGCGCAAAGGCCATCTTACTCCACTACAGGACTGTTTCAGGGAGACTCAAACGGTGCCATGGCACATCTCATTGGTTTGTCGGGTCCTAAAGGACTAGCATACTTCGCTGCAACAGATAAAGTTGGCGGCTCCTGTGAAGTAACAGCGGAAACGATAGTATTAAGCACCTGTGCCGGATTATATCAAAGTTTATACCCTGAGCAAGAGGACTTAAGTCTCCTTGGTGGCCCATTCCCTCAGAATAGTAAATGGCCCGGACGATGGCTACAGATATCAGATGTACCTGTGATCAAGTTTTACAAGGAAAAGGCGGTGTTCGAGCTACTGTCTTGTCCTATATTTGTGACTGTTTATGTTGGACCAAAACCGGATTTTACAGATGACGAGCAAGTTCGATGTGCTTGCTTCAGACTGGTGAGTATGGCTGCATTAGCCGGTATTAAAACTTTATGCATAGTAATTGATAGATGTGTAATGCCAGAGAATAAGTTTCTGACCATTATGAGTAACGTTATAAATGACAATTTGGTAAAAGGTCGAATTGATAGGGTAATAATTGGATGGGTTGGAAATAGTTCCAGCTCAAAACAAAAACTCGGATAAGCCGCTTTTTTATAGAAATGTCTTGATAATTAGTTCAAGTTCAGACGACAGAGGATTTAGCGCGTAGCTTATTCTCTTATTCATGAGATTTCAGTTGAAAGAAAAGACTTGGATTCCTACATTTTGAGATGTGTTATTATAAAATTGTAGTATACTGAACGACGATTACGCTTAGAGTACCGAAGATCGCATGAATAGATTTTGGAGTTTTTTGTGTTTGTCTTATATCTTTTTTTGCAGAGCATTTTGCGCTGAGCAAGATAATTTTCAAATAAAAATAAATGAATATGCAGTATTGGCAAAGAGTTTTGACAAGAAGGTGATTCCTGCTGAATCTCTGAATACTCTGGTTAAAATAGTAAAATCTATTATCGGTACCATGAAGCAGAAGTATATCATCGGCAAATTGAAGGCTAAAGGATTTGTTTTACGTTATTATAATAACAAGCCATTTCCCGATTTTTCAGAGCATGATTTAACAGATAAAACTGCAGAACGAGTTGTGAAATTTACGATTGCGGTTTATTCGGTCATGAAACATTTAAACGATAAGGTTATTTCAGCAATCATTGAAAAATCTCCGCTTGAGATGGTGCCTTTGTTATGGGAAATACATACCTTCCTACAATTTGTGTCATCTAATCCCAGAGACTTTGGGCACGGTACTTTCTTAGAACAAGACGGAGAACTTGCGATTATATTTGCTTCGCATGAGGCAATCTGTAGGATCATGAAGGTGGTTTTGTATAGGAATTTACTGGCTCAACGATACAGTCATATCTATAAGTTATCAAGAATTACATCCGCATTTTACAGAGATATTAATAACAAGAATTATGACGAAATCCTGGAATCAGCTATCAAGACATTAAAGCGGAGCCCAGCAGATGATTCACGTATCCCGATTTACTATACTAAAGAATCTCCAGACATAGAAAATATGGAAAGTATTTTGGCGTCTCTGAACCATTCTACGGCCATTCCGTTATTGCCGATTAAGGCAGATTTCGATTCGGTGGCGAAGATATATACAATGTCTATTCGGAAGCAAAACTATAGTCGTGCCCTGAGCTTGGCCAAACAATTATGTGGGACTGGAATTCTTGCCTCAAAGATATATAAGCCACTCGAATCTCTTTGCGATGCTTTAGATGCAGCTTCCATCGCCAAATTAACGGAAAGTAAAACGAAGGATGGGAAGGAGGCGCTTAAGCTTCTAAGAGAATCGGAGACTTACGATGAGATCTCAAAATTTTTAAGGATCGTATCTAGATTTCATCAATTGATGAATGTAGATGCATCAATTCTGAGTAGATTAATGATGAAAGATCCGGATATAGTTATTCACATAGCAAAAGAGTTTGTGCTCATGTTACAGGTTCTGGAGAGTGTTAGTGGCTCCGAACCTAAAATCGAAGACATACATAAAAGGATTCGTGATTTCGTGGTATTTGCAGACGACGGAACATATATACTGTCGGTTCTAGTATCGATTGCAATGAAAAATGGCATTCCGAATGGTGATTTTGTGAAGTCCGTTGAATCGTGGGATCTTGCAGATAAAAGTATAATGAGATACTTAAAAGTGCATTAGACTCTATGAGTATATTATTACCTCAGCAAATTTGTCTGACACATGCCTAAAGCATCGGGACTAACTACAGAATCCGTGCCGTAAAACAGCCACAGATTGACTGTAGCTATGTGGTGAGCGCCAATACGCAGTAAGCCAGTCTTTGAGTTCATCTCGAGGAACTCCTTGCCAATCATATGCTATCAAAGACAACAGTGATGAAAGTATTCGTAGAGTAATGCTAGGATTTGGCGTTGTGGCGTCGCGGCAGTATGCCAGGCAACAACCTAGGAGAGCATCCCGATTCACTTCAGGGATATCCCCATTCCCCATGAACTGATAAATCTTAGTGCACGCAAAATGTACAAGAAATTTCTGCTCCCCATCGTCTAGAAGAATATCTGTCCAATAGTTAGATGGGGACCAGGTGGCCCGAATCCGAGGCACATAGGCCACTAAATTGGTTCCTTCTCCATCAGTAGGGTAATCATTGGGTATTGCCTTAGTCAGCGGAGAATTGGAAAATACTACCGCCATTAACTGTACGATCATTTTGATCCCTTTTGGGATCGGAGTACATCTTGATTCAATCATCGTCATATTTGCCTAACCAGCAAGACAATATAATGATAGCAAGGAAGGCGGGTAAAAATCAGCCATCTTTCCCTGGAGTAGGAGTCTTTAAGGACCGGTCATAATCTCAGTACGCAATCTTCTATGCGGCGAGAGATTCTGGAGTAAACCCATAGTGCTGGGCCACTACCAAGAGGACCTCTATAAGGTTTCCCAAAGTGGAGTCATTGAGGGGAGACATGTTGATGCCACTCCAAACAGCCGCATTAAGTAAAATAATATCGTCCCACTGCCTCACCACACTACGTACTGCCACATACCGGCTCAGGAAATGGGCGCCGTCTGTCATAGCTACGTAAGCCCAATGCTTCGGCATAAAACAGGTCAGCTGATCCTGGAGAAAAATAGACGGGATGCCTGGATTTGTAGCCTCATCCAAGCTCTCTCTTTGAATGTTATTTGCTTCTGGAGTTCCAATCGCTTCGTTTTGAGCTATAGTACACATGCCTACGGCAAGCGCAATAGCGATTCTCTTTATTAGCTTAATACATCTCATTCACAATCTTCTTCTTCATTTTCATAATACTTCTTCGGACTCACTTTGGGAGGCAACTCCACCGGCGACATCCTCCTCTCCGCCAAAGCCCGGAAAGAACATCTTCGTAAGCATCATGGCTAGCTCGTCGAGATTACTTGGAGAGCCAGCATCCTTCTCATCGCTTCCTCCAAAGCCCGGGAGATGCAGTAGAATCAACGCTTCCATCACGGCGCCAGTGCGTAGGTAGTTATATAGGTATACCCAATTCTGATCGTGAGGGCTGGGAATAGTGTACAGGCCTTCTATGGCGGCTACTGCAACCTGTGCTGTCGATTGTCCCCCCTGTGACAGTTTGAACTTCACAGCTCCGAATCGAGACATAAAACCGTACACATCAGTTTGATAGATTCCAGCCCAATGAGTGGTCGCTAACCGGTTATCCCAGTCGGTCTGTATTGGTGTATATAGGTCTCGAGGTTTGAATTCTTGAAGAGGGGTTTGGGGAGTTTCCATGGCCTGAGTGCCGTCTATAGCCCATACGAGCAGAGCACCTGCCTGAGCAATTCTCTGTAATATCTTACCTTTTCTCATTGTGATTTCTTTTCTAGAAATTCCTACCCTCTAACGTTTAATAATTGCACACTTTGATCTCGAAACTCAACATATTATTTCTCAACGCTCCACATAATAGACCTCTTTTAAAACCTTCAGAATCAGAATTATTGGAAGGAAAGATGGCGCACAGAACCGCAGTGTACTTGTGTGTACACGAGGATTTTAGTACCGGGTCGACGCGCAGCAGAAGGATGATTATGGAGAGTTACGAAAGAGGTCTAATCTGTCTCTGGTGCAGAATCTTTACAGGCTTGCTTATACTCATCCAAAGCAGCGAGCAAATTGGTGAGCGCTCCCAGATACCGCATCAGAGGCCCTAAGTCCAATGAATTAGGGTCAATTATGGAGCATCTTAGTGCAAACTGCAGAGATATTCCAAGATGAGAATCTTTGTGGTGCGTCAAATTAATTCCCATAAAGGCGGCGTTAGTCAGAAAATGGATGTTAATGATATTCATTGAAAGTATCGATCTCACACATTCGAACCTATGCCAAAAGTTCAAAGGGTCAGAAACCATCACGTAAGCCCAATGTTGAGGACTGTCCCAATTCAACACGTCCGTGGAATTGGGAGTCATGGTGAGGAAGTGTGTCACTCCTCCAACTGCTTGAGGATGTCGCCCCGGCGGTTCCGTCGCCTTGTTTTGAGCTACTGTACACATGATTACGGTAATAGCCTTAGCTAGAATCTGTATTTTCTTACGATTTCCCATCTGGAGTTTCAATATTTGCCTACTCAGGCGTCTTTTTAAATTTTACTATCTTTTACTCCATATTTTCAACATATTAGACTTCTTTCCAAACCTCCAAATCAGAATTATTGGAAGGAAAGACGAAACGCAGAACCGCAGTGTACTTGGGTGTACCAAGAGGATGATTATGAAGAGTTAGGGAAGAGGTCTATTGTAGCTGAATACGTGGGATATACAAAGAGTTTCATATATCTTTAATTGAAACTCTCAGACGATTTAATTGATTGATAGCGCCCATATAAAGCTCGGTCCACTCTTCTAAACTACACCGCCGCAAATTTATGTACAAGTCGTAGGTATACTCTATGAAGATCCTGCCTTCTGGCGTATACGTTTTATCGCTGAAGGAGCATCCTTGCCACGCACTCATCGCCAACATATACGTATTATTGCCTGCCTCAATCCGCTTGATACCAGCTTGATAAAAATACCCAAACCATTCATTTGGTTGGACGGTATTTACCAATTTTTGAAAATAATGATAACAGTCTGCAGTGTTATACTAAATCTCACTACCAAACACATAATCCATTACTTCGTCCATTGATGTAAACTCTTTTATAATACTTCTAATCTTTCTCTTTATCCAACTCCAGTATCTTTCTATTGGATTAAGA
>JAISBP010000003.1 GCA_031266135.1 Holosporales bacterium | reverse complement strand
TTGCCAATCTTTCTCAGATATGTAATATTTCATGAGTGGTATATGTTGTGTTTAAGATCAAATTAACAACTATATACCACACTTTCTGCCAAATATAAAATTTCCTAACAGGACCTAGTTCTCCCAGATGCGTTGAAGACGGCTGGGAATTCTCATGGATGGCGCTATATAATAGCAATGGCTTTTTCCGAGAACCACGGGATAGTTAAGTTTTCCTTGGCCAGGAACGCCACATCCGGAACTCTGTCGATAGAGCAAAATAGATTTTACCCTGAAAGTGTTGTCTGTATTAGAGGAGTCCCAATTGCGAGTGGAGAAGGGATCCTCGCGGCCATAGCTCCCACGTCGCGGATTCTACATAGGCTCAAGCTATTGGAGACAGCCGACATACGAGCGATGGATGAAATTCTCACATTATCCACGCCAAATCCAGATGCAATGTTCCCAGACTCGAGCATAGTACAAAAACTCTCCGGCGCCACTCTCCCTTTTCGGCATGCGCTAAATCTGGTAACCCAAATTCTGAATTTCACATCGAAAGAACAGAATCGGCCCACAGAACTTCCAATAGATACTTGGGATGGGTCGATGAGCATACACTTTTTCTATCCTAGATACCCGACTTCAGTGCCAAAAGAAGATCTCACATTGGTGTCCCAACTCGTATCACTACTATCTTCCCCGGAAATCCCGCCTGCATATGCTATCGGGCGATGGCTAAATATGAACCAAGGATGTGAAAAACACATGTCTTTGGTGTCCAGATTCCTCGTAGGAGCCCTCACCGCAGTTCGAGCAGGTCCACTTGTTGTGGATCAGTTCCCGGATACGATCTTCCTGCAGTTACCAGACGAGGTTGGAGGGTGGTGGTTTGCAATACGCGGACTATTGCCGGAGCAGATGCGCTTGCTTTACCAAAACCTAAAGGTAGGCCACCAAGGTGGCTTCCTCCTGGGGGAGCTTCCTCTCCCGTTAGCACAATTTGCCATGCAGTTACATGGGCTATCAGATCCAGCAGCGTACGACTCCTGTCTTCAGAATATGGCTAAGTTCCTGATATCCTGTCCAAAGACTGTCCAGGATGGTTTTAAACAGATTTTTAGGCCTGTTGTTGGTGGGCTAGCGCCCGGTACTGACGAATTTGATATTTTGGTCATTACGCCTCCGTCAAGAATAACTGATCCACTGAGCGTTATAGCTAAAGATGCCCCTCCACCGATAAAGGCATTCCTCGATGCATTGGGAAATGAAATCACATCGACAGGGGGGATCTCCAATCCAAACCGCGTGAAGTACGCATTAAACCAATGTCCATCACCCTTTCTGGAAAGTCTCAACGGTATCGTAATGGATCAGCCAGGGCAGCCACCGATACAAGATTTTATCATTGCATTAAGAGGAGCGACTACTCCAACAGGAGAGATCTCGGATCCAGACCGTGTGAAAGAGACATTAAGTCAATGTCCACCACACTTTCTGGAGAGTCTCAACAGTATCGTGTCAGAGCTAACGGTCGGTTCACGGCAGAGAGGACCGCGTGCTCTCCGCTTTGCCCCTGTGCCAGGTCCGAGGAAGACGCAACGCCGAGCATCGATGGGTAGTATTGCCCCAATGAGCTCAACTCCAGGTTAATTGGTGGTTGGGCTTATTCGAGTTTTTCTCTTAGAGAGGCGGATGAATTAGTGCATCCTGTGCCTCCGCAAATTTAAAATAATGGACTCAGTGACAGAGATACTTCACAAATTTTGATGAGGTGCTTTGAGCGGTTTTGACTGGCGGAGAGAGGGGGATTCGAACCCCCGATACGGTTTGACCCGTATGACGGTTTAGCAAACCGTTGCCTTCAGCCTCTCGGCCATCTCTCCGGTGGACCGCATTATGTTATCATCACTGGTCGGGACTTGGCAATATCCCTGACTAGCCATTCCAGTTAGCATGAATATTGGAGACGCTGTTTTTGAAACTGGGACTGGGAGCCTGGTTTTTGGCTGGGGCACCAGGATTCGAACCTGGGAAATGACGGTACCAAAAACCGTTGCCTTACCGCTTGGCTATGCCCCAATGCAATGCGCTGTTTGTAATTTCTCGTATACTTCCTGTAATTCTATCCTTGCGAACCTTTGATTGTCAAGTATCGGTCTGGCTTACGAGTGTGTGCATTTTCCCGGCTACTCTTTTAATTTTATGTAAAAATTTTTTTCTAAGTGCTATTCTTCTATTTGACGTTTACTCTATCATAGTGTGTCGCTTCCCACATGCTCTCCAAAAAATCTATCCTCTTACCATGCTTTTGTTTCTCTTTTGCCTTATCACTTCAGGTGATGTCGGCCAGTGATCCTCCTCGGTATGACTCTAAGCAAAAAAATACGAATGACCAATCTAATGATGAGTCGCAATCAAAGGATGATATCCAAGAAAAGAAGAAAGTGTTCCGGGATAGTATATTATTCAAAGCTTTGGAAAGCGCTGCTATCCACAATAAAGATATTCTGATGGGGCAAAGTGATGTTGTGTCCATTCATGAGGAACAGGTTAAGGCAGCATCAGCTTTTCGGCCTGGAGTAAGGGCATCTGCTGAGTATGATCATGAGGAAAAGGACGTCTGGACACCTGGTGCTAACAAGTCTCCTAGGGAAAGAATAAATACTCCTAAGGGCGTGTTCACCATATCGCAAAACCTGTTTCATGGGATGGCAGATCTTGCAAACATCAATAGTATTGAAAAGCACATTCGTGCGATGTGGAGTAAGTTTGAGGCAACAAAACAGAAAGTCTTCAGGGAGGTTGCAGCGTATTATTTTGAAGTCTATGCAAAGATGCGAGAAATATTGCACATCAAATCTCTATTGAAATCCAGGAGCAGTAGTCTGGATGTTGCGCAGGAAATGTTCAAAACTGGGGCCGCGAAGTATTTGGACGTTGCTCAGGCCTCGGCCGGATGCGCAGAGATTCAGGCAAAATTGGCGAAGGCAAATGCCGAGTATAGTACATTGCGTGCAAAATTTACAGAATTAACTGGCTTTGTTTTGCCGGAAGATTTGGATGCTCCGGAAAAACTATTTGATGACACAATGAAGCTTCAGCAAGGAATTGATTTAGCCTTGAAGTATAATCCGAATATCATCGCGGCTAATGATAGCCTATTGTCAGCAAAAGAGGCCGTCAGGAAGCCACTCGGGAAATTGTTGCCATCAGTTGATGTATCGTATTCGTTTGAGAGATCTAAAATGCCAACATCTGGTAATATACAGAACAGGAATCATAAAGTCTCTCTCACTGCCACATTCCCACTCTACGACGGCGGAGTCGGTAGGGCAGAAAGAAGGCAGGCAATCGAGGCGGCATCTAAATCTGCAGTAGAAAAGGCCAAGATCGTTGAAGAAACAAAGACCGAGGTTCAATCAACGTGGGCCAATATGGAGGCCTCTCGTAGTAATCTTGCATCATCTAGAGAGGCTGTCAAAGCGAGAGAGTTGGCACTCCGCGATACGGAGGAAGAGTATAGAGCGGGGCTGAAGATAATGAACGACGTCCTGAAGGCGCAACAGGAATTATTTGAAGCAAAGTTTCTTGCAATGAATGCGGAAAAGGAATACTTTGTTAGCCAATGCTCAGCTAATGCTCTGATCGGACGGATGAACGCTAAGTTCTTGAAGTTTAAGACTCCAGAATTTGATTATAGATCTCATTACACGGAGACCAAACGGAGAATCTTTTAGGGCCTGAGAATTTCTCACGGAGTTGGAACGATGAATTTTGCTAATAACAGAGGAGGGGGCAGGAGACAGGACGACGAGATGTCTATGGAAGACATTCTGATGTCGATTAGGAAATACGTCGCTGAAGAGGGAGCTGAGTCTTCAGAGAAAGCTATCGGCAAAGATTTCGACGATTCTCAGAAGTATCAACCAGAATTATCGAGCGGAAACTTCAAAGAAGATAAAGTGATTAGCCTGAGCGGTGATTATGTCGTTACCAATAATGATGACACTGGTTCAATCGATGAGAATGAAATCCCACGAGCTACTGCTCCTCATGATTCAATACGCTATACTGAGCAGAGCGATCTGGTTGAGGATATCGCCACTGTTCCTCAGAAGAAGGGCGGCCCCTTCGACAAGTTAACCGATGCATTGAAGGCATACGGAAAAGAGAAGGGCGATAATGGTGGTCGAAAAGATATCGAAAAGGAAATAATATATAAATTTATTAAGAGTATTGCGGCGGACGAGATAAAGCAGTGGATCTCCGATAATCTACGAGAAATCGCCACGGAATTTGTCGTCGTAGAAATTGAAAAATTAAAATCTGAAGGTTAGGATTACTATGATGGAAATATCCGAAACTGAAGAATTAATGAGGATAATCAGTGAAGGTAATCTGGTATTATTGGACTTCTGGGCACCGTGGTGTGGACCGTGCAGGATGTTGGGTTCGATCTTAGATGAGGTGGACGGAGAAGTCTCTGGTATTGCTATCTTGAAGATTAATGTCGATGAGGCGAAGGAGATAGCGTCCGAATATGGGATCCAAACACTCCCGACACTGATCCTCATAAAGAATCAACAACAAGTCGACATGAAAACTGGGTTTATCTCCAAATCAGGTATACTCCAGTGGATAGAGAAGTTTAAATAAAGTCCTGAGCTATACTACCCATTGCGGAATTTTATTTCGAGAAACAGCTGATCCGAAATGTACGGTTATCTAGTGGAGGTAAAATTTAGTTCCTGGGATATAAATCCAAAATTGTGGAGAGTGGAAGCCAGTTGCTCTGCTATCTTCCACACTTAATTCGGACTATTTGTGTATAACTTCTAAGAAAATCTGGTAGTTCAGTAGTCGGTCTGGGCAGTCTCTAGAGGAAAAACTTGTTTGTTGTACTGGCTGCATATTATTGATTTTTTGTTCTATTAATTGCTTTGCCTCATCCTCGTTCTTTACGGACCTAATCTCTTTGGATATGTTGTTAAGCTGTATTCCTAACGGGAGTCCAATAAGTTCTTGGCGAGGTTCTATCTGCGCAGCTAGAATGACATTTAGGGTAATCTCCAGTATTTTTTCTACTGGAATGTTTGGTTTGGCTTTGTCTAGTGATGCAGCGAAATCGTGTAGTCTGGACGCTATTGCATCCTTTGAAAATTCACTTCTCGAGTCTTAAAAATTCTTCTGCAACACCGCGATGTATGCGAAAAAATTAATAGAAAATTAATAAATTAGTTGTACAATGGCACTTAGGTGGAACTGAGGGTTTCATGTAGTTTTTGAGGAGAATAATTTTATGATGAAGAAGCTGAGTGCTATCGCTCTATTGCTTACAATAGCTGGAACTGGCATATCCTTCGGAAGTGATGATGCAAAAGGCGAAGCCGCTGATAAGGAGCCTGTAGTAGATGGTGAAGAGGCAACTGATAAGAAGCCAGCCGAGGACAAGTAATCAAATATTGATTTTAAATAATATGTGGTAGAGACAGCATGGCTTCCATCGTAGTTAACGCTGATGGAGCATGCGATTCTCTCCGAGTGCATCTACAAATCAAAATTAGGATACATGTGAATAACTTACGTTTATCAACAGAAATACGAATAACAAAACATATATCAACATTCATAATTTAATTATTAACATGTTTTTCAACGCTGTTAATATCGTAAAACACGTGGGAATTCTGAAGGTTAGCTATTATTCCACATAATTAACACCAACAATAACTACCACTACCTTTTTATATAAATAATTAGTTTAAGTATGGAGTGCATTAACATCAGACTTCTTTCCAAACCTTCAGAATCAGATCTTAGGAAAGGAGAGACGGCACGCAGAACCGGGGTGTACATGAGGATTCGAGTACTGGATTGACGCAGCAGAAGACTGGTTGTGGAGAGTTAGGAAAGAGGGATGTTGTTAATTATTCTTACGATATCTTCATAAGAATTTACGTTTTCCGGTTCTGCCTTATCCAATATACGGACTATATATTCATATATCTCTGAGAATCGTATCCTTCCGTCCAAGAAGCTCTGGACAGCCATTTCATTGGCCACGTTAAAGGCGATTACTTTTCGTGAGTCCATTACAGAATATGCGAGGCCCATATTCCTTGATTGCCACTGCTTTGGTTTGGTAAACGTTAGACTACCTAGATCATAAAAGTCTATTCTATCAGTATTCAATGGGTTTCTATTCGGATAATTCATGGCGAATGATATTGGGATACTCATATCGGGACTCGATAGGACTGCCTTAAATGTTCCATCCACAAAGCATATCATCCCATGGATTATCGATTCTCTATGTATAAGTGGTTTAATCTTGGTAATCGGAATATCAAAAAGGATCGAAGCCTCAATCATCTCGATGGCCTTGTTGATCATGGTGGCACTATCGATCGTAACCTTCTTACCCATCTTCCAGTTTGGGTGCGCCAATGCTTCGTCTATCGTAACGTTATCCAAGTCATCTTCTGTGCGGCCTAGAAATGGTCCTCCCGATGCAGTCAGTATTATTTGATTAATGGCATCGGGATTACCTTCTTCTAGACACTGATAAATGGCGCTATGTTCTGAATCTACGGGGATGATTTTGGTTTTCTTTTCGTGTGCTTGATTCATTAGGTATTGCCCACCCGAGATGATGACCTCCTTAGTGGCTATCGCCAGATTTTTCGCATGACCAAGACAGGCGAATGTGGGCCCTAGTGCTGCTATACCAGACATCGCCATCACACAACAATCAACGTCAATGGAGGCCACATTTACGAGCTCGCTATTGGGAACTACCTCTATACGTTTTCTGGCACCAGATAAAGCATCGCGGACTATCTTAAAACTAGCATCATCTGAGACACAGACGTACTTCGGAAGACATTTCAGTACCTGCTCTATTAGACATCTATAGTTCCTATTCCCAATAATCGCCACGATTTCAAAATTATTTGATGATGCAATTGAGAAGGCCTTCTGCCCTATAGTTCCAGTCGACCCAAAGATACTAACCGTCTTACAGTCATGTTTTTCTCGTTGGCCTCTATAATCAGTATTCTGACGAGGAGGATAAAGATTTAAATACTCTGGTGTAGACCATGTTAATATGTGATGATATCCCATGCGACTACTTAATCTTTATTTTTCTCATACTCTCTTATGACATCATCGATAGTCCCCTTTGAAGAGAACATGAATTCCGGGATATGATCGACATTACCATCCAGGATGGCCCTGAAGCCCTCTATGGTATCGTTTATCTCGACAAATACACCCTTAAGACCAGTAAAATTTTCGGCCGCCTGGAATGGCTGTGATAAAAATTGCCTGATTTTCCTCGCTCTATTTACAGTTATCTTGTCTTCCTCGGATAATTCATCCATTCCGATGATGGCTATAATATCCTGCAGGGATTTAAAGGTCTGTAGGACGTATTGCACTTCCTGTGCGGTATCATAGTGGTTTCTGCCCAGGATCAGTGGATCCATGATGCGAGAGTTGGATTCCAGAGGGTCGACCGATGGGAAAATACCGAATGAAGCAATCTGCCTACTGAGGACGGTCGTTGCATCGATATGGATGAATGAAGTCACGGCCGCTGGATCCGTGATATCATCGGCCGGAACGTATACGGCCTGAATGCTAGTGATTGATCCATTGATAGTTGATGTAATGCGTTCCTGCAGGCAGCCCATCTCAGTCGCCAGAGTCGGCTGGTATCCGACGGCCGATGGTATCCTACCAAGAAGGGTTGAAATCTCGGATCCCGCTTGAGTGAACCTAAATATATTGTCGATGAAGAAGAGGACGTCCTTTCCTTCGGTATCCCTAAAATATTCGGCTAATGTGAGCCCAGTCAAGGCGACTCGAGCCCTAGCCCCGGGTGATTCATTCATTTGTCCATATACGAGCGCTGCTTTTGATCCATCCTCTCCAGGCTTCTTATTGACTCCAGCGGTTATCATCTCGGCGAACAGGTCAGTACCTTCTCTGGTCCTCTCCCCAACTCCAGCGAATACTGAAAATCCACCGTGTTTCTTGGCGATATTATTGATCAATTCCATGATGAGCACTGTTTTCCCGACGCCTGCTCCTCCGAAGAGCCCTATCTTTCCCCCCTTGATATATGGTGTTAAAAGATCGATGACCTTAATACCGGTCGTTAGAATCTCAGTCTTCGTGGACTGTTCGTGGAATGCCGGAGCATCTCTGTGGATCGGTAAAAACGTTTCGGTTTCAACGGGTGGGCCATTATCGATTGGATCCCCGGTGACATTAATCACTCGGCCCAATGTGCTCCTCCCAACCGGGACACTGATCGGGGCCTTCGTATTGATTACCTCCATTCCACGGGCAACACCGTCGGTCGATGACATAGCAATCGTCCTGACGACGCGTTCTCCAATATGATGCAGGACTTCTAGGGTTATATAGCGTGGTTTCTCATTCTCATCGACGGCAGATTCCGTATCCAGGCTGGGCCTATTCTTTTCGTTTCCATCGATCTTTAATTTTAGGGCATGGAATATAGACGGCAATTCTCCCTCAAAATAGACATCGATAACGGCCCCTATAATCTGAGTTACAACTCCGATCTCAGATTTTACGACTACCTTTTTCTTTTTAATAATTTTTTTGTCTTTTCCAACGGCTACTTTACTCATACCTTCCTCACTGCACGCATTCTATACTCGCCACTATCTCAGTCAATTCTTGTGTAATCTTAGATTGTCTAATGTTATTGTATAAAATATTTAATTCATCGCTCATACTATTAGCATTTCTCACTGCATTATCTGTCGACATAATTCTAGCAGAGTATTCGGCAACTAAGTGCTCCGTCACTAACGATGTAAATAGTTTGGATATATACATCTTTATAGCGCCCTCTATGAAATTCTGCCTAGAATCGTCCATTTTAATGTATTCAGAATCAATTACATTCGTTTTTTTAATTGGCAGGATTGGGGTACACCTAGCGATCTGTGTAAACATATTCTTCATTTCACCACTTATAACCAATACATTAAAAACATTGTTATGAATCACGTATTCCATGACGATATTAAATAGAGAATCAACGAAACCCGTGATATCAAATATAGCGCCGACATCATGATTAGATATGGATGACGGTCTATTTTGGCGAATATGAACAGCTCTCTTGCCGAATGTTTCGGTGTAGGCCTTGGGATGCTTTGAAGAAACACCCTCATAAAGTTCGTCGATAGACTGATGGAATGCGCCACAGAATCCCTGATCAGTCGATAGGACTATAATTAAAGTATTCCCTTTCTCACGATTTATCCAAGAATCTTTAGGGATGGAATTCTCGAATATTGCTTCACTCATTACCTTCGAAATCATATCATGCAAAAGACTACAGCATTCTCTGGAGTACTTATTGATATTATTGACACGTGCCAATTTAATGACCGACACCATCTTCATCGCATTGGTTGCCTTCGATATACTATCGACAGTTTTGATTCTGTTTTTTATGATTTTTAAACTTTCCATTACTGTAGTTCTCGATTAAGGCTTTTCCATTGTTTCTTGAAGGTCTTAGTAAATGCGTCTATCTGCGTTTTTACTTCATCTGGAAGCGTGTTACTCTCTTCGATGGTATCCAAAAGCTTTGACTCCATCTTCAATGCCTCCAAAAAGTCTCCTTCGAATTTTTTGATGTTCTTTACTTTGACGTCATCGAGGTGCCCGTTCATTATCAGATAAAGCATTACGACATGCTCAGAGTTCTTGAGGACGTGATATTGTGGCTGCTTTAGTATCTCAATGATCTTCTCCCCATTTTCTAGGAGCTTCTTCGTGGAACTATCAAGATCACTACTAAACTGGGAGAACGAAGATAATTCATTATACTGCGCCATTTCTATCTTAATATTTCCGGCGACGGACTTCATGGCCTTGGTTTGAGCGGCCGATCCAACCCTGCTCACCGATATACCAATATTAATCGCCGGTTTAATCCCTTTGTAAAATAATTCAGTCTCAAAGAATAATTGACCATCAGTAATGGAGATAACATTCGTTGGGATATACGCGGCGACATCCCCGGCTTGGGTCTCCACGATAGGGAGGGCCGTAAGTGAGCCGCCACCATTCGCATCCGAGAGCTTGGCGGCTCTTTCGAGCAACCTCGAATGAAGATAGAAAATGTCTCCCGGGAAAGCCTCGCGTCCAGGGGGCCGTCTTAAGAGGAGAGAGATCTGCCTATATGCAACGGCATGCTTCGTCAAGTCATCATATACTATTAGGGCATGCATCCCGTTGTTTCTGAAATATTCCCCCATCGAACAGGCCGTATATGGCGATATATACTGCATCGATGCCGGATCGGAAGCCGTCGCTGAAACTATGATCGTGTAATCCATGGCACCATTGTCTTTCAAGGTCTTCATGATCCGTGCGACGGATGACCTTTTCTGACCGATCGCAACGTATATGCAGTACATCTTTTTCTCGGGAGGCAATAGGTCGTTATATTGCTTCTGATTGATGATGGCATCGATTGCGGCGGCAGTCTTTCCTGTCTGGCGATCCCCTATCAGCAACTCTCTCTGTCCCCTTCCGATCGGGAAGAGAGCATCCACTATCCTGATCCCCGTCAATAGTGGCTCATGTATGGATCGCCTTTCGATGATTCCTGGCGATGGATTCTCCATATGATAGCGCTGAGTTTCTCCGAGTGGCTCATCGGAATCGATCGGATTTCCGAGGGCGTCTACTACTCGTCCCAATAGCCCCATCCCAACATTAATATCGATGATGCGGTACGTCCTTTTTACTACATCCTTTTCTTTGACCTTAGATTCATCGCCAACGATGATGACACCGACATTATCGGCCTCTAAGTTTGTCGCTATCGCCATGATGGATTGCCCCGTTTCTGATGAGATGATCTCAACCCATTCGCCGGATTTCACGTTCTCCAATCCGAAGATGCGGGCTATACCATCGCCGACCGATAGGACGTATCCAGTCTCTGAAACTTCAACCTTCGAGGAAAATTCGGATATTTTATCCTGCAAAATATTGGAAATCTCAATAGCTTTAACTTTCATTTTTTTCTAGCCTCAATTTCATATTCTTGAAATACTTTGCTAATTGACTCAGCTGAGAAGAAAACGACACATCAATATCGAGTTCTTCTGAACGTAATTTTATGCCTCCCAGAATCCGCTCATCAATATCGTATTTTATAATAACCTTTTCATCGAGAGCTTTATAAATCAGCTTTTCAATACGTCCTTTCTGCTCTGGCAAAAGCTCTACGACCGATAGGACGGTGACGATGCGTCTATTTTTGTATTTCGCGAAGGCGACCTGATAGATATACCTTATCTTCTTCATGACGCCGAATCGTTGGTTCGCAATTACCTGTCTTATAAACGATAAGAATACGGGGCAAAAACTGAGGTATTGCCCCAGCGAAATCCAGCAATCATGGAGATCTCTTTTGTTGAGTAAACAGCTCGTCATAAGTTTACGTACCTGAATATTTTCACTAAAGTATTTATCCAACTTACTAAAATCTTCTGAAATTTCTTCGAGACATGACGATTTCTTGCCTTCATTAAATAGGGCATGAGCATACCTTCCAGGAAGTGAAGTAAAAAGAACTTTCAGACTATTAATATCCACGAACTAATCTTCATTGCGGAAGCTTATATGAAAATTATATCATAAAATAGTATATAATCCGTAAACTTCTTTCAGGAATTCAGACCTAAATGCGTGATTGCTACTGATGTTCAATTAGGTTTCTCACCGTCATTGTTTTAGTGTAAAATATTGAAGTAATAAGTTCTGCCACAATATTCGAATGGAAAGTTCGCAGATTACTCAAGGGGCCGAAGAAATTATAGACGCGGCCTCTGGGGCTGATATTACGGTATCCGGAGCGATGAATGCCGCTCCAGTCCCGCACGATTCGTCGTTCTTTGAAATGTTCTGGAATGCGGGATTCATGATAAAGATCGTCGTCATCTTCCTGCTTATTTCTTCGATTTGGTCTTGGGCCATAATATTGGCTAAATATTTCAAACTTAAAAGATTGAATATAGGTGCCAATACATTCGAAGATAATTTTTGGTCTGGGGCTCCTCTTGAGGTCCTTTATAACGACCTCAAGAACATGGCGTTTGATCCTATATCCAACATATTCTGTGCGGCGATGTCGGAATGGGAAAGGTTCACCAACAGGCAAAAGGATTCCGGTAATTCCGAGTCGAAGGTGTTGGAGCGGAGGATGGACAGGGTCATGCAGATAGCCATCCGCAAGGAGATCGATGAACTCGAGAAGGGGCTTGGATTCCTTTCCTCTCTCGGGACGAACGGTGTCATCATAGGGCTCTTTGGAACGGTGATAGGGATCCTCGAGGGATTCAAGGCCATCGCCATTCAGCAGAGTACCAGCATCGCGACGGTGGCCCCCGTCATATCGGAGGCCCTCTTCACGACGGCTCTTGGAATCATCACGGCCATCCCCGCGGCTCTTGGCTACAATAAATTCATGAACGATACGAATCGGTATATCAATAGGCTGGAAACGTTCGCCGATGAGTTCAGTTCAATAATTGCGAGACAATTCGATGAATAACAGAAGGATAAAACGGCAGAAGCCAAATATCTATATAAATATAGCGCCACTCGTTGAGGTCATGTTGGTCCTGATCATCATCTTCATGATAACGGCTCCGATTTTGAATGTGGGGATACGGGTTGATCTCCCGAAGACGCAGGCCGCCTCGTTGGCTGAAACTAAGTCAGATCCGATAATCATTACCATCGATAAGGAGACCAACATCTTCATCGAGGAGGCGGAGATTACGCTCCCGGACCTCATTCAAAAGCTCCCACTAATCCTGGAGACTGGGAAGAGCGATACCGTCTATATCCGTGGCGATAAGGAGCTTCAATATGGACGGATCATGGAAATTATGGGGATAATAGCTAAGGCGGGGGCGTGTAAGGTATCTCTAATCTCGGAGCCCGATACATCCTCATCCTCCCCACCTCGTTTAACTCCAGAAAAGCAGACTTCGCATCCCCGGCACAAAAGGAGCGGTAGGCACCCGTCGAAAAGTAGACGCTAATGAATGGCAGGGTCGCACTCGCTATATCCGTTGGAATACACTGCCTCGCAATCTTTGCTGGATATCTGAGTTATGGGGATTTTTTTTCGAGTAAAATTAAGGATTCTGGATATACGGTCTTTGATTTCGTTGAAATCGGTAAGAAGAGTAAGGCGCCGGTATTATCGAATACAGATGGAAGGGTCTCGAAAATAAAGGCCCAGAATACGGATAAGGATTCAGTGGCCATGCAGAGCCAGCCATCCGAAAATAGTATCGAACAGAATAAGACTGGAGAAGATTCCGCTGATAAAGGTAAGAAAAAGGACGAAAATTCCGTTCCTCTGAAGCCAAAGAAAGAAAAAAAGAAAATAAGTCAAAAGAAAGGGAATGATGGAAAGAAAAAAGATAAAGGCAAGAAAGCAAAGGCTCCTGGAAATAAGGCCATCGTAAACCTAAATAAGAACAAGAAAAAGAAGGGTGGGGCTAATGTGAAGGCAGCAAAGAGGTCGTTCGATAGTTTGCTGGATAGTGCCGCCGCAAAGTCTGAACAGGAGAACTCCGGAATTAATGCCGAGGAGGTGGGTGAGACACTGACGGCTACTCAGATCGACCTCGTTCGCCAGACCATACGGAAGTGTTGGCACTTCCCGGCGGGTCTGAAGGACGCCGAGAGCCTCGTCGTCGATATCAAGATGGAACTCGATCCGAAAGGAAACGTCAAAAAAGCTGAAATTATCGATAAGGCCAGAATGTCTAAGGATCCTAATTTTAGGATAGCCGCGGAGAACGCCAGGCGCGCCGTCCTGGATCCAGCGTGCAATCCCCTCCCTTTCCCAAAGAATAAATACGAAGAGTGGAAAGATCTAGAATTGAGCTTCAATCCAAAGGAAATGTTTGAATAGTATAATTATACCATCTACAATTCGACAACTATTCCATTATTTTCGGACAATGTAATCCAATCAAGTGTTCTGTGAAGATCACTGGATCGATAATTCCTAATTCTTGCCTTTGTGTCATCTGCCGTTGTTAATGCTATCATAGGAATGTCTTTAGTCTTTGGAACCTCATCCGTTATGAGATTAATGAGCTTCACAACCTCCGAGAGATGGCATGAGCCAATGATCGCGATTTTTTTGGGGAGTTTATTATAACCATTCTCGCACATGACTATCTCTCGTCTTAGCATGTCGACAGCTTGCTGTTCAGGATTAGCAGGAAGCGAAAAGGAAGGATTATCTGGTGGAGAAGTCCATCCGATATACCAGACTTCACCGTCTAAAAGAGCAGGAAGCAGACCCTCGAAACCTCTTGTTCCTGAGATTTTCAATTCATCACCTTTGTATTGATATTGGGATAAAAAAGTTATGTGCCGTGCACGGTCATTTATTCTGAGTATTTCTTGTTCCCATTCCGATCGTTGTTTTCTCCAGGCCGTCCTTATCTCGTCTTCTTTATCGTAACAGTAATTGGCCCAAGAATTGAGTTCTTGCCATTTGCACTCAGGCGTTTTTGGAAAGTTGGCATCGAACTGTGCTAACTCCTCTTTTATCCGATCCGGGATTCCATCAATTAAAGAGGTCAACTTCTCAATTTGGTCGTTTGAAGTTTCAGTTCTCCACCTGAATTCGTCCGTTACAACACTCGATCCTGACTTTGGGTCGCTCTTGGTGACTTTTCTTAGTGTTGGCACTATTAGCAATGGAAGAGACGAATAACAAGTATTCTTAGGAAGCTTATCATTAATCCAGAGATCGATAACTGAGCAGGATTGTTCCTCTGGAGTGGATCCAGTTCTTCCTGTATTGTGCTCATTCTTATCAGGATTTCCAACTACTATCCGTTGTAGATAATCGTCATTGATATCCGGTGACTGTGCAACAGAATCTACGTAAATTACGACTGGAATTCCATCTTCAGTCTCGTCCTGACTACTCGGAACGCTGCATACTACAGATGGATCATCTGTTGGCCCATCCTTACTCGTGTCGCTATCGCTGGAGGGCTGAGCTGTATCAATGGGTTCCGATTTTAGCTTTGCTTGTTTATACGCCAATACCAACTGAGCGTACTCCTTCAGTTTTAGATTTTCAAAGTACCATTTCCTGCTTTGGTGAATCTCAAGAAGGACCTTTATCAAGTTCGGATCGAGTCCACAGTCACTTGAATCCGTATCGTCATCATCAAAGACAACATTGTAACCATGAATCATATCCCATATGTCTGATTTGATTTTAATATACAAGGCTTGTGATTTCGTGCAAACTAAAGTCTTATGTGGATCTTGATTCGTATATTCAAAACGTAAGTTACCGTCATCAGTTAGCGAAAATGAATCGGGATCTTTTATGTAATCCGGAATCTGAGATAATATATATTGGGTACACGTTTCTTTGACTAGATAGTCTATACAGCATATGGGGTGACAAAGTGAAATTCCGTCTGTAGTGTGATTCAATAAGCTTTTATTACGTTCCAACAAGTTTGGGGGGGGCTCTCTTGGTCCACAGTGGCTCCTGCCTCAAATACTATAAAAAGTACGAACAGGCACTGTTTGACAATATGTTTAATTCTCATATTTGTACACAGTTTAATAAAATTCTTCTGGTTCCCCGATGCTCATTTAATTATACTAAATAATCAGTCTACTTTCAAAAGAATTCGAATTAATCATGTTATATTATGCATACAATTACCTAATCGAGGTGCATTAGGAGTTACATTGCTGTCCAAAGGATACATCATCCAGAAGTAAGTAGTAAATGCTTGGACATTCTCACTTAAAAAGTGGTTTTAAAGCCAAAGAGGAATCGATATTGGATATCGTGTTTCTCTTTTCTTATTGGCATCGCATATGAGAGCTGCATTGGACCCATCGGCGTGACAAATGAAATACCAAATCCAATTGACGCTCTTATCTTCTTGGAATCCAGGATCTTATGACTGATTACGCCACCAGCATCCTCTTTGTCAAAGTCACAGGTGATAAAGTCGGTCGTAATCGTACCATCCTCCTGCTTGGCATCTGCCTCGCTGGCGGTTACAGCTCGCGGGAAACGATCCTTATCAATGAGCAATTTTTTATCTTGTTTCTTCAAGAATTTCTCACCTTTTTCTGGAGGATCCCACAGTGTTCCAAAGTCAGTGAAAACGAATCCTCTGAACTGCAATTCCTCAGGCATGCCGATCGGGAAGGTTATCTCGGCAGATCCTTTCCAATACTTCCTTGCGCCAATATAGTCTCTATAAGTTACAGCCCTATACTTAGTGATACCGAGCGCATCCTTGGTTGCAATTTGGCGAGTGGTCTCAGCCATTGGACCGAATCCGCAATCGTCGAATCCTCTGAACGAATCTAGACCCAACGCAAAGCTATCAGCTATATTCGGTTTTTTACTTCCAATCTTACTTAGCATTCCAAATGATAATCCGAATTTTATATTCGTTTTACGATTGATAGGAATTACATACGTATTAAATATCTCATTCTTTAAATGCTTTGCGTCTCCTCCGAGACCGGCGACTGTTGTAGCTAATCCACTCCTTAGAGATCCCTTCCATCCAGTAAAAAATGAGGTACCATAGCTGATGACGTGCTTTATGGAGGATACACTACTTCTGCCAGGACGTGTAATGCTTATTGATTCACCTTCCTTCTTCATGGTCTGATACTTGATAATTGGCGATGTGTTCGGTGATACATCTGCAAATTTCCTAGCATTCATCGTATATTCCCAGCTCTGATCAATCTTTGAGGTAAGATTATATGAAATCCCGACAGAACCACCAATTTCACTCGTTGAAAACGCTTCCCATCTTCCACTCTGATGCCGGAACCCTCCGACGGTTCCCTCTATGTCCTTATCAAAAATATGTGGATCAGAAACTGATACATTGACGTTATATAGGAACTTAAACTTACTCTTTCTCATGATGGCACGATCCTTACCGGTAGATGGATCAACTTCGTAACTTCTTCCAGTCATAGTTTTCCCAGATCCAAGGAAAATACTTAATGCTTTCCCAGTACCTAAAAAGTTTCTTTCGCTGTATGATAGATCTACTCCAACTCCCTCCTGTGATGAGTAAGTCGCAGCAGCCATGGCTTCACCAGTTGAATCTTCTACAACCGTGACCTGCAAATTACATTTATCAAGAGAATTTGGGTCTTTAATAGCTTCTATATGTACAGTCTTAAAATATCCGAGGCGACGGAGGCTATTTTCAGCCATGGTTATCATGTTCTGATTATAAGCGTCTCCCTCCTCTATATCGATTTCACGCCGAATGATATGTTCTCTGGTTCTCGTATTACCCTTGATGATGATCTTCGATACATATATCCTATCTCCCTCATTGACATGGAACGTCATTCCAACAGTCTTCGCCTTCGCATCCTTACTGAATTCGGGATCCACCTTAATGGAGGAGAAGCCGTGTTCACTAGCTTTCCTAGATATTTGCACTGTATCAATTTCTATTAAATTGGAATTAAATTTATCACCTTTCTTACAGTAAAAATCACTTACTAGATCTTTTTTATCGAGTTGAAGAATATGAGATTTAACATCTATCGTTCCGAAGCTATAGAGTGGCCCTTCATCAATGACAAATGTAAGTATAAACTTCTTTTTATCACGAGAAAGCTCTGCGGTCGTTGAAAGTATCCTGGCGTCTGCGTAACCTTTTTCATGATAGAATCTAGCGAGTGCCATCTTGTCTTCTTCCATTCGATCCGGATCGTATATATCATCAGTCACGAAGAACCTATACCATCTTTTGACCCTGGAAAAGATGACATCCCTTAGATCACTGGAAGAAAAAGACTCGTTTCCGATGAAGACGATGCTTTCAATTCCCGCAGCATTTCCTTCATTAATTTCAAAGACTACATTGACCTTGTCATTTGGTAATCTGATGATTTTGGGCTCGACGGTAGCGTTATACCGTCCCATTTTCCTATATATATCCAATAAAGCCTGTTGAATTTCTTTGGCCTTAGCCGGAGAAAATGTTTCGTTTGCCCTCCATTTAATGGCCTTGTTCAAATCTTTGTCAGTGATCTTCTTATTTCCCTCGAATGATATCTTATTGACGATTGTGGCTTCTTTTACCTTGATGACGAGGACAGATCCTTCTATATCGATATTAACTTCTTCGAAAAATCCTGTTGCATTCAGAGCTTTTAGGGCTTCGTTAATAGAGTCTGAATCGCATTCATCACCCTCCTGAATCGGTAGGTATGATTCGATCGTTTCCTGCTCTATACGTTTACATCCGACGTACTGAATCTTAGAGATCTTCTCGGCCATAAGGTTAGGCAGAAGTAGTAAACAGCTCAATATACATATCAAAAGTTTAATCTTCATCATCTCCTTAAATTCTCCGTTTAACGAAAAAGCTTACAATTCGATAGGTCGTTCCAAATACCGATGAGCATCAGAGCCGCGACTATCACTAGACCAACCATAAAGACTGTCTCCACTACTTTCTTATTTAATTGTCGACCAATTATCCATTCTATTGCCGAAATAACGATCGTCCCACCATCGAGTACAGGAATTGGAAGTAAATTAACAGATCCCAACATAATTGACAACATCGCTAATATCCAAACGAAATTCGCTATCCCAGCTTCGGCACTCGATGCCGATATCTTGGCGATCGATATGATACCGCCGACGCTCTTGACACTAGTCTCTCCAGTCACTATTTTGAGTATGGATTTGATGTTGTTGATGGAAAAGGTCACGGTCGTCGATATGGCGAAAACAATTCCATCGAGCGACGTTAGCTTCTTATATGACATATGCTTGGTACTCTGAGTAACGCCCAATAACTTGATTGGCACTGTTTCTCCATCCTTTTCTTCATACATCTTGATTTCTACATCCCGGATTTCCTCACCTCTTTTGTATTTAATTTTTAGGATCTTTCCATGCGACTCGACGATTTGATTCATAAAATCCACAAACGTTGATATTTTCTTATCATTCGCAATGAGGATCGCATCTCCATCACGAAGACCAGAAGTGTATGCAACGGACGATTCATCCTGTACGGAAATTATATTATTGCTTTGTGGAACTCCATTTATTATCGCGAAGAAAAACAGAACAAATACAGCGAAGATTAAATTAAAGAGAGGGCCGCCGAGTGCGACGATCAGCTTCTGCCACGGCTTCTTTCGATGAATGGACATGCGCTCCATATCATCTTCTGTAAAGCCAATCGGTATAGTCTCTTTGACGCTCGAAATATCTGCATCCCCAAACATCTTGATGTATCCACCGATGGGGATGAGAGAAATACGCCACTTTAGTCCTTTACTATCGGTCTTTTCAAATAAAACCGGCCCCATGCCAATCGAAAACGCTTCGACAAAGACTCCATTTAAACGAGCAGCAATAAGGTGTCCTAATTCATGAGTGATGATCAATATACTGAGGACAAGTAAAAACGTAAGAGACGATCCAACGACACCCATAACACATTTAAACAACCGTGGTCTAAATCGCTAGGTAGCATACCATATTACAAAAGGTTAAGGCATTATTAATTCAAGTTGAGTTCAAAAGTTTCAGGCTCGATGTAGGGTTATATTTTCTAAATATACTGAGCGTCCAAGATATCTTGCTATAAATGAGTCTGTTCAGGATTCGATGTTTATGGCGTATCCTATATGCCTTATTGTCTTGATAATTGCTGGGTTCTTCGTATTATCTCCGATCTTCTTCCGAAGTCTAGTAATCTGCACATCGATTGTCCTATCGGAAACGATAAAATCAAGTTTCTTAGATAATTCTTCTCGAGAGAATGGTTGGTTTGGTCTCATACATAGAGTTTTCAATAAAGTTACTTCCCAGCTTGAGAGCTCTATATTTCGTGAATTATGGGAAATATGTCCAGTGCCCACATTAAATTCACACTCTCCAAACCGTAGAATAATCTCTTCGTTCGAAGTCTTGTTTTTGCAACGTTTCATGATGGATTTAATTCTGGCTACAAGTTCTTTTCCCTCGAATGGCTTCGTAATATAATCATCAACTCCATTTTTAAAGCCTTCTAATTTATTATCGATGTCACTCATAGCAGTTAACATGATAACTGGAATCTCTCTGTCATATCGTCTTAGGTTAATTATAAATTCCATACCATCCTCTTGGGGCATCATCCAATCGATTACTATAATATCAAAAGTATGCGAAACGAGAGCAGCGCGTGCTTCTGCCGCTGAATTTACTCCAACCGCATCTAAATTGTGTAACTTCAGCACATCTAACAATAGGGTTGTTAATCTCTTATCATCATCTATCACTAGAACTGAATGATCAGCTGTCATCTAACAAAACTACATAATTATCCTTGTGGCATCTGCTAAATTATAGCAAAGTATATGCCATACTCTCCAGTATCAGAATTCAAGATAAATTCAACCGCTAGTATGGGCGGCCTTAATGAAGGCAGCGAATAATGGATGTGGGGAAAATGGTTTCGATTTGAATTCTGGATGAGCCTGTGTAGCTATAAAAAATGGATGATCCTTACGTTCCATAATTTCGGCCAGATTCCCATCCTTCGATAGTCCAGAAAAAACGATGCCTGCATTATTGAAGACATTACTATATCGATGTAAGGCGACCTCATACCGATGACGATGTCGCTCCTTTATTAAGGTGGCCCCATATATACGGTGTGCCAGAGAATCTTCTGATATTACGCATTCGTAACTCCCGAGTCTCATGGTCCCCCCCTTATTTTCATCCTCTTTTCTTACGGTTGTATTTCCGCGGGCCTCTTCCCACTGTTCCAGGAAATCTATGACCATCTCGCCATCATTCGAAAATTCTCGACTGGTAGCATCGAGCAATCCACCGACATACCGACAGCTTTCGATCACAGCGAGTTGCATTCCAAGGCAGATCCCCAAAAATGGGATTCCGTTCTCCCGAGCAAACTTGATGGTATGTATTTTCCCGTCCGTTCCCCTGGCACTGAATCCACCCGGTACGATGATTCCAGTTACATCCTTCAATTGCCTCTCGATTTCGTCGAATCCGTCCTCTGCGTTGATCCACTTTACAATGACCTTGGCATCGTTCGCGAATCCACCGTGCATTATGGCCTGAGTCAGCGAAATATAGGCATCCTTCATCTTGGTATACTTCCCTATGACGGCAATTGTCACCGTTTTGGATAAAGAGGCGATCAAGTCCTCTAATTGTCCCCACTGATTCCGGAGGATTTTATTGAATTCATCATCATTCTCAATATTAGACCCCTTTCCTAACTCTCCATAATCAGCTTCTTGGTATGTTAATCCAGTGCTCGAAGCCTCATGTACACCAAAGTACACTCCGGTTCTGTGTTCCGGCTTCCCTCCCAATAATTCTGATTCTGGAGGCTGGGAAAGAGGTCTATTCATTTTGAAATGCTGACGGATACGGTAATCAAGGCCCTCCTTATGGTACTGATTTGGAATAAGGTAAATATTTTCCGAGTCAAGGGCCGTTATGACGTTATCCGTTTTAACGCTACAGAACATCGCCAACTTTTCCTTGATGTCATTACCGATCGGAATCTCCGAACGGCAGAGCAAGATATCGGGCTGAACCCCGATGCTCTGGAGCTGCTTCACGGAATGCTGGGTCGGTTTCGTCTTCAATTCTCCGGCCATCTTCAAGAACGGTAGGTAAGTCAAATGTACGCAAATGACCCTCTCTTTCCCGAGGTCCATTGTCAGCTGGCGCAGAGACTCTAGATACGGGAAGCTTTCGATGTCGCCTACTGTCCCTCCTATCTCACAGATCGTAAAATCAACGTCTTCACTATGGTATATTATGAAATCTTTGATTTCGTTGGTAATATGCGGGATCACCTGAATATCTGAGCCGAGGTAGACCCCTTTTCTTTCCAGACCTATCACTTTTTCATATATCCTGCCGGTCGTAATGGAATCATCAGCACTGCACGTGATATTTGTAAACCTCTCGTAATGACCGAAGTCTAAATCTGCCTCACATCCATCCTCCATAACGAAGACCTCGCCATGCTTATAGGGGCTCATCGTCCCAGGGTCCACGTTTATGTATGGATCCAGCTTCTTCATTTTGATGGAGTGGCCTCTCGTCTTGAGGAGGGCCCCGATACAGGAGGCAGCGATCCCCTTACCGAGTGAGGACATGACTCCCCCCGTCACAAATATAAACGCCGACATTCTATTAAAGCTAAGGGTATGCTGATAGGGGGAGTATACCCGAACACAACACTAAAGTGGGGTAGAATTTTAGAGTGTCCGGTACAATGTCCCCTGCGTGCAGTATTATGGAACAGGGGATTGCATCCAAATAAGTTCACGGCAGACAAATAATCGGCAACGCCAACAGTAAGAATTCCTCCAACATACAAAAATATATTGAACGATACTTCACAAATAACTATAATAAGATCCTGAATAATATTTATTGTGATATTAAATATGTTGAAGAAAAGACAAAAGATAATACTGGCGAGATTTGTACTCATAAATAGCATGATTGAAGCCTCTTGGGCAAGTGCTGAAGACGCCCCTCAAGCGCCAGCAGAGGTTACCGTAAAAATACTTGTATCTGATTATCTAAATATTGATCTTGCGGCTTCTCGCAGAGAGTCTCCACACCTTCGCACGGTGAATTTCAGTCGTGGATACGGGTGCTGGCTGTACGACTTGGACTCAGACGGCAAAACAGGGTTAAAGAATATGCAACGACTGGCAGGAGAGGGGAAAATTAGATTATTTGATAACGATCTAGGGTCAGATATCATGAGAATTTGGCAAGAGAAAAGAACCGAACAGCACGACTCACAATACATCTTCGAACAGATAGAAGAAGAGCTGCGAATGTACCTGGGTGCAAACGCCGCCCACTTCCCCAATCAAAATGAATGAGAGCCCTGGAGAATGGAAAAGGCCAAAGAGTGCTATAAAATAATTAGCGAAGGAACGCAAGACATAGCAGGGGAGATTGTATGGATAGAAGATACATTGGAAAATTGGGAAAGAGTTGGAGGTGCCTGGGCAATTGGGTGCGTGGTATCTGCCCACAATGCAGCCATTATTATAGAGGCAGGTACCAAAATTCTAGAGTTGATTAGAGAAGGAAACCCAGAAGGAAACCCAGAACGAAGCCCCATGCTAAGGATATATGACTGACAAGGAAATAATATTGGCAATCAAAGGCCAGCAAGGCGAAGAAATGCCCGAATGGCCCAAAGCCCTCACTAATCACAATATACACCTTTACAGTGAGAAGTTGGGTATTAAGGAATACAGCCTCCGATTACATGTAAAAGCTTTCTATAATCTTCTTAACTTCTTCGATGACCTTGTTCTGATGGAATGTGCCGTATTCAACTCCTCTGACAATGATCTTGGCATATTCTTCCTGGAAGCCGAAGATGCCTATATCGGCGGTCATGGCCTCTCCAGGGCCATTGACCACGCATCCCAATACTGAGATTTTGAGAGGTATCCTAAGATCTTCAGCCATGGCTTCCAGTTCGTTCGATATGGCCACGACATCGATCAGGGTCCGCGAGCACGTTGGGCACGACACGATGTTGATGCTATCCTTCAACATTCCTAGAGACTTTAAAATTTGACGTCCAACTCTGATTTCGTCCAGGATATCGCCGGTGAGTGATACACGGATCGTATCTCCTACCCCATCCATAAGGAGTGCCCCTATCCCTATCGCAGATTTAATGCTCCCCGGGAAGACGGGGCCCGCTTCCGTAATCCCGATATGTAACGGATAATCAACCAACTGGGCGAGCTTCCTATAGGCCCGAACAGATTCCCTCACATCTGATGATTTAACACTAATCTTGAAATTCTCAAATCCCAAATCTTCCAGTTTATTCGCGTTGACTACGGCGCTTTCAACCATCGCATCGGCATTCGGCTCTTTATATTTTTGGAGAATCGATCTCTCGATGGAGCCAGAGTTTATGCCAATCCTGATGGCGCATCCAGTGTCCTTCGCTGCATCGACTATCTTCCTGATCCCAGATTCATCGATATTCGCTGGATTGATCCTGATACAGTGCGCCCCATTTTCGATGGCCATCATCGCCAATCTGTAATCAAAATGTATATCGGCGATGACTGGAATGGTTGTATTTCGTATGATTTCCCCAAGGGAAACGGCGGCCTCACGAGATGGGCACGAAACACGGATGATGTCGCATCCAGCCTGAACGGCACTCTCAATCTGTTGGATTGTGCCGGCCGTATCCTCAGTCTTGGTATTGGTCATGGTTTGAACGGAGATCGGTTCCCCACCGCCTATACTCAGTGTATCTCTTAGGGTTATTCTTTTCTTTGATGACACTTTAAATATCTCTTTAAATAACGCCCGGTATGGCTTTGTTCACATTGTGCGATTGTCTCGGGAGTTCCTTCCGCGACGATTGTGCCACCTCGATTCCCGCCCTCGGGGCCTATATCGATCACCCAATCCGCCGTCTTGATGACATCCATATTGTGTTCAATGACGATGACCGAATTCCCTGCATCCACCAGAATGTGTAATATTTCCAAGAGCTTCTTAATGTCATCCATGTGGAGACCGGTCGTAGGTTCGTCGAGGATATACAGGGTCTTCCCTGTTGATCTTTTCGACAGTTCCTTTGCCAGCTTTACTCGTTGTGCCTCACCTCCGGATAGGATCGTCGCCTTATGTCCCAACGTTAGGTATCCCAATCCAACCCTGCATAGGCAATTCAATTTCTGGTAGATCAGAGGATGATTTTTAAATAGAGCTGCTGCCTCTTCGATCGTCATATCCAGAACATCCGAAATGCTTTTGCCCTTATATTTAATCTCCTGAGTCTCACGATTAAATCTGGCACCGTGACATTGATCGCAGAGGACATACACGTCGGGCAAGAAATGCATTTCGACCTTAATGACACCATCGCCCTTGCAGGCCTCGCATCTCCCGCCCTTTATGTTGAATGAGAAGCGACTGCTAGTGTAGCCTCTTGCCCTGGCCTCCGGAAGCCCCGCATATAGATTCCTAATTTCCGAAAAGCAGCCAACATAAGTGGCGGGATTCGATCTGGGAGTCCTGCCGATGGGAGACTGGCTAATATTAATGACCTTATCGACGGCGTCTATATTTTGAATTCCCTTTAGATTACTGTTGCTCGTGATCTTGCGGATGATCTTATTGGTAATGGCCATGTATAACGTATCGATTATTAGGGTCGATTTCCCGGAGCCAGAGACCCCCGTAATACACACGAACAAATTGAGTGGGATCTTCACGTCGATATTCTTCAGATTATTTGCGGATGCTCCCATTATCTCCAGTATATTTCGCTTATTGAGCACACGTCTGATCTTGGGGACCTCTATTGATTTCTGCCCGGAGAGGTATAGGCCCGTCAGGCTATTGGGATTATCCTTGATTTCATCGATTGTGCCCGTTGCACATATCTCTCCTCCGTGAATCCCAGCCCTCGGTCCCATATCGACGATCCAATCCGCCGCATACATCGCGTCTTCATCGTGTTCTACGACGATAACAGAATTATCATAATCCCTGAGTTCCTTGAGGGTCGTAATCAATTTATCGTTATCTCGTTGGTGGAGTCCGATTGATGGTTCATCGAGGACGTACATAACCCCCGTGAGACCGGAGCCTATCTGAGAGGCGAGTCTTATACGCTGACTCTCGCCTCCGGATAGCGTCTCAGATGGCCTCGATAGAGTCAAATACTCCAATCCAACATTAATCAAAAACTGCAGTCTATTCTGAATTTCCTTTAGGATCTTCTCGGCGATGGTCATCTCTTTCTGGTTAAGTTTATCGCAGAGTCCTATGATCCACTCGATCGTATTATCAATCGACATATTCGATATTTCGGCAATATTCTTTTGATCTATTTTGATGCATAGAGCCTCCTTCGAAAGCCTACTCCCATTGCAGACGGGGCATACCTCCTTTGGTACCAGGACATCTTCAATGCACTCATCATCGTCATTTTGCGATGGGCGTCCAAAAAATCTCGTATAGACCTGGCTCCCAGTAAATCCAAGTCCACCGCAAGATCTGCATGCCCCCTTCGGGCTGTTGAAAGAAAATAACCTGGGCTCGATCTTTTCGATACAAAACCCCGATACTGGGCACGCCAAATTCTCAGAGAAAATCCGCTCTTCTCCCGTTGTGAAGTCTCTAGCAATCACGAGGCCCTGAGATTGTTTTAGTGCTAGGCTGACAGAATCTGCCAGTCTTTGTCGCAGTTCATCGACTTCAGTATTGGTCTCCGGTATCGTAATCCTATCAACAACAATCGAAATATCATGCTTTATATTCTTTGATAATTCAGGGACTTCATCTATGAGATACAGCGTCTTATCAACGAATACCCTTTCAAACCCCGCTTTTTTCAAGATAAGAAATTCGTGCTTAAACTCCCCCTTCTTTCCACGTGCTATCGGAGATAGCAGGTATAGTTTCGTTCCCTGTGGATATTGCACGATCGCATCGACGATCTGAGAGACCGTCTGGGATTGAATTGGCAGCCCCGTTACGGGAGAATACGGTATGCCTATCCTGGCGTACAGCAACCTTAAGTAATCATAGATTTCAGTGATAGTACCTACGGTCGATCTCGGATTCTTGGAGATCGTCTTCTGCTCAATCGATATCGCCGGGCTTAGACCCTCGATTTTATCGACATCCGGCTTGGGCATTAGATTCAGAAACTGCCTGGCATACGACGACAGACTCTCGACGTATCTCCTCTGCCCCTCGGCGTATAGCGTATCGAATGCCAAAGTAGACTTCCCGGAGCCGCTCAATCCGGTTATAACGACTAAGCTATTCTTCGGGATATCAATGTCTACATTTTTAAGATTGTGTTCCCTAGCTCCTCGAATTCTTATAAATTGCTGCATATATTATAACGATTACACCAAATCTAGCTTGCTTTTTATAGAACGAACAGCTCTGTCGGCCTCAAAAAAGCAGGGGACTATGTTCTTTTTCTTACCGTAATATGTTACAACATCGCCCGCGGCGTAACAATTGTTTATTGAAGTTTCCATGGTTTCAATATTGACCACTATTGAGTAATTACTTACCTCGAGGCCCATGGTATCCAATCCCAGTATCACGTTCTGTTTCGTCAAAAACCCATAACAAAAGATTACATGATCTGTATTCAGAGTTTCGACTACGCCTGATTCACGTTCCTTGACCAGGACATGCTTGTATTCCGTCGTCTCCTCGAGTTCGATTATATCGGTATTCATCATCAAGGTTAATCTATTGTCATCAACGAGCTGACGTAAGGGAATCAGCTTCGATGGCTCACACGTGAATTCCGAACGCCTATGCAGGATGGTCAATTTCTTGGCGATACGCACGAGTTCCAGAGCAAAATCCACGGCCGAATCACCTCCACCCGCTATGATTACATCCTTCCCATCGAATAGATTTATATTGATACAATAATGTTGCACAAAATTAGATGAATTATCGAGCGTATTTAAGCCACTAATACTCGACGGAACATTTGGGACGACATCTCCGATTCCGGTTGCAATTATGACATACTTCGCCGTGATTGCCCCTTGATTCGTAATAATATCAAACAGACCATCTGGATCCTTAGATATTTCCAGGACTTTATGATCAAACAAAATATTTGAAGCGTGCGGAAGGCACTGCGCCACCAAAATGGCAACGTAATCCCGCGCCTTGATGTTTGCATATCCAGGAATACCATACATCTTCTTATCTGGATAGAGATGCCGGCACTGACCACCAGGAGCCGCCATCGCTTCAATGACACACGATTTCAATGCAGCGAGACCGCAGCAATACGATGCATAAAGACCCGTGACGCCGGCGCCTATTATTGCTACATCATATATTCCGAAGTCAGTTATTTATTCTCTCCAAGCGCAACCTTGACCTTCTTGCTCATCCGAGATATCTTTCGCGCCGCCGCATTCTTGTGGATAACGCGTTTCCCAGCCCCACGCATCAACTCCTTCTGCATCTTGGAGAAAGCGGAAATGATTACATCGCCTGGACTCTTCCCAGAAATAGCGGATTCTAATTTCTTGACGAAAGTCCTTATCCTGCTTAGGCGATTGATATTGACGATCCTCTGCTTAGCCGTCTTCCTGATACTCTTCTTCGCGGACTCATGTGAGGCCATCTTCACTCATCGATGTTATATTCAAAACACATAACATGTTAACACTATGGCTGAAATGGGGCAACCATAATCGTGGGAATAAATAATAATCTGGAAAGCGGCGTCATCTACAACATTAACCACATATTAATAAAAATAACGGTATAATATTGATGATGTATTCAATCATTGAATAACAAATTAGGAGGAGTACTTACGAAGAAATTTATGATACTAACAGCTTTATGTGGAATCGGTCAATCATCCGCAATGGAGGCCCCCAGCAACGCGCCAATTCTCGCACAAGTCCTAGCAGGAGCGGCTTGGGCTGTCGTTGGGGGTGCCGCTGGATTCCATCTGGGCTACTGGGGGCGCGATGAATGTGCGGACGAGAGCCGAGGCGATACTGATTCCAAGGCCAACCTGTACAGGATTGGGGCCTATGCGTTAGGGACTTCCCTGGCTGCTGCCGCCTGTAACCATACACTCCCAGACCGAATTGGTTATCCGACTTGTGGGAGATGCCTACTTATGACCGTTGGCGGGATGCTGTGGGCAATTCCTTTGGATACGGTTACATATTCTGCAGGTAGCCATCTGTCAAGGGTATATGGAGGATGTTTGATTGGTGGGGCTGGACTGTTACTTGGAGCCGGAGCTGGTCTGGGGCTATTGGACCTCTATTGGAGGAAGACTCACTGATCACTTTGTCCTAGAAAAATTCTCGGAGAATGGATTACGCATTAAATATTCTTTGCTGCTGTTATTATCGGATAGCCTAGGTGTAGTCATACTTTCCTTCCATTATGCCCTAGATGTATCCTGTGGAGCTCCAGGAGATTATGCATACTTCTCCTGGAGAATCCCCGGTCTGAACCAAGAAATTCTTATGTGATCAAAAGTCTGGGCTTAGGAGTAGAGACTTATCCTGTATAAGGGATCGATGTGCTATTTCTCCAGAACCAAAACAGAGTGTCTATATCTTTTGCCCATTGCTCGCCCCGTGTTAATGCGGCGTCAAAGGCGGATGAGGAATCTAGACTGAGATATAAAAATGGTGGATAATTCCCAGGCTTGATCATAGCTGACATTTCCTCAAGCGGACTTGCTGCAAGAATAAAATCACGCGCTGCAAAAACACTTTTGGCGTACCTTTTAATTATATGGGCTTGTGGGAATCTCTCAGATAAATCGAAAATACTTCTAAATCTAGGATCATTCGGATGCATTCCTCTATTAAGATAAGGTATGAGAGCATCCAGGTCTTTTGCCCATTGATCGCCACTTATAAATGCATCGTGGAATACAGATAAATCTTTAGGGTTGAGATAGCTATGTAGTGTGAGGGGTATTACCTGCGCATTTACGACGTTTCCCCAGTATTCATGTGTAATTTCATCGATTTTATCTTGGCTCAGAGACGCCTTCGCCTTTGCCTCGCCTCCTGGTAATTCAGCTTCAGAAGCGTGTGCAATTTGGATTGTTAATTCTGTTCCTTGCAACGCTACTATCGTGCAGGCTATGTGCGCAACACACCTAAATAACTTTCTATTCGTACTATTCATTTTCGATACCTCCTTATCAAATTCTCGTTATTCAGTTGGCGATAACGAGAAAATTTCGCTAATATTTCTTATCCATGAATGGATCTGAAGTATTACACAAGATTATGTTGGTATTATGGCGACCGGTTCCACAATTACGTGTTAATATCAAGCTTTATTCTAGTATGTATTTGATAAATAGTCAATCTTTACTTATCTATACTTAGTCAATACTTGCTCTTATGATGAGATATATTTTAATTCCAACACGTCAAAATATGGAGTAAAAAAATTCAGACAAAAGTATGTTAATAATTGTGGATTGAAGTATTCATTGTATACAATTAAGAAGAATCAGAATTGACAAATAATCAAGGGAAATCATGCTATTCATCATCCATATACATTCAGTGATATTTGTCTTATCGAATTGTGCCACATACTCATGATATTCAATTCCCTTTTCAGGGCCGGCTGTCGCCTATCCTTCTCGAACGATTGCAGTATAAAGGTAAGCAATCCTTCTTGATCTTGAATCACGGTATAGTACCCTGTGATTTCCTGTAGTATATCATTGAAATTTCCAGTGTAAGGCCCGGTCGCAATATTGCACTGGAAATGCAGGGGCTCCAGAATATTATGACCACCTATTCCAGGGATTAGGCTGCCGCACATCAAGACCGTATTTATTACCTCAAAAAAATTCCCGAGGCATCCAATCTGATCTATAATATACACATCCTCTTGCAATACTCGATCATCACCAAACGCATTAGTATGACGCACCGAGGAAATACTCATCGATTTACATAGGTCCTGAACTTTATCAGCACGATCTGGGTGTCTAACGGCAATCACAGTCAGCACATCTTCGTATTTCTCCTTGAGTTTCTTATGGGTAGTGAGGACGATCTCCTCCTCTCCCTCGTGTGTACTCACCGCTATCCAAACTTTTCTCTCTTTAATCTTCGACCTAAGCTTTTCTATAGATCCTTTATCGGTCGATAATTTAGGTGAAATAGTCTTAATATTCGGGTTAAATACCGTATCTCTAGAGCCTAATTCTTTGACGTGCTGTATTATGGATCTAGAAGATACGAACACACTCTGGAACGCACTAAACGGCAGAACATGAAAGAACTTCTTGATGAAATATAATCTCTTAAGCGTTTTGTCGGAGATTCTGGCATTTAATAGATAGGTAGTAACTTCGTTCTCAAATAGGTAATACAGGGTATTTGGCCAAAGCTCTGATTCTACAAAGAAAACTGCATCTGGTCTCCAGAACTTAATGAATCTTCTAACCCAAGGATAAACGTCGAATGGCATAAGTTGATGTATTACAGTACCCATTAACCTTTTTTGAGCGGTATCTGCGGCTGTTAAAGTCATCGTAGTGAGGAGAATCGACACATCTTTATTGATTCTTCTGAATTCCTCAATAAATGGAATAATCGATAAAACTTCCCCGATGCTTGCTGCGTGGACCCAAATTAACTTCCCAAATGGGCGAAAGCTGGAAGGAATGCCGAATCTTTCATCCTTCCTCGCCGAATTTTCCAACCCCTTAGCAATCATCCTATTAATATATATCTTAATAAAAGGGATCGCAATTATGCTGAGTCCTTTTAAGAAGGGTGAGGTATAACGCGCTAATCCTATATATATTACTACTATAAGTAACAATAAAACAAAAAACATCATTCCTCAATACGCAATATATTTTAGCATTTACTATAGATCATGACAGGATTGTATCCCAGCAAATGTGCTGTGCACCTCCGATGATACATACATCAACTACATCTCTCTTTACAAACACCAATGGCACATTCTACAGCTTCTCCGCCAATCAATCAATTCTTGCGTGTCGGCGTTGGTTACGTCTTTCACCAGATCTCTTGCAAACATATTTTCTGCAGAACAATGGAAATGTTCCATAGTATTTACGGAACATGTTATAGATTAGATGTGGGATGTATTACTGGGGTTTATAAAACTGGTAGTAATATTCAAGAAACCTGCAGACAGGTCCATATCAACTTTCGCACGTCCCCATCGGCCATGCTTACCGAAACAATCCTTGATAAAGTATAGAGGAGTCCCTTCCTGCAGAAATAAAATTGCGTCTTGATCCAAGCAAGTTATCGGAGGAATGTTTCCGTCTCCAACGAACCAGCACCGAGGGTCAGACCCTCTAGGGACTGTGATTGAAATCCAAGGAATGTCGGTTCCCATGTTGATACAATTCTGAGCAATAATTATAGTATGTTTGTTAATCTCTGGAAGAGCTGAGATAAGAATTGGTATCCCACACGACGAATCTCCATTGATAGTAAAACCGATGCGAAAAGCCTCGGTTCCATCGGCTGGATATTGGGCCAGGCACATGCCGAGTATATAAAAAATGAAACTGACTTTCTTCATTGCGATAACCATATGATCAAAAATCTCCCCTCATTAAAAATTATACATCATTTTGACAGATTCTTTTGACAATGATACTCTACAAATTTTTCGAAGAGATCTATGAGTGGCATACACTGGCTCTTCCATAGTAAACCTCCAGAAGACGTAAAAAGTACCGGATTTATAATTAATAACCGTAATATTGTATTAGTTGTAAATACAACAGATCATCCGCGAATATTAGTGGATTCATGTTTAATTCTTTCAAAGATGCTGCAAGTAGATCTTCGCCCTCGAAGTTTTTGCCTATATTTTCTACAAAATCTTCATCTGTTGTTGAAAAAACGTGTAGAGAATCGTGGAGTATATTGATCCATCCGACTATAGTTTCACTGAGTTGAAGGCCATCTGGAACATTCCATATTTCACCTAATTGGGCTCCCACTACAGCGATAAATTCTGGATCGGTTTGATTGTAGTTGTATCTGGGTATATCTAACTTATTGAGCGCTTTCACTATTTTCAGCGCTTTTGCTATGATGCGCGGGCCTGGCCCACTGCGAGTAGCATACTCGTCCAGATCGTACAGGCGGTTCGGAGATTGAATAATGTAATGGACCAGTTGACTCATGTGAGTTCCTATCTGCGTAACAGAGTTATCGTTCAATTCCTTTTGGAGGCCGTCTACAGATACATCGTGCGACATCTCGGCCGTTGCATTCGATGGATTATTTGCGAATATCATCGCGATTAGTAACCCTGCAACTACTTTTCTCATTTTGAATAGTCCTCTTGTCATATTCTGTTTCTTCTTAGTTATTTTGATTATCTTGATGGAAATTATATATTCATCAGTATTCCGGTATCAACCATATTATATTTTCAGAATAACTCAAATTCCTATCACGAAAATCCCTTTTGCATTGGCCAGCGATATGGTTTCATCATAGTCGATGATCTGCGAGTTATCCGATCCCAGGGCGATACCGGACAAGGAACATTCAGCTGCTTGGATGATGGTCTGTGGACCCACAGTTGGGAGATCCATCGAAGTGTCCTGGCCTGTTTTGGCGGTCTTGACCAGGACTCCTCCCTGCTCATTCAGTTTTAAGTCCTTACACCTGTTTACAAGCCTGGACGTTCCCTCGGCGGCCTCGATCCCCAGGATCACTCCTTCCTGAACGATCACGGCCTGTCCTACATCGGTTTTCGCCAGCGTGTTTAGAACGAAGATTCCACGAGCTATATCTTGAAGATCCAGATCTGTTGGTCGATGGTTCGTGAGGACTCCACGTGGAGTTAGTAACGTATTCATGATACTGTGTGGGCTGATCACCTGAAACCCTTCCCTAAGGATCAGCTTCTTGATTCCTCGTAGGAGGGCATCGTCTCCAAGAAATGACTTAATCCCCAGGCTTGCCAGCCACTTCTTCCCGACACTATCTAGTTTCAAAGAAAAGAAACTCGGACGTTTAACGTGTCCGCAGAATAGGATACTCTTAGCTTGGGCCTCCTTAATAAACCGTAGAATCTGTCCGATTTCGCCGATATTAAACTGCTGATGCTCCTGTGGTCCGAACCCAGCGATCGAAACACATACGTAATCCCTGTGTAACTCATCCAACTTCGAGCAAATCCTCATGGGGAGATCCCCACCGCCTGCTATGACCGCGACCTTCTCTTGAGAATTGGTAGCGTTCTCAGTTGGTGTATGAGGGCTACTCTGTCGGCGTTGTTTCGATGACTTCGTCATTGGCCTCCATCACTATTTCTTCTCCGATCATTGTATCGGCAACGGCTCCAGAATCTGCCCTAATGGCGGCCTCAATCTCATTGGCTATCTCCGGATTCTCTTTGAGGAAAGTCCGCGCCGCCTCCTTACCTTGCCCAAGTTTGGAGGACTTGTAAGAATACCATGAGCCAGACTTTTCGATGATCCCTGCCCTGACGCCGAGATCTATCAGCTCACCGGTCTTCGATACACCTTCTCCATACATGATATCAAATTCCACGACCTTAAACGGAGGAGCCAACTTGTTCTTCACGACCTTTACTCGCGTTTGATTACCGACCACATCATCCCTATCTTTGATCGATCCGATTCGCCTTATATCGATGCGGACGGAGGCGTAGAATTTGAGGGCGTTCCCACCGGTCGTAGTCTCGGGGTTCCCGAACATGACCCCTATCTTCTGGCGAATTTGATTGATGAAAATGACCATGCAATTGGTCCTCGAAATAGATCCCGTCAACTTCCTGAGGGCCTGGCTCATGAGGCGCGCCTGGAGCCCCATATGAGAATCACCCATATCTCCCTCGAGCTCAGCCTTTGGAACTAGGGCCGCGACGCTATCGACGACCAATACATCGATGGCGCCACTCCGGACCAGGGTATCGGCTATTTCCAGGGCCTGTTCCCCAGTATCTGGTTGTGAAATGATAAGATTATTTATATCGATGTGGAGCTTCTTGGCATAGACTGGATCTAGAGCATGCTCGGCGTCTATAAACGCGCAATTCCCACCGTTTTTCTGGGCATTGGCTACGACATGGAGCGCCAACGTCGTCTTCCCTGAGGACTCTGGCCCGTATACCTCGATTATTCTGCCCTTAGGGAATCCACCGATCCCGAGGGCTATGTCCAGCCCGATCGACCCCGTTGGAATGGACTCAATCTCGATGACTTCTCGTTGGCCCAGCTTCATGACGGAACCACGCCCGAAAATCTTTTCTATCTGAGATAAGGCGGCGTCCAATGCCTTGTTCTTATCGATGCTCATCCGTGGATTAATACCAAAAGCGTCTCCCGATATGGTTCAGTGTAACAGGTCCCCACGAGAGAAAGCAAGAACCTGGATCCAGTGGTACCTCATAAAAAATTCTAAGAAAGGATCTAATATAGTTAGGTATAGTCAGGATGATGGAGGAGAATTATATATTTGGGGCACTAAGTATATCTATTGTAAAAAAGTATTTTCATTAAGAAATAATTAATATTTAATAAGTATATTGAATTAGTAAATTAGTAATTTAATGTATATTACCATTAATGAAATTACATTTTATTCGTTTTTTAATATTATTTATTCTGATGTTATTTGATGTGCGTACTGCCTCCACGAATGATGTAAATTTTGCATATATTATAGATAACTCTAATCCGAGAGGTATTTTTACATCTCTTATATCAATATTAAGAAATTATAATGATGAATTATGTACTGATAATTTACATTTCTACATTATAGATCCATTCAGTGATCAGCGACTGAATTTTACTGAAATTTATGAACAAATTGACGCATTGGCACAACCACGAAGGTTCAGTAACTGGGATATAACGAACGTACCAAGTTTGAGTAAACTCGCTGAAATTGGTCATGATGTAGGGGATAATATAGAAGATCTCAAATATTTTTTATCTCTCCTCTTAGATTCATTTGAAGTTTCAAGGGTTATATTCCTTAGTGGAAACACCGTAGTCATTAACGACATTGGAAAATTATGGAAGGCCAGCGAAGCTTCTGTTCAATGTATCCTATCAACGAATGGCGATTACCCAACAGAAACTGAATCCGTAATGCAGCAACGCTATATAACTGGATGTATGGTTGCAAATCTAAATTTAATGAGGGAGCGCAATTTTTTTCAAGAATTAAGAGATATGAAAACTCCTAATCAAACTTTTGATGAGACATTTTATCAGTATAAAAAAAAAATAGGTAAGCCAAGGCATAACTTGTGGATCATATATGATGCACTGGTTCCATCTTTGCCCAGTAAAGAACAATACTTAAGTTTTGTTGACGATGATCCAGATACATTTACTATAATTGATTGCAAAATAGCGCAATTCTCCAAATTAACGGTACTAAATTATGGGCCAAATACCAATCCATATTATTATGACGTTAACGGGATGAAACTGGAAGGAAGCAGTATAGGTTCATACAAATGTCCGTTCCCAAAATGGACCATGCAAAAGTATTATGATTATTATATGAAGGTGGAGTCTCTAGAGTATATTGTAGAGCCAGAACCCCCTGCCGAGCCAGATCCACCAGTGGTAGAACCAGAACCTCCTGTAGAAGAGGAAGAGCCTCCGGTGGTAGAACCAGAACCTCCTGCAGAGCCAGAGCCGCCAGTGGTAGAGCCAGAACCTCCTGCAGAGCCAGATCCACCGGTGGTAGAGCCAGACCTTCCTGTAGAAGAGGAAGAGCCTCCGGTGGTAGAACCAGAACCTGGTCCCACACCATCTAGACCAGCGTTTACTGGAAACTTCAGATGCAATTTATATCTTGGGATTGGCAAGAGAAAAAGCAGGTGTTAATGTGGTACAGGAAAGGCACATTGTAGCAAGAAGTGGAAATATAATAACATACATCATCGCCTAAAACGCAGATAACCAATCAGCATCACTATGGGCATAATTTCCAATCTGCCGGCTATCATGTCTGTTATCAATACTATCTTTGCGACCCATTTAATGGATGATACTTCGGGAATGTATCCAATATTAAACATGTGAGATAGAACGATATGACATATATTTGATATATTCATCTCTGTAAAAACATGTAGTAACACGACGCTTAGAAGAAAGAGTGCAGATAGTAATACGAAATACGTGATGACTGACATTATAAGGCTTTCATCGATAATCCTTCCTTGATATTTCATGGACATGCGCTGAGTTGTATTATGCTGTTGAGTAATTTGGTTCTTCAAGATGCTATACAATACCTGCAATCGAAATACCTTGATACCACCCGTAGTGGATCCAGAGCATCCGCCAATCAGAGCCAGTAAGAAAAATAATATATTGGAATTAATGTATTGCCCATGATTATTAAATCCGGTAGTCGAGATAGAGGATATTGTATTAAAAACATGCTTCGCAATCGCTTCTATTGATAACGATGCATGGCTCGTAAAAAATCCAATTGCTATTGGGCACGTTATGGATATCAATATAATTTTTATATAGCAAGAAGTCTGCTGATTTTTCAAGAAAGATCTTGGCCCATACTTGAAACATCTAATAATTTCCGTGAATGATAAGCCTCCCAGCAGCATTTCGATGGCCAAAATAAAAGAAATGCCAGAATAGCTAAATCCAGCAATACCTGCGTTTTTTGTTGAGAATCCACCGGTTGAAATTGCAGAGATACTATGACAGAGAGCATCAAATGGAGCCATTCCACTCGTCCGTAAAATTAGGGCAAAGAGAATCGTGGTAATGAAATATATACATGCAAAAGTCCATGCGACATGTGAAGTCCTGGGGAATATTTTGTTAGATTTATCCGAGTTTTCTATGGTGAATAATTGCATCCCACCGACACGCATCATTGGAAGTGCTATAATCCCAATAGCAACGACGCCGATTCCGCCCATGAAATGCAAAATAAATCTCCAAAGATGGATTGGTAACGGAAGTGATTCTACATCTGAGTATATCGTAACCCCCGTAGTCGTTAGTCCCGAAGTTGATTCGAAAAGCGCCTGTATAAATGTAGATTCAGTTCCATGATAGAAATAGAAGGGGAACGCACTGAAAACGGATGCAATAACCCATATAGAAACCACCAAAAGGTAGGAATCATTTTGTGTCAGCTTTAACTGCTCAGATGTGTCTCGACAGGCTAATATTGTTGAAATCCCAATAAAAAGGCAAAACAATACGGATGGTATGAAAACTCCAAAGCATTGACCATTACAAAACAGAATGTCAAAACATACCGGAATTGACATTGATATTGCTAATCCACAAAGGATAACCCCATTAATAAATGAAATGAATCTAAGATTAACTCTCATAGAGTTACCGCAAATATCACATTTAACACAATTATAATGCATTAACTATGAACTATGTTATCAATAACATGTTTACCACTTTTTGACATACCTCATATTGGAGGTCCGAGTTGATTTGAACGAAGCTAATTTTCGTGAGGCAGTTCTACATGAAATTGTGGTATCCTCCAGCTGCTTTCACAGATCATTATGGTAAGGTTTGTTAAAAAAACTGGACTGGAATTAAATGATTAAACTGTTTTTCCCGGTTATAGGATCTTTCTTTGATCCATTTCTCATTTTTTCTACAGGATTATTTGGCGGGTTTTTATCTGGGTTTTTAGGTGTTGGAAGCGGTATTGTTATCACTCCAATTTTGATGGAGTTCGGTATTCATCCATTCTGGGCATTAGCTAACCAACTCTGTCATGCCGTCGGGTTTAATATGACGAACTTTTTAATGTTTAAACGCAAACAAGACGTTGATTTTCACCTAGCATCATATATCCTCATCGGAGGTTGTCTTGGAGCTACTTGCGAATGGATCGTCGTGATGCAAAAGAATGTGTCCACAGATAGCACGTTGAATACGTTCGTATATATATATTCTGTAGTTTTAATCGTACTCGGAAGTACGTTGTGCGTGCAGAGCATCAAAGAGTGGGCCAAAGGAGGCGGGAAAAAGTATTCATCTGGGATTATGATGCGAAGATGGATGTTGTACCTCCCTTTTCATAAAATATTCGTGAGATCGAGGACGGAAATGAGTATTTTAATCCCGATTTTTGTTGGATTTTTAGCTGGAGTGCTAGTATCCGCATTGGGTGGAGGCGATAATCTGCTCATGGCTCCTATCATAACATATCTAATCGGCAGGATTAGTCCAGTTGTAAATGGCACAACCGCCCTCGCTGGATGCGTCATTACTGGCATCGTAGCCATTATATACGCGTGTGGCGGATACTGTTGCGACCTCGCATTCATCATAATTCTCTTCGCCGGCACCGCGATAGGATCGTGGTTAGGTGTAAAACTGACGTATAGCATACGGCGTTGCTACATAAATATCATGGCCTCTATGGTAATTTTTTTAATGGCCGGCAGACAAATATTCAAGATATTATATGATTCGTTCCCACGCATCATTATGAAATCACACGCCTTACATCAATCCTTACTTTCAGATATAGCGAATAAGAATCCCATGATATATACTTGGACGTGCATTGTGATCGTAACTGTTATGGCGTTAGTTTTTGAAAAAATGTTACAGCGCATTGCTGATCTACATACAAATAGAAGTATAAAAAAATGAGCAAGAAGTTTATTACTTACTCGTTATTTGCCGCTTTCCTTATTATTGTTTTACGCTGGTATAGAAGCGAAAATACTTCTGTAAATGTAGTAAATGTATGCGGATGGTATGGCGTCATTCCAAGAGAAGTTTTTGATGATTTTGAGAAAGAAACTGGAATTAAAGTTAGATATGATTTTTATGACAGCAATGAAGCTCTTGAAGCAAAATTGCTAGCTGCAAATAGTGGATATGACGTCGTATTCCCGTCTTTCCTTCCGTATGCCGCGAGACAATTATCAATGAAGCTATATGCCAAATTAAATCATAAATTAATTCCGAATATAAAAAACGTGGACGGCATAATTACGTCAAAATTCAAAGAAAACGGTGGGGATACTCAGTTTTTGATTCCACTATTTTGGGGAACCATAGGAATTGCATATAATGAAGAAGTGATATCCAAATTGCTGCCTAGTGAAACAATAGATTCGTACGAAATTCTGTTTAATCCATCGAAGGTATCTAAATTATTCCCCTATGGCGTAAGTTTTCCGGAAGAATATATTGATATTATTCCTCAAACAAAAGTATTTCTTCAACTAAATCACAACGACAATTTTATTGCAGACACAGCTGCATGCTTTCATTTCTTAGCAAAAGTTAGGCCATATATTACTAAATTTTCGTCTACAACGATGATTTCTGACCTTTTGTCTGGAGACATATGCATAGCCATAGGAACATCTGATAATGCTTTGAAAGCAATGCGAGCCGCCAAGTTCGTCAAGAAAGTTATTCAATTTAGATTGCCAAAAAATAATGGTCTTTTATGGATAGACTGCGCATGTATCCCCAGGAAAGCGCTAAATATACTCAATGCTCATAAACTAATAAATTTCTTATTGAGGCCAGATATAGCCGCCAGAATCACAAACCATTCTGGGATTTTGGTCAATTTACCTGGTGGTCTATATTTGATTAATCCAGAAATAACTTCAAAAAAAGAAATATGTCCATCTGATCCGGGTGTTTTAAATAATTTAATTTTAACCCGCTTTGGTATGGAGAACGCAAAAAGCTTAATAAAATCTTGGACTCAATACAAAATGTTTGCTCAATTTACAGATACAAATAAAGGAGAGACAAAATGAAAAGCTTATCTAAGCCGACATTAATTAGTTTAATTTTCGGGTACGCTTTCTTATACCTTCCCTTGATATTTACAATACTTTTTTCATTTAGCGATTCTGAAATTTCGGGAATTTGGACTCATTTTTCTTTCAGATGGTTCAATGCATTTTTTAAAGATGAGAATTTACTGGCAGCGATGTTTACAAGTATTGAAGTAGCAAGTATTGCAGCTACCGGAGCAGCAATTTTGGGCACTTTAGCTGCTGCCGCAACTACAAATACAACGAAAGAAAAGTATGTTGGATATAATTTGTTGAAGAAGATGATTTTACTTCCAATTATCATGCCAGAAATCATAATAGGCCTTTCAATCCTAATGTTATTTATAACTGCAGCAAATATATTTGGATGGCCAAAAGAACGTGGCATACTCACCATAGCTGTGGGGCATGCTGTAGCATCAGTAGCGTATGTTCATACGACCGTGTTATCAAGATTAAATTCGCTCGATAAAGCAATGGAAGAAACTGCGATCAATCTTGGAGCGAAATCCATATACATTTTTTTTCATATTAAAGTTCCTCTCATTTGGAAGTCTATAATGTCAGGGTGGATTTTGGCATTTATGTTGTCTTTTGATGATTTGGTTATTGCAAGTTTTTTAACTGGGCCCGGATCATCTACTTTGCCAATTACCATTTTTTCTAATATTAAAATAGGCATCACACCAATAATTAACGTTTTTGCTACTATATTTATAGTAATTACTACAACGTTAGTTTTTATTATTTATTCTCGTTCTAAAGGGCAGTACCAGGCTATCTCTTTTTTCAGCAGATACAACTCATCTGAGAATGATTCACATTAACAACTCATCATTAGAGTGCATATGTTTCACGTAGAACATTATTCTTGAGAATTTGGAGCAGGCGCGCCTAACGATATAAGTTTCTCCACTAACGTTTCTAATTCTTCATATGATTTACAGAACAACGTTATCATCCCTCCCTGTTGGGTGATTTTTAATCTTGCTTGTAAATTTAATGCTGCTTCAATTCTAAGAGCTATATCAACAGCTTCCAGATCTTGTTCCATATTTGAAGCGGCATGCTTAAAATTACTCTGTACATCTGCTCCAGTTAACGTTCTTTCTGAGATTATTTGTTTCATGCCTTTGATAATCTCTTCCAAATGCCTAACGCTCCACCCGTCAGCAACAGCTTTTTCCGCTAATTCAGCAGGATTAGACACGCTAAGCAAACATTTCCCATGCCCAGAAGATAGTTTACCTAACTGAATGAGTTCCTGCACTTCTTTGGGCAAATTAAGTAACCTTAAGGAGTTGGCAATATAACTACGGCTTTTACCAATCATAAGCCCCAAATCTTCTTGCCTGCATCCACAGCTCTCCATTAGCATGCATAAAGCTGTTGCCTCCTCTATCGGATTCAAATTTGCTCTTTGTATATTTTCTATTAAAGCTAATGTCGTCGCTTTCACATCATCGCATTCAATAATTTGTACAGGCACTTCAGTTAAGCCAGCCAGTTGCGCGGCACGCCAACGTCTTTCGCCAGTTACTATCTCGTAAATGTCGATCTTTTTTCTTACTACTATTGGTTGTAAAATTCCATGTTGTGAAATAGATTCAGCCAGCTCAATTATTGTTTCATCATCAAAAACTTTCCGTGGTTGATTGGCATTTGCTTTAATTAATTCTATCTTCAATTTATACAGAGTAGTCTGTGTTATTTGAGTCGTGTTTGCTACATTTTCTTCTAAAAGAGCTGATAATCCTCTTCCTAATTTTTGTTCCATATTCCACTCCTTTCTTTAGTTAAAAATTCCCTCGCCAATAACATGTATGCGCAAGCTCCAACGCTCTTAACATCGTGTATAAGAACAGGTTTCCCATAAGACGGCGCTTCAGAGATCTTAATATTCCTTGGAATGATAGTGTCAAAGACAAAATCCGGCATATGAATTTTGACATCATTCATAACAGACAGGCACAATGTGTTCCTTTTATCGAACATAGTTAATATTATACCAAAAAGCTTTAATTGTGAATTATATACAGCTTTGATTCGACTAATTGACCCTAATAAATAACTCAGACCTTCGAGCGCATAATACTCGCATTGCAATGGAATTAGTACGCCGTCAGCTGCGACTAGAGCGTTTAAACTTAAAATTCCCATCGATGGGGGAGAATCTATTATGACGTAGTCAAATATTTCTCTGTATGGATTCAGGGCACAATGTAAAATTTTTTCTCGTTCATTAACTTGGACCAATTCTATCTCAGCGCCGGCTAAATTTAAATTAGCAGGAACTAAGGAAAGTCCAGGTATTTTTGTTCGTGTAATGACTTCAGATAAGGTCTTCTTTCTAATAAGCAAATCATAACTTGTGTTTAACTCCTTTGAATACATTCCTAATCCAGTAGTTGCGTTACTTTGAGGATCTAGATCTATTAACAAAACACGCTTCCCAATAGCAGCAAAAGCAGTTGCCAAATTTACGGCAGTAGTAGTCTTGCCGACACCTCCCTTTTGATTTGCAATTGATATAATAATCGCCATTATACTTTTATAACATTATTTAGCAATATAATAATCCCTTCATCACTTGTGACACTTCTCTTTAGCAGGAAGCGGAATTTAAAATATCTTGAAGCTTCGCTGAATTCAAGCAAGCATTTTCTGCTCTTATGAAATACAGCCTGAGAAATTCCTACCTTATTCATAATATTCATTAACTCACTTAATGTACCAAACGCTCTTGAAACCATCACAGAATTCTGCATCTTACAAAAAACATCTTTAACTTTTGGGAAATTGTAAATATCATCACCAAATATTTCAAAATTAAGCCCTAATTTCTGTTTTACATCATTTAAAAACATTATTTTTTTATAATTATTTTCACATAAAACAACATTTTGATATCCGTAAATAGATAAAATAACACCAGGGAACCCAGCCCCACTTCCAACATCAATAATTTTACTATCATCTTCAAGGCAGCTACAAATTTGCTCACTATCTCTAACATGCCGATCCATTACTTGTTTCAAGCTATCTGCCTGTACGAGATTAACTTTTTTATTCCATGTCTTCAATACATGAACATATTTATTTATTAAGAAGTTTCGATGCACACTTTATCCCCAAGTGTACGTTACGTTCTATTAAATAGGCTATCATGCTTTTTTAAGAATGTCAATATTTAGGGGAAGCTACTCTATAATAATTTAATCATTGAATAAGCATCACAACCATTGGAATAATTTTTTCGTACATGTGTAATGATAAATCCTTCTTTTTTATAAAAGCTTATGGCATTAGCATTATGTATTATCACTTCTAAGTGTAGTTTTTTTAAAAAAGAGGTATTTTGTATAAAATATTGTAAGATTTGAGCAGCAATGCCGATACGACGATAATTTGGATGAACACATAAATATATTATTTCGGCTTCATCTACGGCTATTAAACAAATAACGTATCCGACAAGGCGAAAAGAATTTATGGCGCCAGCAATAAAGTATTCCTTGCTGGAGAGATAGCTAATAAATTCTTTATCTGAAATAGAATAAAAATAGAAGTGTTCTTCATGAAACATTTTTAACGTAAAGAAATCTTCGATGAATAATTTTCTAATATGCCGAACTTTCATAAATAATTTTAATATTATTATTCGTGCTCTTTAAATTCTTGTAAAATAATCTTGTATTAATTATTTCTCTTTGCTTTACGGCTAAATTTATTCCATCAAATATTTCATCATCTTCAATGTATAATTGATCTTTCATATTTTCAACACATTGTACTTTAACATCATATAAGATATTGCCTCTGTATTGACATGTAAAAAAATCTCCACGCATGGTAGGAATTGCTAATATCCCATTTTTAGAATATGCTGATACGATGCTTAGATATGTTAAGAAACTTGGCACCGAAACGATCTCGATATTTCTATTAATTACAGAAATACTTTTAGTTATTGAATAAATGATTCTTAGAGAAGTGAAAGACATTGGTCCAGATTGCAAAATAATTTTCCTGATATCCTTAATATTTTTTTGATGTATCAAATCAGATAAAAACTTTACTACTTTATCCGCTAACTCGTTAGCTTGAGAAACTTCATATATCTTAGAAAAATTACCATGTTCCACGTGAAACATCTTGCCTTTTATAAAATAAGACAAAATCATCGCTGCCTCAACTCAATTTGAATAATGCTTAATAATTCATCTACAATAATGTAATCCGGTAGTGGCAATTTCATGATCTCGTTATCCTTATGAATTGCGCATTCTTGAATAATCCATTTTTTGACTCCAAGTTTATGCAATGTTTGAGCTATCTCTATAAGATCGTCTGAAGAAATAACCCTAGAATCATAAGTTGTTCTAACTTCATAATCCGTTTTAGAATTCAGCAATACCGATAAATTCTTCTCAGCAATTTGTCCAGAATTTAGTACGCCGGTAATAGTATCATACTTGTGAAAAACAGTTTTAACATCGAAGCCGACCCAATTTATCAATGGAATAATACGTTCAAATGACTCTAATGCAACTCCGGAAGTGTGTATACCAATTAAAAAACCGATTTCCTTTACCGTTAAAATAGAATCAAATAAATCATGTTGCAAAAGCGGATCTCCACCACTAAAGACAACGGCATCAAGGTAACCTATGCGTCCACGTAAAAAATCGATAAATTTCTCAAAACTTACGGCCCCATCTTTTGACTGATCTAAAAAATCAGGATTGTGGCAGTAAACGCATCTTAAGGAGCACCCTTGGCAAAAAACTACACATGATAACTTGCCAGGGTAATCTAAAGCAGAAAATTTTAAAAGACCACCGATTTTCATAATTAATCCGTTGATAATGCTGTGAAATACTTAATCATATTATCAATCTCTATAATTTCACTTTCGTTAGAACCAAGAAGTCTAATGCTTATCGTGTTATTGCTCCTTTCCTGCTGACCAACAACCGCTATGCATGGAACTTTATTTACAGAATGCGTTCTAACCTTATAAGTTACTTTTTCATTTTCCGTATCTAAAATCACTCTAAAGCCAGCTTTTTGCAGTTCTTCATAAATGCTTCGTGCATATTCAGTGGACGCATCTGTAATGCTTGTAACAGCTATTTGTACAGGAGCAAGCCAAAATGGAAATTTCCCGGAATGATGCTCTATTAAAATTCCAAGAAAGCGCTCCAATGAACCAATGATTGCTCTGTGCAGCATCACTGGAGTACATTTTTGACCATTTTTGTCGATATAGGAAATGTCAAATCTTTCAGGCAAGACAAAATCGACCTGTAAAGTACCGCATTGCCATTCACGACCTAAACAGTCCTTTAAAATAAATTCTAATTTTGGGCCATAGAACGCTCCTTCACCACTATTGACGGTATAAATAAGGCCAGCCGCGTCTGCTGCAGCTATTAATGATTTTTCAGCGATATCCCAGACATCGTCGGATCCTGCTCGTTTTTTTGGACGATCTGAGAATTTAACTTTAATATCCGAAAATCCGAAAGCAGTATAGATCTCCTGTAAGGCTTGGCAAAAACTTTTTGTTTCCGATACAATTTGATCTGGCGAACAAAATATATGCCCATCATCCTGCATAAAAGCCCTAAGTCTCATGAGCCCATGCAATGCTCCAGACGGCTCATTTCTATGACATAATCCAAACTCAGCCATCCTTACGGGCAGATCTCTATAACTCTTAACTGTGCCAGTCTTATATATTATTACGTGTCCTGGACAGTTCATTGGCTTAATCGCCATAGTGGCATTATCGTCATGTACAATATACATATTTTCTCTAAACTTTTCCCAGTGACCTGATGTTTCCCAAAGAGATTTGTCCAATAACTGAGGGGTTTGTACGAAAAAATAACCGTACTTTAATGCAGTTTCTTCAATTTTATTTTTTATCAAGTTGAATAAAATTAGCCCATTTTTTAACCAGAATACATGTCCTGGGGCATGTTCATCAATATGGAATATTCCAAGTTCTTGTCCAAGCTTTCTGTGGTCACGAGCTTGAGCTTCTTCCAATAATGTAAAATATGCCGACATTTCTTGCCGATTTTTAAACGCAGTTCCGTAAATTCTTTGCAGTACGGCCTTTGTGCTATCGCCGCGCCAATACGAACCAGCGAGAGAAGTCAGTTTGAAAGAATCGGACGGAATGTAAGACGTGCTCGGGACGTGCGGTCCACGGCACAGATCTAAGAAATTGTCCAATTTATATACACTGACTTCCTCATCCTGAATATCACTCGCTAATTCGACTTTAAAATCCTGGTATATATTCTGAAAAAACTCTACTGCTTCCGTTTTTTTCACGCGAGATTTTTCAAAAACTAATTTCCTATCAATAATATCACGCATTTTATTCTCTATTTCTACAAGGTCTTCCGCTAAAAATGTTCTTTTAGTCTGTATATCATAGTAAAAGCCATTTTCTATCGAAGGGCCTATTGCTAATTTTACGCTCGGATCAATTTCTAAAATTGCCTTGGCCAATACGTGAGCAATACTGTGTCTAAGAATTGCCAGACCTTCCGGATCTGAATAAGTAATAAACCGTACGACGTCACCGTCCTGTAAATCAGTCGAAAGATCCGATTGTATTCCATTTATTTCGGCCGCAATAACATGTTTTTTCTGCCCTACTTTAACGACCAAATCAAATGCGGTGGCCGATGAATCGACTTCATGCTTTTCATTACCTATCATGACAATCATAAACAGCCTCCTTATTCAACAATCTTTGGAACGTAGAACATGTCGAATTTCTGAAATTTCGTGTTACTTAACAAAGATTTTCTTGAATTCATTATCGATGGTGTATCATCACGCTCTAGCGTGCCATCGATATCAGCAGTAACATTGATATCTATATTCGAAACATCTATTTGAGCTAATTGATTTACCCATTCAAATACCGAATTTAACTTATTAAGGAAGGACGTTTTATCTGTTTTTTCTATTTTGAGCTTTGCCAACTCACAAATTTTACTTAATTCACCGCTATCAATCATAACGAATCCAGTAATAATTGTAACTTCGTAATGGTAACATTACAGAAGTATTAATTTCAAGTATATGTGGATACGTTCACGTATGTTGAGGCAGATCTAAATACATCGTTTAATATACCAGATCGATGGAAAAGCTTGCTAATTGTACTATGATGCTTAATATCATAGATATACAAAAAACAAAAAGATCTGGAAAATTTAGCGATATTTGTTACATTGACTCATTTTGTAGTAGCTTGGATAGTTTCGTGTGTTATATGACGCTACTTCCAAAAATAAGTATTTAGCTTGCTATACTTTTTTTAACTGTGATATACTTTAAAACAAGGATAAGAATCGCTTCGAATACTTTGTGAAAGGCATTCTTAACTTTAAAGAGAATAAGGAGTGGCAGTTTATGAGTAATATTAGTCCATTTAAAAACATATTAATAAGGTCATCAATACTACTTTTTTCTTGTTATTCAGTATTTGATAGTTATGCTGCTGAACAGCGTTACACGTCGGATGTAGGAAGTGATGTTGGAAGCAGAATCGACTACGTAATTTCTGCGGTTACCGACAAAGCCATAACACCGGAAGGACAAAGGCTTCAAAAAGAATTTCAGGAGCATCTCGATGTTTTGCCGAATAAACGCTCTAAGTGCGGCGTGGGAAATTACTTGTCCGCCATTTTAAACATCCTACGGAAATCTGTCAAAGGCCTCGATCCTGAAGCATGTGAAATTTCGTATTTCGTAGTCCAAACCGTAGACACACCGCAAGAGGTAATTGATGGACATAACTATATAGTGAGATGGCTGAACGGAGCGTTATCCCCGTATAGAGTCTCCATTTACCCACTTAGTACACCGGCGGAAGTAGCTAACATTGCTAACGAGAGGATACCAAATATTTCCAAAAATATACATGAAGTAACGGTGTGTTAATTAAGATTTATTGAACTATAGTAGAGTCATGAGAAAAATCTGCATTCAGAAGATTTTTCCCAGGAATATCGGGGTGATTATGGCGGAATATATTAGAGGTCTGTTAAAAAACTCGATCAATAAGGGTTAACATCACAATAGATCTCTTTCTTGAATATTCACAGTCAGTTTCTCTGTGTGTCATCTTTCCTTCCAATAACCCCGATTCTGAAGGTTTTAAAACAAGCCACCTCGGACATAATCATATTATTTCTTTAGTAGGATTTCTTAGTTAGGGCGGCATCGATGATATCTATCTTCGCACATCAAAAACGATGTTCTTCCTTTCCAAGAGATTAATCACGGTGACAAATCCCATCAGACCTACTAGTTCAACACATTAGCGTCTTGGCAAGCATCATCCTGAGTAACTAGATCTGCAGGTTCCTGATCGTCCGCTGCTTCTAATTCATCATCAGACAGTGGTTCCTGTGGCATTTGGCGACAGGATTTAAGAGGTCTTGGCAATACTTCGTCTTGATCTTCTAGTCCGACTTGGATCGTTCCTTCTAGATCACATTCATCAGCGGCGTCCACTTGATCTGGATCTGCCTCCAGCCGTCTAGTAGATTGTAGAACGCCTTTGGGGTCGTTTCCCTCTTCATCACCCGTCATAGCCCGATATAATATCCCGGCTCCCAGAGCGGCAGCGCCAGCAACGCAGATAGCCGCAGCCTGTTTCCCATTTGCAAATCTGGAGAATAATCCAACTCCAGCTCCACCGCCAAGAAGAGCGAAAACGGCAGGCGTCACAATAGCACTATCAGTCATATGGGTCACTGCGCCCAATCCAGCACTTGCTGCAACCAGCCCACCTCTGATGAGCCAAGGGGACCAAGGCGCATTATTAAAACATTTGTCAAAAATCGGATTAGCTGCTACTGCAACACCGAAGGCAGCTCCTGCTGCTGCAGGTGCTCCGTATTCCACAACAGCCGTGGGTAACATAGAGTTTTTAGCAATATCATGGATTTTAGGAGGCATGAGATACCCTACCTCTGCTCCTAATACAGCTCCTGCAACTCCAGTTGCTATTGGGTAAATCGTTTCTGTGCCAACTGCGAAAGAGGAGCCCATCCCGCACAGTAATGTTAATTGTAATACTTTCTTCATAATAATCCTCCTGTATTATACAAACTTCAATACTTTTAAAAGCCTCTTTTTATCCTTAGGCTCTAATGATATAATATTTAGATTTTATGAAAAAAGAGTTAAAATATAAAAACAATGTTTATTAAAATCTATAAAGATAGGATAAATAAAAAAATCAACAATATCCTGTTGAAATAGATATGAAGGCACACATCATTTGCTTTCCAAGCACAAACAAAGGGATATGAATTTACTTTAGTTTTGAATAGAATTAGCGTGCGCAGATAGCGAAGATTTATCGCGATGGGAATGTAATGACTAAAAAGTTCGAGAAGATATCTCCGATTCCTCTCAGCATAAATTGGCATGAAGGTATGCTCCTTTCTCAGCACCATTTCCAGCAAAATGATTTACGTAATTTTCATGTACTGGCGAATCAGGTACGTCTCCTCTCTTCGAATCACTATGGCGTCCGGCATCTACGAACCGATAAGGTTTCCCTAACGGATGGCCTGTATCGAATCAATGAAATTGAGGCCGTCTTTCCTGATGGTCTTATTCTTAGTTATTTTCCGGAGCTGCATAAAGGCCTACATCCGATCGAAATAGATATTACGTCCCATATGAGTGAGGATAATCCAGAGGCCACCATATCGCTCGTCATCGCTGAGAGTACGAATGAAACGTCTCCGGTCCTGGGGAATCCCGCCAGATATTACTCGATCGAGGGAGAGCCCGTGGCCGATGATAATATCAAAGAGAATTGCGTGAAGATTCCGAGGTTATTCCCGAATACTTTCCTGCACATCGGGAATACCATGCCGGAGTATTGTATCGGCTTCCCACTATGCAAGGTCGTGCGTATAGACGGAGTTTTCAGTGTTAGGAATTGGACTCCATCCTGTTTCTTTATAGAACGGCATTTCCCACTGTGGAATCGGTGTTCAGTCCTCGCTCAAAGTCTCAGGGAAAAGGCAGTATTCCTAGCCGAGAAGCTGAAGAATGTCGTGGCGGATACGGTCTCCCTAGACACTCAAAGCATCCTCGCGCAAATCCTGACGATCCTCCCCGGGTTCGAAGCCCTCGTATATAGCAATGAAATCCGGCCATATGAATTATATCAAAAGTTATCTGAGGTTTTGGGGAGTGTTTCCGTGTTGATTCCAACGGAGGTACCCCCCGTAATGCAGCCGTATAACCATTGCGATATAGATGGTTGTCTGTATCCAGTAATAAAGCTTATAGAACACTATGTCTCAGTAATAGAACGAGGATTCTCCGTCCTCAGATTCAATAATAAAGATAGATTCTTCTATCATTACCTAGGATTAAATGACATCGCCAAGTGTTCATCGGGAAAGCTTTATATAGGGGTTCGAGGGAATAAATCGTCCAACACGGCGGATATCGAGGACTGGATGAAGAATGCCATCATCGTCTCCGATTTCGCACTCGAGGTCGTGAGGACGAAGAGGGTAACCGGAACGGATAGAAGCCTCTTGAATCAGGAGACGATATCTAGGATATTGCCGGGCGTTGGAGTCCTTCTGTTTGAGGTCAGCATAAATCCTCGATTCATTAAGGGCGAACAGAATATCCACATATTTAATCCGGGAGATACTGCATCCTCGAGACCATGTGAAATCATCCTCTATCTTCCACGAGAATCTGGAGGAGAAATATAGGTGAGTTTCGCGGCCAATGAGAGCGCAGTCGTCCACGGATTCCAGGCATTTTACTATGCGTTACTACGCCAGAAGGAACGCGCACTAAGCCTATACTTTTCACATGATTTCTCACAGGATCCCGATATAGACAACGATTCTACCGAAGAGCCAGATGGTGAATCTACGAAGAAACAGAATGAAGTCGAGGGAGCAATAGTTGCGATCCAGAAGAACCTGATGGATGTCATCAATAATTCGATGGATATGATCTATGCGAAATCGAGGTTACCTCATCACCTGATTACCGATGTGAAATACATCATGACGGTCCTCACCGACGAGATCTTCATTAATCTCAGATGGGATGGAGCGAAGTACTGGAGATTCTCTCTCTTGGAGAAGCAGTTCTTCCAGTCGGAGGTAGCAGGGGATCAATTCTTCAAGATGTTGGATGAGATCGTTTATAACTACGATCTCCATACGGAGGAGATGGCATTCCTTTACCTCATGACGTTGAGCCTTGGATTTAAGGGCAGATACAGAGACATGGATTCTGCTAATGAGCATATCGCCTGGTATAAAGACAGGCTCTATTCGATGCTCCACAGTAAATCCTCACGGTTATTCTATCCTGGGCGCCAACACATAATAGAATCATGCTATGAATACACTTCTACGGAAAATAATAACTCCAACTTACCGGATGCGAAGTTTTGGTCGTGGTGCATTATATCGGTGTTTGTCCTTTATATCATCATCTCATACTGCGTCTGGTATAGTATCACGAGCGATATAGACGATGTTCTCAAGAGTATTATAGAACAAACCAGGCAGGGGCCATTAGTATGAGCTTTTTCGATGGCATTTCGGCATGGTTCAGGGAGGCTCCGCAGTCTCTCCCCGTTCTGATAGCCGTCGTATTGTCGGTAGCATTCATCGCGATGCTGCTGGTGACGGTCTTCACCCTTATCTCCATGAAGCGTGCGGAGATGAAGGCGAAGAAAGTCGTCGATCTTCCACCGTCTGCAATACGAAATGAGGAAAACAAAGACAAAACCGAAACGGATGAGAATTCCGTGCATCCGCCACCCTTTGGAGAATGGCTGAATCAGCACCTCATCAAGAGGGGATACATCAGGGTCAACAGCATAGTCCGCTCCTTCTTCAAGGCCTTGGATTTTCTAAAATCCACACTTGGGATTGGGTATAAATACAAGCTCCCATGGTATTTGATGATTGGGACTGAAGGTTCAGGTAAATCATCGTTACTCAAAGGATTTACTCACGAAGAAATATATGACGACGATGAGGGAGAAGCCGCATGTACCTGGTGGTTCCTGAAGAACGGCGTAGTCCTAGATATTAAGGGGAACGTATTCCTCCCGAAGAACGGCCTCCATGCAGATGAGCGAAGCTGGAGCATCATCCTCAATATGCTCTCCAGGTATCGAGGAGCTAAGCCAGTAAATGGATTGATCCTGACGATCCCAGCCGATGAGCTGTATGGAAAACACAAGCTCCCATTAGAGGAAATAAAGAAGAGGGCCCTTTTTACTGCAAGGAAACTTAATTTTGCTCAAAATTATTTGGGGATGAAGCTTCCTATCTATGTGGTAATTACCAAGACTGATATAGTCCCCGGATTCCAGAGTTTCTGTTCAGAAATACCGGTCAGGAATCGTGGGAATATGCTGGGATGGTCTTCGCCATATTCTATCAATACCATATTCTCAACGAGGATTCTGGACGAAGCCTTTTCATCGATAGAAAATGAGCTCAACGAAATCAGGATGGAGATATTTTCTGAGAGCTCGGTGACGACGACTCGCGATGGCGTCTTCGTATTTCCCAGTGAATTATTGACGGTAAGGGAATCATTAAGCTGCTATATAGATACTATATTCAAATCATCTTCCGTTGAAGAAAGATTTTATCTGCGAGGATTCTATTTTACTGGCGACAGTAAGATGGTCCCGCTCCTCCAATTCGATAGTATGCATCAAGATACGGAGGCGATGGCGATCGTCGGCACTCCGGATGCCGATATTAATGAAGCCGGCAATACTACGGCCTCGATTATGGAGGGACAATTCGCCCCCGAAAAGATATTCTTCTTTGAAGATCTTTTATTGAAGAAAATATTTGTAGAAGATGGGTTGGCGACACCGATGCTGTCGAAGATTCATCAATTCAATAAATCCATTTTTATAGCAAAAATTTCGACGGCAGCATTTGTCGTTATAGGAAGTTATGGATTATTCAGTGCAAAAGACCGATTGAGACAAAGTAAAGATACGCTCTATCCCTCGCTCTTTAAGATCTCGTCACTCATCAAAAGCGTTAGTGACCTAACGTTTAAGAATTTGGATAGTAATGGTAATGAAATTTTGGCGGAATGCACGACGCACCTCCTCTCAATGATGCAGCAGATCAATAACGCTCGGTTTTCATCACTATTTGTGCCGGCCTCATGGTTCGGGAGTATCGATTCTAATCTCAAGGAAACACTGAAGGCATCGTACCAGAAAGTTGTCGTCAGGACGATCTATATGAACCTCCTGCTGAGAGCAAAGATGCTCCTCAATATGAAGCCCGATGTAAAATCGACGAGCATAGCAGAAGTACTCAATCCGAGTAATAGCAAGGAATACAACGCACTGAAAGAATTCGTATATGGCTTAGTTGAATTGGAGAAGAACATTAAGCGCTTCGATTCGTTGAGGACTTCTGCCGATCCAAAGGATCTGAATGATTTAATAGATTACACATTTCACGGCTCTCTTCCAAAGGAATTCCTGGATAATTATCAACAATTCCGAAGAATTCTGATGAATACTCCGTTCCCTCCCATCAATCTAACGCCGTATAGGCAGGTCGCGTATGACGTATTAATCGGGTTGTTTCAGTCATATCTAGATACCATCTTTACATCTAAATCTAAAAACAGCATCGTCTCTATGCTGAATGGCTTTATCGATCAACTTGCACGCCAACAGATCAAGAAGGTACCAGATTGTAGGGCAATCCGCAGATTCGCAGATGATCTGCAGAGGGTATGTGGAGAGCTCGGGAAAGAAGGTGAAACATGGCTCGATAACGAAGTCTTTACTCCCGATAAAGAATTTGATCTGTTTTTAGATGGAGTAGAAACGCTATTCGGTAAAGATGTTGCTCAGAAGCTCCTGGACATTACGGCCGTCAATTTTGGATACCTCAAGGCCAAGATGGCCGAGTTTAACAGTGCCCTACAGAACGATCTCACGAAAAAGAAGGATAAATCAGATGATGCGCAGAAGGGCATATCCAGTGGTATTTACCTCATGGAGAGATGCCTGACGTCCCTTTGCTCTGAACCATTCATGGATCCCCCAGAGAACTACAGGCTCATAACCGATGTCCCGGAAGGGAAAATGATCTTCTGGGACGATGAAATGGTGCAGAGGGCCTATGAGATCGGCCAGTGTTTCATTAAGTTTTCAACGTCCGCGTTGAAGGATTTCCCGAAAGCCATGCAGGAAGGTATCCTCCTTATGGCGAAGATCAATCTTGGGGCAGTCCTCAACGGCCTCATTGCCAAATCACAGAGTATCGTTGATTCTCCGTCTGGAATGACATCGGAGATTACCTCCGAAGAAATTCTGCAGAAACAGGTGGCCGAGCTCAAGGGTGTCGCCGCCAAATTTGTGAGTCTTCTTAAAGTATTGAGAGATGATAAATTCGGATTTGTTTTTGGGGATTTGAGGGGAGTCTTGAATAATGTCGCGTATACCCTCCTGAAGCACCTCGATAGTCTCCTGGAGAAACAGAATCCGTTTTGCCCACAGGACCTATCATTCAAATACTGGGATGGAGAAGCTGGGGCCGGCTTACTGGCATTCTCAGCGGCTGACATAGAGGAGCTAACGCTATACCTAAAACTCCAACGAAGTGTTGTCGAAAGATTGGCATTGGATTTTGCTGGAACAATAGTCGATTTCCTGAACGCTGAAGTTATTCATGATCCAAACTTTGGGGATCAAAGTCTATTGATGAAATGGACAAGGATCGTCGAGAACGCCAGGAGTTTACAGAAGAAAAATCCATCGAATTCTATTTCTTTTATTGAACGATTCATCAGGGTAACACTCAATGAATACACCCTCGATAATATTACATCCAAAATATCGTTGAAGGATATTCGGGGCAGTTCCGGTGATTACTTCATCGGAATGATGAAGGAAATTAAGAAGGGTATCCTCTCGAGAGCTGAGGTATTACTACGCCGGAGGAATATCGAGAGATACAATTCCCTTAGAGATTACTACACGAAGCACCTAGATGGGAAGTATCCATTCAGTGATTATGCCAAATCACAGAGGACGGCGAATGATGCCGATCTCGACGCCGTCATAAAGTTCTTCAAGATGTATGATGAGTTTGGTGGTACCCCCGAGAAGATCCTAGATCAGATACACCAGCTCGGTGGGGATGCGACCGCCCCATTTGAGTTCCTAAAGAAGATACATGATATTCGGCAGTTCTTCGGGGATTCATTGGATAATAATGAGGGCATCAAGATTAGTTTAGAGGCCAATTTCACGATCAATAAGAGGGAGGAGGCCAACACGGATTACCTGGTCGTTAGAGTACTCAAGCCAAATGGTGATGCCAAAATCGAGCCAATATCTCCCGATAAGACCGCTATATGGTACTTCGGAGAACCGATCGAGGCCAGCTTTAGGTGGGCAACCGGAGATGATCAAGCCCCAAAACCCGTTTATGATCAAAACGATCCAGATTTGACTCTGAACGAAACGACTGCCATCATACAGTGCATAGGGAATTGGGCCATCATTAGATTCCTTCAAAAATATAAATCGGAAACTGCGGGCTCCGATAGAACATCTCCGAATCAACGTATTTTGTGCTTTCAGATACATTTGAGCGACTCCAAGGTAGCCAAGATATTTATCGGAGTTACGGTATCGATGCCGAAGAAACCGGGTGATCCGTCGGTTACTATCTTGAAGATTCCGGATGTTCCAGGGAAGATGCCGGAGTTGCCGAGTTCCGTTTCGGCCGTGGCGAATGAGCCCGTATTGGTTACGAAATATTATGGTGGTACAGCAGATATAATCCAGAATGAAGAGACGACCGCACTCTCTGGCTCTGTTGGCTCAAAACCGAAAGAGAAGCAGCGGCCCGGAAAGGAGAAAAAGGAATCCAACGGAGGCCCAGATCATAGTGAAGCATCACCGCAACGAGATACCCAAGAAGAAATCAAAGATATCTTAGAGTCACCTACAAACGAGCCAGCCAGTAAAGAAGAGCAGCCTGAAATCGAAATTGCGGAAGAACCGATAGAATAAGATCGTTTTTTTATTAACGCCATTCTTATAAGTTCTGATTATGGGACGTTACAAAGGGAACCTAATGAAGCATGGCATCGGCACATTTTATCGTAATATCCTTCACATATAATCCGGCCAAATTCTGCGATATACGTTCGAGGTGCTGAGGGTTTTGTATGAGATCTTTTATGGTAATCAGTAATTGATAAGCGGTTATTTCATCTTCATCAACAACGATCGTTGCATCATGCTTCTGCAGAAATCTTGCATTCGCCAATTGGTCTCCATTGATTGACTTTTTATATGGAATTAGGATTGCCGGGACCATGAATCCTATGATCTCAAAAATACTCGAAGCTCCGGATCTCGAGATAACCAAATCAGATTGCTTATAAAGGATGTTTATATTCTCAAAAAACGAAGAAACCTCGTAATCTAAGTTGGCATTTTTATATTTCTCCCGTATTTTATCGACGTCTTCAGACCTTGCCTGATGGTATACCTTCAATTTAGTATCGCTAGATAATATACAAATTGTATCCGATATCACACCGGCGAAAATACTAGCACCCTGGCTACCTCCGAATATTAGGATCGTAAAGACATCTGTTTTACTAGACCACTTCCCAAGCTTTCCACAATCAGCCTTCTGCTTCGTCAATCCAGTACTCAAATACCTGTATTCATCTCTTTGGTGTACACTCAAGTACACTCCGGTTCTGCGTGCCGTCTCTCCTTCCATAAGATCTGATTCTGAAGGTTTTGAAAGAGGTCTACTTACTCTAGGAATTCCGTATTCCTTTTCGAAGCGAGTTGGATTACCGATCAATATACTTTTCCCATTCCATTTAGGAGGCAGAACATCAGGGAATGACGTTATGATTTTATGGGCCATGAAGGAGAGGAGTTTGTTCGCCTTACCGATGACGGCGTTCTGCTCGTGGATTATGGTCTTGATGAACAGGAGCTGGGCCGCCAGGGCGAACGGAACAGATGGGTATCCACCGAATCCCACGACGCAGTCTGGGCGATCCCGTAGCAATTTCCAAAAACATTTAATTGTGTTGAAAAGTAGAGATAGGTATAGTATCCGTCTAGGGAAAGTACGTATATTTAGGATAGACCTCTCTCCGAACTCTCCACAACCAGTCTTCTGCTTCGTCGATACGGTACTCGAATCCTCATGTACACCAAAGTACACTCCGGTTCTGCGCGCCGGCTCTCCTTTCATAAGATCTGATTCTGGAGGTTTGGAAAGAGGTCTAACAACTTTTAATCCACTAAACCCAGAGAGGTACGCATTCCCGCGATGGTCTGTAGCAAAAACGACATTGTGGCCCCTTCCTCTGAGATTATTCGCGACGCACAGTGCTGGGAAGACGTGGCCTCCAGTCCCCCCCGCCACCACTAAAATTTTCATTTGCCTTTGAGATGCGCTAATTTGAATACCTTCTCGCTTTGGCCCATTTTATATGAGTCATAATCATAAAATTTTATATCTTTTGTGCCGATCGTCCATATTATCGGTCTTATTTTATCAAATTCATTTTTATTTGACTTAAAATTCCACGTGAGCCTAAATTCATTCTTATTCAATTTTTTATACTTTATCTTCCCTGTTTGTAATAGAGACTTTATGTAGGGCTGCATTTTATCGAGAACCTTCGTGAGATCCTCATGGACTTCATCCTCCTGAGAAAGGATCTGAGCTACTTCATCGATATTGTGATTAAACTCTATATCCTGTTGAATCTTAGGAACAGCAATGGAATATACACAATAAATGAAGCCTACGAACGTCAGGACTGTGGTCATCACTACTATCCACTTGAATACTTTTGCGTTTAATATCATGTTCTTAGCATTATTTTTTATCGACTGCAGTTGGAGGAATGGGTTCATCAGAAATAGGCTCGATATGTATGTTCCCGCCAGTATCCTTATTATCTTGGCCTTTGTTTTGAAATCGATTATATTTCCCACCAAGCTAATCAAATTTATTATGACGAATATACATCCTATTAATGTCGCAATGTATATTACAGTTAAATTCAATATCCCGATATTAGGATTAGCCTTTAATTCATCAAGATTTTTGTTGCTAATCCGCTCACTCCATAAATAAATTGCGGTACATACTATTAGACATGCAATTAAATCCTTGGGTTTATTGTAGCTTATCCATATGCTTCCACCGATACTTTTCATTGAGATTAAATCGATCGTTAAGCTATGTAAATAAGAAATGGCCGTACATAGAATAGAATAAGCAACTAGAGATAGTAATCTAAAAAATACTACCATGATCAATCCTGTCTATTATTAAACATCGATGGAGTATATCAAATAGTGCTTAAGAATACAATCGGACGTATTATAATCTCAGTTTCATATAAGACGTCCGATTATACGAAACTGAGGCTAATAATATTCCTTTAGATCTTTTACGGGATCGGTACATTGCGATGGCTTTAGATCAACGGCAATTTTCCCGCTCTTTATTAAAGCAATTCTATCCGCTACTTTTGTTAAGAAAACGAGATCATGGGACGCTATCACGATCGTAACACCAAGCTGCTCGTTCACTTTCTGCAGTAAAGCCACGACATCCATGATGGACACCATATCTAGGCCGGATGTAGGCTCATCGCACAGTAACACATCCGGATCGATCATGAGGCTTCTCGCTAGAGCCACCCTCTGTTTTTGGCCTCCAGATAATGTTCCAGGGTACACAGAGGCCTTTTCTTCGATTCCGAGATCTCGTAGTATTTCTCTGGCCTTATATATAAACAGTTGTTTCTCTTCGGCGGTGGACTTTAATGCTGGAGCATATATGAGGTTCTGTAATACGGTCATATGCGGGAATAGTTGGAAATCCTGGAACATAAACGCTACCTTGTGGTTACAGCAGATCTCTCCACTGTCTGAAGATTCCAGTCTTTGGATACAACGTAGCAACGTGGATTTGCCACTGCCTGAAGGACCTGCCAGACCAAAAATACTTCCCTCAGCGATGGTTACGCTAACATTATCCAGTATATTTACCTTATTGAACGATTTACTTATATTGCAAATTTTTAGCACGCGATTTTCCGTTCCTCTACTTTTCGTCCTATATATTCTATTGTCAGTACGAGGATGTAATATACTCCAGCGGCCGTGCATAACGGGATAAAGTATTCATATCGTTCGGCAGCTATTATCTGCGACCTCCGCATGATGTCCATCCCACCGATTGTTGATATCAGCGCTGTCTCCTTCAATAAGGTTACAACCTCATTTATTAAGGCAGGGAATATGTTCATCAACACCTGTGGAAGGATTATGTCCCGCCACATGTAGAACCGTGGGATGCTGAGAGATTGCGCCGCCTCAAATTGTCCTTTTGGCAAGCTTTCTATTCCTGCACGCAGTATTTCCGATACGTATGCCGCACTATTGAAGCCGAACGCAATGATGCCCGTCGAGATTACATCAAGTTTATATCCAAATACTTGCGGGATTATAAAATATACTATACTAAGCTGTAGGACGATCGGCGTTCCACGTATCACGGATACGATGCATCTTACTAACGTCTTGCATATGCCGCAGTATCTGGTCACAGCGAAAACGGTTCCCAGAATCAGGCCTATCAAAACGCTTCCCCCAAGCAATTTTAGTGTCAGAGCAACGCCGGATCCAATGTATGTGAAGTCGGATATTATCCTATTCACTGATGATACCCCACCTACCCTTAATGGATTGCAGCTCACCACTATCCTGCATCTTTTGGATTACATCATCAATTTGTTGCTTCAGAGGAGAGCCCTTCTTCACGGCCATGGCACATCCACCTTCGTCGTCGGTAGCTTCGGCCATCATTGCGTATTTAAGTTCCTTATTATCGGCGCAGATCGATACCGCCACCGTTGTATCGACCACAATTCCAACTACGTGACCGGCCTTAACAAATTCAACGGCCTGGGCAACATTGTCAATCGATACTATATTGACCTTCGGCCTGTTTTGCCTTATCCATTTCTCTGGAACTGATCCCAGCTGGGATGCTATCTTCATACCAGCCAAATCAGACGAAATATTCATCTTATTATTACTTCGCCTGTATATCAATGCTATTCCAGATTTGTGGTATACAGTCGTGAAATCATAATTTTTGCGCCGTTCTTCGGATGGGTTTATAGATGAAACAACGACATCTATCGATCCATTCTGCAGTTCAATGAGAACCGAAGAGAACGCCATATCCTTGAACTCAGGTTTCATATTTAGTTTCTTGGCAACGGCCTTAGCTAAATCAATCTCGAATCCAACCATTTCACCGTCCACATAATATTCGAATGGCCTGTAATCAGCGCTAGTTCCGAAGATGAGAGAACCTTCCTCTTTATCATCATCACATCCCACCAATAAAAATAATAAGGAGAATACCGACAAACCCCTAACTAAACCTGTAAACACACAAAACAATAACTCTGCAAGAATCCCGTTACAGTATAGCATTTAGGCAAATTGCGAGGCAATAGACGTAAAATCTCCGAATCGGAATCACACAAGAAGCTGTTCGAAATACCAAGCATATAACTCTAAAAAGTTGCGGCAGATGTATATCATCGGACAAATCAGCCTAAAACAAAGGATTTACCCGCTATAACAAAATTATAAATTGACAAAACTAAAAGAAAAGATAATAATGCCGATTATAAAAATAGTATTATTCATCATTATGGCATTTAAGAGTACATTCAGGTTTGTCATATATTCCATGGCAGTAATTCCGATGTGCTTTGGAGCTGGGTATGTGGATTATCTGAGGATACACGATCCTAGCAAATTAACAGACAATGTTTACACCCCTTCATTCCTGAGTAGTTTGATACAAGACCTCCAGGAAGAAGTCAACCGAGGGCGCCGCATTGAAATGGATACCTTTGAAGCGGCATTCAGGGCCCAAATAGATGGAAATTTCCTGGTAGTAAGGGCGGAACCTCCCTCGCAGCTTGCACCAGGAGCTGTTTGCACAGCTGGTCAAATGCTCACCATAGTCATGAGGGAAACGTTGGCAAGAATGGTGCTTTATAGTATGGGAGCGCTAGGAGTGGTGAACAAATCATGTTGGACCCGTGTTAATGTCACAATTCACCTGCGTGCGAGTATTGATATCCTCCAGCGCCATACCACGTGCCCAGGGATCCCAGCAACACAGGATAAACAAAAACAAGAGTTATTTTCCACTATATATCAACCAGCCCTAGAATACTTAACTGAATATTTGTTGGTTGATTGGGTCCAGACATTGAACTGGAGCAATGTAGTTGAGGCACTTGAAATAATACCGAGGGGCATGACCCACAAAGGGACTCTGGTCATAGCCGGTCAACATCTAGAAATGTGTCCGAAAGAACTTTTACCAATCGTGATCGCCGACCTCAGCGACGAGGATCCACCAGCAGTGGCGCAACTTATTATCGGGTGGATTCAGGATTTGGTTGAGGAGTGTTCGCTGATATCCGTTCCAACAGAACTTGCATCCAGAGCTTCCATGATGGCAGTCACCCTACGCGAGATGCAGACTAAGGCCTCCGCTCTCCCGGGCCAGGATGATCCACTGTATAGAGCTGGTCGATCCATTTGGCACACGCCAGAGATGTCGGATATTACAAAGTGGCTCCACCAGATAATCTCTATACTCGAAAAACTTGAGGTTCGGATCGGTCCCCAGGAGAGCACTACAACAGCCGATGAACTCAGCGACATATTAGACCAATCTTGGTACGTATGGGAAGAAGTGTACCACCTGGAAGACCGGAAAGGGGTGGTATCCATCACGGTAGAGGAGGTAAAAGAATCGCTGGCATACGGAGGGCCCTTTCAGTCTCCCGGCCAAGCGGCCATTCGGAAATGGAGGATGGGTGGGCTGGACGGACTGTATACGCAGAGGAGTCTCTCCAGCCCAGCAACAGAGAAGCAAGAACAGCAATTAGATCAGCTGGTTCTGGCCTCTCTGTGGACGAAGAAGCTGGCAGCTCGCAGGTCTTTAGTACGGAGCTTTAGTGAGGCTATTCCCCTTGATCTGATCCAAGCACAGGCAGAGGAATTAGATAATTTGATTTTACAGTATTGCAACTCAATATTGGCAGTCCTCCCAACGTGGGAGTGGCTGGGACAAGGCATGTTGGGTCGAGGCAAAGAGTCAGCTAGTTTTTCTGAGGCATTGGGGAGTGTCAGGGCTATAGTGGAAAGGGAGTGGACTCCTCTACATCACAATTCCACGCACGGTTCCTCCGGATTCCCTAGCCAACACTTAAAAAAGATGGACGAAATCAAGGCGGCAATTCAAGCAGGGAGGTGTGCTGAGGGAACTTGCGCGCAATATGTCTGGCCTCTCCTTCTGCTGGGAGCAAGAGAAATCTACTGGGCGGAGGAGGCAATTATGGAAGGCATTAGCGAATACGAGGAGAGGTACAAGCAAATAGCTGGAATCTCTTAAAATCGGAATTACACAAGAAGTTGTTCGAAATACCAAGAATATGATTCTGAAGGATTACGGAAGAAGCATGTTCCCGGACAACATAATCTTAAAATGAAGAATTTAAGCACTGTCCCAAATTTATAAATTGACAAACCTAAAAGAAAAGAGAATAATACTGACAGTTATAAAGATAATATGATTCATCATGATGTCCTTTAAAAATATATACAAAATTGTTGTCTTAGTAACGGTAGTAATTCCAACGTGCTCCGGGGCTGAATATGTGGATTATGTGAGGACACACGCTCCTGAACAATTAGCAGAAGATGTTTACTCATATTCCTTAGTGGGGAGCTTGCTACAAGACATCCGGAAATGTGTCAATCAAGGTAGTCCTATTCCAACGGATACGTATGCAGGGGCATTCAGAGTACAACAAGATGGAACTTTTCTGGTAGTACAAGCGGATCCTACCTCGCAGATTACAAAAGGGCAGGTTTACACAGCTGGTCAAATGCTCTACAAATTCATCCGGGAAACGTTAGCAAAAACGGCGATTTATAGTATGGGAGCACTAGGGGTGGTGAACAAATCACATTGGACAATGGATGCCATAGGTCTTCAATCGTGTAAAACCCTCGATCCCATTCAGCTGCAGGGTCCAGGTTCCATCACCGACCTGGAGAAGTATAAGATATTCAAGCGTATATACGCTCAAGCAGCCCGATATACAAGTGACCCAGTCTTCATAGCGTGGGTCCAGACTCTGAATTGGGGAAGTATGGTAGAAACATACGAATACCCATATCAAGAAGGCCAGCTCCAATTAACGGACCCCAATGGAGGCAGTTCCAGGCACCTAATTCCCCAAGTGATGTTAGCAATCAACGAGAAGAACCCGGGGGCAGTTGCGGAGGAGATTAACCGAAGGGTAGGCGAAATTGTCACAGAAACTGATATCGCAATCAATATGAGCAGGCCGAGTACAGTTTCCCCAGAGATCGAAGACAAGCTCACAGCAATTTGCGCAGCAGCGCATTCGATACAGCAAGTCGATCCAGAACAGCTCCAAAGTTACAAAAAAGCCGGTAGTCTCCCATATGATCGAGACAAGCCCTTCCAGGTAGATCCCCTGGAGCAGTTACGAAAGGCGCTAGCGGACCTCCGGACGCAATGGAGAGAATACATCTCGGACGGCAGCAGTCCTAGCGTCCTAAAGTGGATTGACAGTTTAGATACCGACCTGAGAGTATTCAGGAGATGGGCGAGCGAGAGTCAGATGAGCCCACAAGAAGGCTCCCCTCGTCTATCCGAATACGGTAGCGCTAACCCCGCGCCTTCACAGCAAAGGCTAGATATGTGGAGAGATGGTAATCTAGAAGGTTTCGACAGTTGGAGAAAGAATTCGGCTAGGCCCCCGGCTTGTCTGGGAGTGACCCTCGACAATCTGGTCGCAGCAGCAGTTGGGCTTCGCTCCAGCACGATCCAATGGCGTCAAGCAAGGACAGACGGTTTGGATCCAGCCGCCCCTCAACTGACGGGCCGAGCCAAACAAATAGGGACCTTGCTGGCGAAGTACCGGCAAGCGCTGGAAGCAGTGCAGCCAGGGTGGGTCTGGATGATGAACGGCTTCCGGAGTCATGGTGGCTTGCCCCCATTGCCGGGAAATTCCTCACCCATACTGCAAGGGATCACCAAGTCCTGGGATGAGCTTGAGTGGCCCGACTTCTCCCGGAACGTATACGGGAATCTGGACGCGATCGGTGAGACAAGGAAAGACCTGGCCGATGGACTGACCCTAGTTCAATCTCTTAGGACTGCCGGAGGGTATTGCTTCAACGAGGTGGCTCCCCTCATGCTGATAGGCGCTAGAGAAATCTCCTGGTCGGAGACGGTTCTTATAGAAGCCTTCAAGGAGCACTCGGAGAATATAGACGCGATGTTAAGTTCAGCTGTTCAATCACCTGATGGAGGTCTTTGTAGTAGTAGTCGTCCATAGGTGAGCTTGCACACCACCGATAGACCATCAACTTCTTGATATGTTGGAGGTTGGTGACAAGGGTTTTGGCTCTCAAACTGATCGACCGACAGAGAATTATACATCAGGGCAAACACTCATCAAAATAACTGAGATAAACTGAAACATAATCCTGCATTGTCTTCCTCCGTATAATATACTCGTTCTACTTACCAAACGCATTTTAATAACGCTGGATTTTAGGCATTCATTACACTTAATTTTATGTGATTGTAAAGTAGAACGAGTATACAAATCTAAACCCAATAAAACGATTATGGAAATTTTGATTTATTTCTTGGACTTGGGCTTATCCTTATCTTTATCTTTATCTTTCTTATCTGTATCCTCAACCTTATCTTTACTTAGATTCAGGGTAGTTGCAAGCATCATTCTGCAGTTCTTCCTTATAATAACGAATGGAACAGGTCTTCTCTCCTTCTTTTTCACCAAATCTTTGATTATTTTTTCAAACTGTGCGACGCTCCTTATGCGCACATTATTAGCGCTAATAATTCCATCTCCTGGAGCAAATATTGATTCAGCAAAATCTAGCTCATCAGAATCTTCGGTCTGGCTAACGTATATCCTAACTTCTGGTGGAAACTCCTTTCTGTATCTATCTGGAATCGATTGAACAGTGATACTAAGTGAATCTATGGTAGCACTTGACTTCGCAGCATCTGACTCCTTTACGTCGCCATCTTTGGAATCCAATGATCCATCCTTTATCGCCTTTTCAAAGTCACCAACCTTTACTTCAAGTTCAACCTCTTTCCACTTTCCGTCATCCTTATCGCTTGGTCTCCAGATCTTAAGTTTTACCGTACTCCCGATCTGGGTCTCTCCAACCAACGTCTGTAATCCAGACTTCTTCGAAATTTTCTGACCATTATATTCTATGATGACATCTCCGACCTTGATCCCAGCCTTCTCAGCTGGTCCGCCCTTGACGAGCTTCGCAACGAACACTCCATAAATTTCTGATTTATCCAGGACCTTCTGTACTAGACCTATACTCTCCGCCTGTTGAGCACCGACCTTCTGCACCTCGACTCCGAGCCATCCCCTAAAGGTTCTCTTGTGCTTTATGAGCTGACGAACAGTGAGCTTGGCGATGTTGGCTGGGATAGCAAATCCAATACCGATATTTCCACCGTTCGGAGTTATGATTGCATTATTTATACCGATTACCCTTCCATAGACGTCTAATAAGCATCCTCCAGAACTTCCCATGTTAATCTGGGCACTATGTTGAATATAATCATCGATAAGATTAAGGGCAGTCTTGGAGATCGGAACATTCCTGCCTTTGGAGGAGATGATTCCACTCGTCACCGTATTTCCGAAACCAAATGGATTGCCGATTGCAACCACAAAATGTCCCTCAGAAATCTTATCAGAATCACCCCAGGTTATTGGTTTGAATTTCTTTTTATCGAGCTTGACGTCTTTAAGCTCCTTAAGATTCACGACCAAGACGGCGATATCTGTACGAGGATCTGCGGCGTGTAATTCCGCCGGTAATTCCGTTTTATCAGATAGCGAAATCATGATTTTCTTTGCCTTATCGACGACGTGATTATTGGTCACGATATACATAGAATCCTGATCGACCTGCACGATGAATCCAGATCCTACAGCCTGCGCTTTCCGTGGCTTTCTTTTCTTCTCCGGAAGATCAAAGAAATCCTTAAAGAAATCATCGAAAGGAGAGCCTCTAAACAGATCTGGAAATCCACGATTAGAATCATTATCTTCTATTAGTTGCAGGACCGAGATGCTGACGACGGAATGAATGGCCTTCTTCGCTACAGAAGCAAATCCATTTTCAAAATTTATCGCAATTTGTGAAGAGTGATCTTTAGATTGATTGGTTTGTTCCTTGATAGTTGAATCTGATTTTCCACCTTCACTAAAATTAGCGTTTTTCTGAGATTTTTCGCTGGTCTTTGGATCGTGCACATGACTTGATTTCTCGCCTCCCAAATCGATGATATGTATTCCCTTGAGGTAATGCCATCCCTCTATAACGCCAATAATAACAACGACGTATATGGCAGCCTTACAAACACCAATAATAAACCTAACGAGTCCCATGTATAAACATCTCCGAGTGCGACACTATAAATTAAGATCCCACCGATCCTCATCGTATTGTATTATAATATGTTTGGTAGCAGAATGGGCATCGGTAAATTAGAAAAATTTGAAATTAGGGATTGGTTAACGATACCGTATCGATGTTCCAGAAGATTTTTCTGAATTTTCTAAAAAAATCTGATGCTAAAGTGTTCCAGTTCATTAGAGCTCATTATACCAAGTATCATTAATAAGTCGTGATATAATCATCTTAGGAGTTTTTTCCGTATGATTTAGCGATGGAAGGAGTTAGCAAAGCAGTTGACGACGAATTGAGTGCTAGATGTAAATCTTCTGATCTTCTATCAACAAATCGTTAGAGCTCTTTCGTAACCTTCAGAATCAGAATTATTGGAAGGAGACACGGAGCGCAGAACCGCAGCGTACTTGAGTGTACATGAGGATTCGAGCACCGAATCGACGCACCAAGAAGCTGAGTGTGGAGAGTTACGGAAGAACTCTATTGCTCTTTTTTCTCAGTTTCTGTCACTAAGTATTATTCACTATTCGGAATTACTCTATTCCACATTCCCGAGTTCTGAGTTATACAGATAATGCTGGACGGGATTCGATATGTTCCCCAGATTCTTGAAGGTCAGTACTATGGCGATTCCGACGTTCGGCCTTATGTCCTTATCCTTAAAATTGGATTTATGAAATCCGATTCCAAAGCCAAAGCATTCATCCTTATATTCCGCGAATATTCCACTCAACAGATTCCTGCCTCCAAGTTTCTTATTTATATTGATTATCTTGGAGCCGGATATATTCCAGTATTTGGTCAGTTTAACGGACACCGTAAATCCTATCTGCGAAATATTTCCTTCCCTGATGGCATTTGAACGCGTATCGTATACATACCCAATATTCGCCGAGACATATCCGGCATCAAGTTTCACGCCCGTTTCAAACATCCGGGCTTTCTCCATGATCGGCAGCCCGACGAATCGCATTCTAAATGAAGCATTATCGCATGGTTTTATAACGAGGCGTCCCACGATGGAATTACCTTCCTCCTGATTATTTACTTTATTTTTCTCTCTAATACTCTGAGAGCTCCCAATAAAAAAATTCAAATACCTCCTTTGATCATTATAGATCGAGTTTTCAATGCCGACCGATACATGCTCTCCTTCCTCTACATTATTAAAGGCTCCGAACCCATTTATCTGATGCAGTCTAAGATCATCGATATTGTGGAATATTGAATCTTCATTCACGAATACATCCTTGCGATTGCCGATCGATTCAACGCTGGATAATGTGATCCTCGGGCCCCATATCGACGTACTGTTCAACGATGAGATATTACTGATGAACGGCATAAACCCGCTGACCTGATTCTCGATGGTCGGATAAATCTTATCGGTGCATTTCGTATCGTTTCCATGCTGTCCGACGTGCAGAATATCGCCCCTTACTCCACTGGAAAAATCGACGGAAACGTGATGGATAGTGACGTTTCGCTTCCAATTGACCTTACTCGTCGTCCTAAAGAAATGATCCGAAAAGTCAGAGGATTTTTGATTTTCTCTAGGATTTTTACGGATGAGATAGACTGTATCACTATCCAGTTCTACGGTACCATTCAGAACATCATCCGTCCTATGTGAAAGCGTTACATGCGGAAGGATGATGGGAGCCGTATCCTTGTTTGGAGTTTGGTATACGAGGGATTCAGTCGTGACGTAATAATGATCATCAAACGACTCGAACGATAATCTGGATTCATTACACCGGCGTCGCCATAATGATCCAGAATCCTTACCCTCATCCACCGGATATTTCAGTTTGTAGGTGACATCACTGGCTCTATTCAATCGAAACGTCACTCGCTTCTGGTCTAGATTGAACGATTTAAAGACTGAGTCGAAATGCCAGCGTGTCTTCTTATCGAGGTCGTTCACATTGGGCTGATTCGCTCGGGCCTTCGTCAGGACGCTGGACGATATACTAACATCGCCATTCGCTAGAGACTGCCTATATTCACTCGATGCCAGGCCTCTGCCCTTAAAATTTATGAATGGAGTTACCTTTAAATCCCGATTCTTATCGATGACCATAAAATAGGGTGTCCCCACGAATAGTCCAATATCATTGTTTGAACGTATAATCGGCGACAGGAACCCGGTCTGCCTCCTAACCCCGAATCCAGGATGCTTGAAGTAGGGCGAGAAGATGATGGGGAGACCTTTAAAACGAAGCCGTACGTTGTGGTAGACAAAGGACTTCCCCTTTGAATCATACGTAACTTTATCGGCGAAGAGATCCCATAATGGCACGGAGCAATGGGTTTCATTGCACGGCGAATAACTCGCGTCTTCGAAGGTGTAGAGGGAACCAACTTTGGTGCCGGTCTTGGCCTTCACCTTCGCGGCATCATCCAGAATGATGACCAGAGCTTTCGCGATCGCGTTTTCCATCCCGGGATCAAGGACGACGGTCGTGGCAGCGATGACCTCCCCAGTGGGCTCTTCGAGGATGGCCTTCCCATGCAATTTGATGGTCCCCGTTTTTCTATTGTATTCAATCTCATCGGTATATAATTTCCGTGATTTCCCATCGTCGTATTCCTGGATGACCACCACATCCCCAGCCGCACAGATTATTTCAGTACTTAAGTCGTACGAAACTCGACGAGATTGAATTGAAACTTCAGAATATGCATTACAAATAATTAAAACGAAGAAAAATAGCTTAAGGATGTGGTAAGCAATACTTTTTGATGGCAACTTACCGCTCAAATAAACAAGGCACGCCTCATTATACTCGGTCTCTAACTCTCCATACTCAGCAACAAAGCACAAAATAACACGCTTTTTACGTTTTATCCAGCTTTATTTGAAGATTCTCGACTTTTTAATTAAAGGTATTGTAGTGAGCAATAATGCATATTTCTAGTAAAGAATTTTACAGTGTTAGTTAGAAGAACTGTTCATTAATACCTAGAATAAAGATCATTGACAATGATCATTCAAAATGAGAAAGTGGCAGTCCGACCTAAATTTTTTTGGACTTTCGATATGAAGAATCTTTTTGACGGTACTGAACAGAGCAATAAACTTCATACCTCTCCTGAGTTTCATGAAACAAAAAGACACTGTTCTTTGGGACTAGAGTTTTTGCTTAAAAACGGAACACCAAAGACGTTATCTTCCGATGGGACTCCATCTTTCCCCGGTGAACGTGATCTGCAGGTGAACCTCGTGGATTATGCTGGAAGTGAAGACTCCATCATTCCTTCGAGTAACCAAAAGCAGTGGTTAGACAAAAATTTGAACCATACATTACCGAGGTGCTCTGATCTCGATAAGATTGTCGTCCTGTTTCACTGCAAGGATTTCCCGATCGCGTGTACCGTCCAGTGTATGTTGAATGGATCGGCCAGCGTCAATGAGTTCTCAGCGAGGTATGCCGAGCTTCCAAATGCTCAGATCACGAAGAATACTCTGCAGGATATGTTCCCGGATGATAGTAGTATATCCTCCCTATCAGAAACGATCTCCAATAAATATGAGGCCAGATATAATGATTATAAGGAACTCGTGGACCTGGGAGTCATCAAGGAACTGAGTCGCAGTATTTTGCCGACGAGCCAGAGTACTGAGTTCTACACAAAATTAACGCTCTTTAATCTGATACAGTTCATACGGATTTATGATCACTCCGATTATCCGTTGATGATCCCCGCCATCACTCAACTGAAAATTATTTTCCAGCTTGGATTCCCAAAGATTTACAGTCTGTTGAAGGATGGGAGTCTGACACAAACGGAAAAAGGATGGGAGCAATTCCTAGATAATTATTCACAATCGAAGAAAAATACAACGTACCGTAAGAATGCAGAAAAAGCAGAGAAACTATTTGAGGGAAAGCAAATAGTCTTTAATCAGGATGGCTCACCTCTTGACGGTGATAAGTGTTGGATTAAGGTTACCGACTATTCGGGGACCGAGAATACACCGTACGACGCCGTGGGTATGTCTTTCGGCGTGGAATCAAGTGAAGTCCAAACAGTTGAGAGCCTATTGCAGCTTTTGATTAGCCTCGGTCATGGATCACCGTTTGAATTACCGACGTTGTTCTACGAATCCCGTGTCCCATTCTTCATTTTCAGACATCTGATACGGCATAGGACGATGGGAATTCATCAGTGGAGCTTCATTGAGGATCTCTTCGTACCGCAGGCCAGATTGGAGAAGGCGCAATCCTCCCTCCAAGAGGCGCAGAGCAAAATCGAGTCTTTCGTGACGACCTCGTATAATGAATCCAAATCTATTCGCTCATCATTGAAGAATAAAGAAATAGAGCAACTCATTTATCCGGCCAGCCAATACGTTGAGTTTGGAGGTAGGATAGATATCCACAATATGGTGCACTTCCTGCATCTCCGGACAAACCCGGCGACACAATACGAGACACGGATGTTCGCCTATACCCTGCAAGAAATCTTTTCGAAGTGGGTTCCGGCTATCTATAAGGCCTTCGTCGATAATAAGAGGGTAACCGAAATGCCGAAGAGTATGCAAAACGCCGCATAGAGTAACGGGTATACAGGAAGCTACGTAGTCGGTTAGAAGCTACGGAGATTCCTGTGTTTTTTATGGTAAGAGATTCTGATTCTTTAGGGATAGATAATGATGAATTTTAGGTATCTATTGGATAGCCTCTAGTTCTCGGTATTTACTTCCTTTTAAATTATTATGCTCTGCTACCGTTTTTATTAAGCAATTTATGATACACTCAAGTCATCCCCCTGATTGTAGATGGAAGGGATATATGAGTGTATGTTAATCCGTGGAAAGTAATTTGTACTTCGCGATGGGGAGATCCATTCGCTTGAGGATCGACGTGTGATTTTCGACAATTTCTCCGATGGGAAGGCTGCATATAATGACATCCACACCAGCTAGGTATGCCATCTCGGTTGCATTACTAAATTTCTGTAAGGCCTTCATGCAGATGCTATCCGATAGAATCACACCGTCTCCTATTCCTATCGTTTCCCTCACGATCGATATCATCCGTGGAGATAAAGTTGCCGGCAAGCTTTCCCCGCACGACTGATATGCAATGTGAGACACAATACATGGCGGTATTTTCCTACCGGTTGCCTTGAGCATCTTGATTAGCTTTCTGTTTGCATGAATATCATCCCTAATACTTTCGGTCACGATAGGCAATTCTTCATGACTATCTAATTTGGCTTTTCCGTGACCTGGGAGATGCTTAATCACCGGAGTTATACCGTTATCTTGTAGGGCTGCTACAACCTCAAAAGCCAGCACAGCTACCTTATCTGGGTTATTCGAGAAACTTCTAACACCGATTTCACCGGCGCTATTTGATGCCTCGGACACATCGGTGACGGGCGTTAGGATGGTGTCGATTCCGAGATTCTTTACGTATCGTGCCATACTTGAAAAGTATGAATACACATCCTCAGGCTTTGAAAATTCGAAGTCCCTCTGATTTTTGGAGATTTGGAAGAAGCGAGATAGTCTATTAGCGATCCGGCCTTCTAAATCTATCATCACCAGGCATCCGCACCCCTTAAGCTGAGCCACTAAAGATTTAACCTGCGCTTCATTATCGCAATTCCTCTTGAAGAGTAGCACTCCGACAGGATGGTATTTATTTAGATAAAGTCTTTCTGTGTCAGTTAGAGTAATCCCGCTAATCCCAACGATCATCGGCAATTTTCGATCCGGAGAATTGGTGCAAGAAGAGAATAACAAAATGCAAACCAAGACTAAGGTAAGTAGTTTTTTCACAGAACGACTACGAAATACAACAAATGTCAAAAGGTTATATCAAGATTGCTGATGGAAATCTAGTATGGGCGGAGGCAATTCCTTTTTTGTGTCTCCAGTATAACCATTCCCAAACTCTCCACAATCAGCCTTCATAAGTTCTGGTTCTGAATGTTACGAAAGGTGGGTTATAGATCTCTCAGTGATACGTTTTTCGAACAAATGGGTAGCATTAGCAAAATTTCATATGCTAGAATCTGTGTAATTTTGATTAGACAGAGTCATTCAGGATGAATCTACCAGGGTTTGATTTTTCTATTCATAGGGATGGATACCGTTTTATAGGCATTGCACTGGCGGCTACTTTATTTTTCTCTATATTCATTGCATCGTTAGCTTGGATTTGCGCCATTATTACATTCTTCTGTATTTTCTTCTTTAGAAATCCCAAGAGGGCCATCCCAACTGATGATTGGCTAATCACCAGCCCGGCCGATGGCACTGTGAGTGCGATCAATCTGGAAACTCCTCCTATGGAATTGGGTCTCGGTGAAGAGAAGAGATATAAGATCAGCATATTTCTTAGTATATTTGATGTTCACGTTAATAGATTACCGATGTCCGGAAGGATAAAAACCGTAATATACAGTCCAGGCTCTTTTTTAAACGCCGCATTAGAAAAGGCGAGTGTATTTAATGAGAAGAATACCGTTATAATGGAAGTGGCCAGCAATCCAGAGCAATTAATCGCATTTTCACAGATAGCAGGAATGATTGGTCGGCGAATCGTGTGCGACATTCACGATGGTCAGGAAGTTAAGAAAGGTGAAATTTTTGGAATAATTAGGTTTGGCAGTAGATTTGATGTATGGCTTCCGGTGGGGATAGCGCCGCAGGTCTGTAAAGGTCAAACCACGCTATCAGGAGAAACTGTTCTAGCAGATTTGAATATGAAAAAGCAAGCGCCGCGGGAGAGTATCATAATTTAAGACGATGTTTAATTCCGGTTTAGTAACAGAATTCGTGAAGGACTGGGGATATATCGCTGTTTTCCTTGGTTCTCTCGTCGAGGGTGAAGTGATTCTCCTGACGGCGAGTGCATTCGCTGCCGGTGGATACCTTTCAATCTACAAGATTTTTTTCATAGCCTTTTTTACGACCATATTCGCTGATCAACTACTATTCTTCCTGGGATACAAAACAGGTAGCGACTGGCTAATAATGAGGGTACCAAAATTGGAGAAGGCCAGGGATAAGGTATTCAAATTACTCCATAAGATGGATATCTTTTTTATATTTTCTTTTCGATTTATTTATGGAATACGTACGATTAGTCCACTCATCATTGGATCGGCCAAAATAAAACCGTCTAGATTCGTTATATACAACATATTATCTGGATTATGCTGGGCCGCTGCCGGTTGCTTTCTCGGATACACGATAGCGGATCTATTATCGGATGAAAATTTTAGTACATTCCCTGCTATCATCGTTGTCTCTATAATAGTCGGAATAATAGGTATCGGCTGTTTTTATATAGTAAAGCGGAAGCATTCCGAATAGTTATGGTATCCTCCTTTTATTCATAATCAAAATTATTGGAAGGAAAGACGGAGCACAGACCTGCCGTGTACTTGTGTACACCAAGAAGCTGATTATGGAGAGTTAGGGAGGAGGAGATCTATTTTCGTGTTAGCAGGATAAGAGGCAGTGAGTTACTACGATCATATAACTGAGTTGTTTTACGGGAGAATATGTCAATGGTGTCCCCGGCGGGATTCGAACCCACGGCCTCAGGATTAGGAATCCTACGCTCTATCCATCTGAGCTACGAGGACTTGAGATTACAGAACTGGATTTTAACATTTATCAGAATCAATCTCAATGTTACGATGTCCCATTTTTGGTGATTCCAAGACAAGTATGGTGGACAGAAGTTCGAATACATGTGCCAGAATATTTCTAAGCACCTAAAGAAAAAGATCTAATAGACCTCTCCTCCTAACTCTCCATAATCAGCTTCTTGGTATGCACCAAAGTACACGGCAGGTCTGTGCTCCGTCTTTCCTTCCAATAGAGCTCTTTCGTAACTCTCCACACTCAGCTTCTTGGTGCGTCGATTCGGTGCTCGAATCCTCACGTACACTCAAGTACGCTGCGGTTCTGTGCTCCGTGTCTCCTTCCAATAATTCTGATTCTGAAGGTTTTGAAAGAACTCTAATGAGTATAAGATACTTTTTCTCAAGTTGCGGGATATCTTCAAATATATCTGAAATAAATTAAGATGATTGTAAAAGATATACATGACGTTCCCTTTCTCGAACGCCAGATTCTTACTTACAGTAACAAATTTCTATATTCTGCGATTTAAAATATAATTTAAATAGCTGATCAAATAAAGCTACATTGCAATGTACTTGTTCATTAATTCCATTACGTATCATAAAATAACTTCGCAGGACTGGTCCATCCACGAATTTTAATACTCTACGAAGTAGTGGATATCCGTAATAAACATCTTGTCTCTCACATATTGCACCGATTCCTAATCCTTCCGATGCCATCTTTACTATCAAATCCCTCGATTGTGAAAAAATACTAGGTTTTAAAGGTGGAAGATTATATTCACCAGTTAGGTGCCAATTACTTAGGGAGGCATTATTATCCTTACCAGAATACGCGATTACCTTATGATTTTTCATCGTACTCAATGCTGGTTCACCGTATTTCTGAAGATAAGATTCACTAGCATACAGCCCATACTTGTATTCTATGTACCATATCTTGTTAAAACCTGGTAAATCTCCTTCAACACACCAGAATATAATCGTTGAATTGTTAATCATTCTTGGTGTTACATTATCATCTGCGATGACAGATAACCTCAATCCAGGATGCATCTTATTGAAGTTCTTGATACAATTGATGGCCCAGGTTGTCATGCTATCTCTAGCAATTCCTATCGTCAGGTGCTGGTCCATTTCATAATTGTTCTCATCGCTTGATGAATAAATTCCATCCTCCAGTATGCGTAGACATTTCTTTGCATATGGAATGAAATTCTTAGCGAAATCTGTGAGTGAAATGTTATTTTCAGATCTCGTTTTCAGTACTTTATGCTCTAGCTCTTGCTCCAGTCTCTTCATTTGATCGATGAAATCATTCAGAGGAATTCTTAACGCAAACTCGCCTTTTTCTGCGAGTGTAATGAGATTCTTAAGAGTACTGATCATATAATATTACCACAGCTAAAACATAATCTTGAGCCCAAGCTCATTAGCTCTCTCTAGCATCAGTTTGCTCAACTCCTGAACAGTATCTTCTAATATTGGTGGAATCCTTTTCCTTACGGCAAAATCTAGGACGATATTGGGTCCATCAACATCAGGGAGGATTCTAAACAACCGTTTGTGACCAAACTGTATATGCGCATTAATAACAGGCCCAATTCCCAGATCCGTCTCGATGGCGGCCGTTATGACACTGAGAGAGCTAAACAAAATCGATGGCTCCAATTCGCATAAACCACATGATCCGGATAGATGCCAATTTAAGCTCTTGTAGATATCTCGATCAAAAACATCTCCATATCCCAGAATGGAATGTGATAAGAGATCCTCGGGAGTTTTAGGGTAATTCCCGATGTCTAGTAAGTATCCTTCACTAGCATATAATCCCTGATCAAGGGATAAAGTCCATTTTCGGTCAAAAAATAGCTGATCATTGCCAGTATAGTTCATAAACAAAACGTGTGCTTCTGCATTATCGGTTCCTCTCAATCTTTTCTGCGTTATTAGATCCACTCCAACGTTTCCCAGATCACTGGATTCAGCAATTTTAGAAATGCAAGGTAATAATAGATTCTTTCCATAACTAAACGTGGACCTAACAACTAAAAGATCGTTTTTCTGATTACTTTCATAGACATCCAAAAGACCGAATGTATAATCGTCTATCAACTTCCTGGCGGATGGAAGAAATGAGCTCCCCTCTGAAGTAAGAGTATCGCAAGAAGTGGCGCTATCTTCGAATAAAACAAATCCCAGACTTTTCTGTAGCTCTTGAATAAAGCCAATTCCATCACTCAATTCGAATTGATATTCACGGCAGGCATCTGAAAAGCCCTTACAACATACCTTTTCAAAAAAGTCAAGCTGAGAAAGCTGAGAAAAGTTCAGAGACATATCTCAAGATACGTTGTTAAAGATCAATTGCCTTGCTCCGGCATTATCACAGATGCATTCCTCAACTTCAAGACGAAAAGCTATATTGTACATGTTGTATTTTAGTGCAGATCTATCAAAGCCATACTCCAGTTTTCATCATAGCACAGCGATTTTTTACGATTTCACGATAAATCTTGCGAAATAGCACTAAGCATTTTTCGCGCGTAGAGATATTTCCTGCTGCACGAGTTTCTCGAATGCCCTCAATCTAATTGGAGAATCTTGTTTTGAACTTATACTAACCATAATATCGCCATCATTCAAAATTTTGATTGTAATGCCATAATAGCAAACCCCAGTGGAATCCAATTCTGGTATCTTGGTTGGATCAGTCATTATTTTACCTTCATTTTTACTGAGAAAGGATAATTGAAAGTTGCTTACATATTCTAAGGATGCGTTCCACAGCCTTTCTTTTTTGCTAAGATTTTTCTTTTCATTTGCTTTCTGAGGAGTTAGCTTTCCTTTATATGAAGATGTTCTCTTACCAAATGCATCGAATATCGAACCATTTTCACGCCTTGCCTTTTCTTTGTAATCCATCGGTGCATCAGCCTTATAATCCGAAAAAGCAGGCGTAATCAGGATCATGGCCGATAAAATACAACGATAAAACAACATATTCATGACTATCTTAACCGATTACAGTAGATACAGCATTTTCGCGTTCTATAATATATAATTTTTGCGTTTTATCAACTAAAAATCCTTGCCCCAGTTCAGATTCACTTGATTCGTTCGTGATGGCTAGATATGTCTCAAAAGTATCTGTACATACAGTCATTAATAATGCTTTGCTTCCTGGAACTAATGTACTATACTGGCCACTTCAAGATAGCGGGGTAGAGCAGCTTGGTAGCTCGTCAGGCTCATAACCTGAAGGTCGTTGGTTCAAATCCAGCCCCCGCAACCAATAGTGCTGGTTAGCGTATGTTCTCGTTATACAAGCGTCGTAGAAATTCCGGTAAGAAAGCTAGATTTGGCAAGATAATTGATGAACGGCGTCTCGTTGATAAGCTGACCAATTCGCCGGAGATGTTTACCTTTGCGAGGGCGATAGACGTCGCCTTCTCTCTGCAGGGAGTGAAGCCATCTTCCATAGAAATAAAAAATAAAATTAACTACAGCTCTAAGTTCAGTGCAATATCCACGATGGAATGCGTTATTAATGATTATGTCGAGCTATACACAAATCTCCCGGGGATTGCCGGTATTGAAGGCGCATTCCCATCATGTTACGTTGAAGAATATATAACTCATAACAGATTATCACGGCAAGCCGTCGCTGATTTTTTCGATATTTTTAATGGGAGGATGTATTGGTTAAGGTATCAATTCCACAAGAAGCACGACTTAAGCTGTCTTTCATCTTCTTTGGAGAACTCCATATTCGGGAATATAGGGTTCAGTTTATCTGGGTTTGGAGATTCTTCATCAGCGGCGAGTCGGAATCTTTCGGCAGCACTCGTTCCTGAGCAGTTCAAGCTCTCCTGTCATAGCTTTTTTTGGAGAAACACTAGATCGAGTGATGGATTAAGGGTCATTCTATCCAGTTTTTTCGATGTCCCGGTTCAGATTCAACAATTCGTTGGAGCGTTCGATGTGGCCGATAGATCATTGCAGAGTGCTATCGGGACTTCAAAAAACAGATTCAATAAGATGGGGAAAGATTTAATATTGGGCAATAAATCGTGGAATACAATGAAGGGGATTAACGTCATGATCGGTCCGTTGAATTTTGACAAATATTTAAAATTCTTACCTAAAAGCAACAGGCTCGATCGAAAGGTATCTCCCCTCCAAAAGATGAAGGAAATCGTTAGGTCGTACGTACCGTGCGAATTCCAGGTAAAACTAAGCTTCTATCTGGATGAATGCTTCGTGAAGGGTACATTACTAAACGGAGTGTACCGCCTAAATAAGGATACCTTCATATATGGAGAGCATACGAAAGGTAGTAGATCTCTTTCAAAACCTCCAGAATCAGATCTTATGGAAGGAGACCCGGAGCACAGAATCGCAGCGTACTTGAGTGTACGTGAGAATTCGAGTACCGGATCGACGAGGCAGAAGACTGATTATGAAGAGTTAGGGAAGGGATCTACCGCATCATTTACGGAGCTAGTGTAAAACATGTCAATACTGCAGCACGATATTCTTGGTAATAAGCACGAATTAACCAATGAGAAAAAAGTGAAGAAGGCGTCGGCGACGACGGGTACTTCCAAGGCCTATCGGGACGTTACGTTGAAGGATGGTATACTGGAAGCAGAGGCCGCGGCCGACGCCATGTTAATCCATAGAATTCTGCAGAGAAAAATGATTTACTCGAATCTATCGACAGCAAATCAACAAAGGGTATTCCTGCGTATTTTCATGAATGAGGCGAATATTAAGACGGGAGCTATATCGCCGTGTACTGCAACCCGTGATTCCATCATCTCGTTTTTTACGATGAGTTACGTGAAATAGTTTATATTGAGATACGTATTGTATTGGAAAGGAGATAAATGTCCGATAAAAAGATCTATCAGCCAAAGTATATTCTAATCACCGTACTGTTGCTTGGGATTATTTCGTTGTGCTATGCGATGGGGAGTTCATTACTTCCGTTCGCCGTATCGATGATCCTGGCGTATATACTCCACATACCTGTTCGCAATATCTCTAGGGTATTGCGCGTTTCTTCATCTGTTTCATCCGGAATTGTCGTGATATTACTCATCACGATATTCACGTTGTTCATCATCTTCTTCATTCCGATCATTAAAAATTCGCTCGTGGTTTTACTTCAAAAGCTTCCAATCTTAATGAGGTCTTTGCCAGATTTTGCTAACGATTTTCTTTCGAAAATATTTACGGCGATTGGTATTAATAAATCGTTCGATGTTGGGATGAGTATCCAGAATTATCTCAGCGAAAACACGAAGATATGGCCTAGTTATTTAGTAAATATTATCGATACGAGTATAGCCATGGCCCATTCGGCATTTTTTATCTTCATAATCCCGATCCTGGTTTTCTACTTGCTGAAAGATTGGGATAAGATGACGATTGCCATTAGGGCCATCCTGAAGAAGACCGTCTCAGATTCTGTCATTAAGTTATTGCAGAATATAAATGCAAATCTGGGGAAATATATAAAGAGCCAACTCTTGGTGTGTTGTTTACTGGCCGTCTTGTATATGGCCGGATTATTCTTCTTGAAACTCGATGATTATATTATGTGTGGGGCCCTTTCCGGTCTCTTATCATTTGCCCCGTTCTTCGGGCCGCTGATTAGCCTTTTCATTACATTGGTGATGGCGATAGACGAGTTCCTTCCGCACCAATATGTTCTGACATGCTGTTTGTATGTCGTTATTCCTTTACTGGACTCCAACTTTATTACCCCCAAACTTATTGGACAGAAAATTGGCATTCCTCCGGCGTGGTTATTATTCTCAATATGTGCATCGATATCTGTCTTGGGGACGATTGGCATATTCATATCCATCCCAGTCGCCGTTATCCTATCGACTGTGTTTAAGGAAGTATCCACAAGGGTTAAGTGATTTTTAGGATGTGCTCTGTAAGTTCAGCATGAACCTTAATTGATATGATATTTAAAATGATGCTAAACTGTTTGCGTGGGTTACAAGTTTGGTAATTCGTGTAATTGTATGAATAAAGAGATAATTTGGAAGAACGTAAAAGAATGGCTTTGGATTTTATTCGGATTCGTAGTGGGGACAAGCTTTCTATACCAACCATTTAAAATCCCATCTGGATCCATGATACCGACCCTCCTGATCGGTGACTTTTTAATTGTAAATAAGTTTTGTTATGGATATTCAAACGATTCTTTCAGGATTGGAACATTTACATTTCCATTGCCCAAAATAACGAAGAGATTATTTGGTGATTCGTTGCCACAGAGGGGGGACGTCGTCGTCTTCCGGAATGAAAAAGATGATGATCAGAATTACATCAAGCGCGTCATTGGGATTCCAGGCGATAAGATAGAGCTGAAAGGGGGTATAGTTTATATAAACGACGTACCGGTAGAGTTAAGAGAAGATGGAGAGTTCTCGAATCTAGAGAATGATGAATATGTAATCTATAAGAAATATATCGAAAAATTACCGAATGGATATGAGCATGTCATAATAGCGAAGTTCCCACTCGGCGATGGGAGGCTAGATAATGTGGGGCCATTCCTTGTTCCAGAGGGACATTATTTCATGATGGGGGATAATAGGCATAACTCACTGGATAGTCGCGTCATGGAGTCCGTTGGATTTATACCATTAGATCGAATCATGGGACGAGCTGAGTGTCTGTTCTTCTCATCGAGCTGTTCTTTATTCGCCGTATTGGATTGGCCATTTTCCATGAGGTTTGAGAGATTCTTCACCCCAATAAAATGAATGAATTAGAAAATAGGCTTGGATACAAGTTTCGAAATCAAAAACTCCTCGAGGAAGCTCTCCGCCACTCGAGTCTGAAGCGTTGGGCTCCAGCATTTGAGAGATTAGAATTTCTTGGAGATAGAGTGCTCGGTCTCGTCGTTTCCGAATATATTTTCAAGAATTATACTAATAATGAAGGGGAAATGGCGAAGATGCAATCCGTGTTCGTATGCGCAAAATCGTGTTATGAAATTAGTCTCTATGTTGGTATCGATAAGTTTATACAGACAGCTGGACAGAATTTGAAGACAAACAAAACGGTTTTGGCAGACGCTATAGAATCAGTTTTGGGAGCAATTTTTATTGATGGTGGATACGATGTAGCTAAGAGTGTGATCCTAAGCCTATGGAGGAACATTTTCAATAATTATGATGATATGCTCCTTGAGCCTAAAACCGTCCTTCAGGAACTGACTCAAGCTCAAAATGGCGAGATACCAGAATATACAGTTACTGCAGTGGAAGGGCCCAGCCACGACCCTACGTTCACGGTCTCTGTTACGGCCATCGGACAAACAGCCACTGCTTACGGTAAATCGCGCAAAATTGCAGAAACCAACGCCGCTAGGATAATTTTGGACAAAATTAGGGCTGAGGGCTGATTTTTACTCCATTCTTACCTGGATAGCATATTTTATACGCCGCTATCATTAGGATCATGATGATACCAAGCAATACCTTAATAAATATTTTGTCATCCCATTTTTTATCGAGTATTCCGATGGAGCAGCACAATAAAAACCAAATAAGAGCTGTCTCGATTACAACGAATAAAGAAATGAGACCATAATTTTCGGATGCATACACAAAATCAGGATCTGGATTCTTGAATCCACACTCATAATGCCGAGAGATTGCTCGTTTCCCATTATCTAAAAAGGAGGAAATCTTAGAGACAAGAAGTGCTGCAACAGACATTGCTCCAACGACTGCTATAATCGTTATGAAGCCTTCTGTTCCCGCGTATTCCATTACTTCTTCCGTCTAAAGCACGATGGGATATCCAGATCATCTTGCTCTATATCGCCGACGTGATCTCGAGGATGCGATGATCTACGCTCCCTCTCTGTGTCTATATAGTCATCCTCTTTTCTCCTGGAGACCTGTTTCGATTTAGTGAATCTCTCGAAAAAAGATTGAGACTTTCTTTTGTTTTTATCGTATTCATCACGATTTCGATTGATGGACGGTTGTTGCTCTGTATCGTCATATTCATCATCTTCCGGCTTGAAGGAAGGGTTAGTATTGGATGAATGATGAAGAACAGTATCGTCAAAAACTTTAGAATGTGCGTCTTTTTTTCCGATCCCCATAATACCTGGCATATCTCGATTCTTGAAGATACCTTCCTGAATACCACCAATGCCAGTCGCCACAACGGAGACTCTAATCCGACCGTTCAGTCTGTCATCGAATGTTGAGCCGAATATGATATTGGCATCAGTATCGACCTCATCACGAATACGGTTGGCCGCTTCATCGACCTCGAAGAGGGTCATATCGTACCCGCCCGTGATATTGATGAGGACTCCCCTCGCTCCCTGAAGAGAAACGTCGTCGAGGAGAGGGTTGGATATAGCGGCTTCAGCAGCATCCAATGCTCTCCTCGAGCCTTCTGCTTCGCCGGTGCCCATCATCGCCTTCCCCATCTCACACATGATAGCCCGTATATCTGCGAAGTCTAAGTTGATGAGTCCCGGCATAATCATTAGATCAGTTACTCCGCGCACACCGGAATAAAGCACATTATCGGCCATTTTAAAAGCATCAGCAAATGTGGTAGTTTCATTAGCCAGTCTAAATAGATTCTGATTCGGAATGATCAGGAGGGTATCGACAAATTGCTGAAGATCATCGATTCCGCTATCGGCTGCCTTCGAACGATTAGCACCTTCGAAGGAGAATGGTCTTGTCACAACTCCAACAGTCAGGATTCCAGCATCCCGAGCAATCTTAGCGACTACGGGGGCGGCACCAGTACCAGTTCCACCACCCATGCCAGCCGTTATGAAAACCATATTGGCTCCCGTTATATATTTCAGAATTTCATTAGATGATTCTTCGGCGGCGCTCCTTCCAACTTCCGGCTTAGATCCCGCACCCAATCCTTGAGTTACGGACAGACCCAGCTGGATACGCTGAGGCGGAGGGACTAGGGACTGCTTCAGAGCTTGAGCATCTGTATTCGCGATGACGAATTCGACGCCTTCAAGATTCAGCCGTATCATGTTATTTACGGCATTTCCTCCGGCTCCTCCGATACCTATAACAACGATCTTCGGACCTAATTCTTGCGCATTGACTAGATCACTATCAGTCTTCACCATGTTATTCAAAAAAAGATATCGACACGGACTGTGCGTAGTATAACCGTAGTCCATCGAAATAGGAAGATGAAAAATAGTGGTGTTCACGTTCTCGTGTTTTGAGGTGAACCTGAGGCCTTTAGAGATGATTTACATAATCAGCCTTCTGATCCCAGCATCTTGCTAGTATTTAGAATAAATGGTACCAATGTTGTGCAAGAGCTATGCCTATATCGCATATCGAAATGTCCTATACTTTTGATCCAGCACAAATCCAGAGAATTATTGATTTAAAGAAATACAACTCCGTTCTATGTCTCGACGGATCCCTACCTGACCCCAATTTTATCTTGGGACTGGATCTGCCGATTATAGCTACCGACGGCGCTGCGAATCAATTAGTAGACGCAAATGTAATTCCGGATGTGGTTATTGGTGATCTCGATAGTATTCGTCCAAATTTGATGCTTCAACTTAATTGTATCCAAATGGACGATCAAAATAGTTCCGATTTTCAAAAAGCATTAAATCATATGCAACGTAGCGGCCTACTTCCAAGCATAATTCTTGGCATGAATGGCGGATATGCAGACCACATAATAAATAACATCAACATATTCAGCGATTGCGATGGGAGCATCTTCCTGACGCAAGGGATGATTGGGATCAGGATAACGCACGAAAGTACTCTTAGCCTCCCAATTAATGCTAAATTATCGATAATGGGTTTCCCGAGGGCGTTGGTTAGCACCAGTGGCCTCAGATGGGATCTTAGCAGAAGTCGCATAGAGTTCTGCGGACACAACTCATGGTTCAATCGGGCTTTGACCGGAACCGTAGACATCATCGTACACACTGGCCAGGCATTAGTCATGGTATACCTTGAGGGAATAGTAGACGCAGGGGTAAACACCGAAAGCTGGGGTTGAGAAATAATACGAAATGTGATAATTAAAGAGTGTCAGCGGAGAGATGCCAGAGCGGTCGAATGGGGCGGTCTCGAAAACCGTTGCACGAGTGATCGTGCCGGGGGTTCGAATCCCCCTCTCTCCGCCAATAAATAAATGTGACATCCTTATTGCGGTAGTGCCACCCTAACTCGGTTGTTCATTACTGCCTTTACTCTTATAACTTCGATTATTGCTATATTCTGGATAACGCCAAATAATCGTAGTCATTTTCTTTTAGTATTTTTTGAGCGGAAAGAGCCTGTTCAAATGATTCATATAATCCAAAGCAGATCGATCCGGAGCCAGTGATGCCGTGGCAATACGGATTTGTCCTACGTATCGCCGCCAGGATGTAATACAGATTGGTATCTATATCCAATGCCGTTTGCTGCAGAGAATTATGGAAATTTTTGAGAGATAGGAAATCGCAATCATCCTTATTAATTGGATCCATCACTGGACCATTAAAACTCTCGTAAACATTCTTGGTACTCAAGGATATTTCATTCTTCACAAGAAGGAGGCAGCATCTATTTAATTCCTGGATGAGGATCGGGCTAATGGTGCCGCGGAGACCTGTCCCTTCTAAAAATAGCATATTAGTATTCAGAATATATTTATGGAGGAAAACTATGGCATCAGAGCCAAGGCGGTTGAATAATTTAATACATCTCAATTTTTCTTCTAAAGAAATCTGCCAGATGTCCAGGACGGTATTAACGAAGCAGGCGGCATCGCTTGACCCACCACCGATACCACCTCCAATCGGAAGATTCTTCTCGACGGTAACGTGCGGAACCTTTTTATGGAATTTATCCTCTAGGATTTGAGCGGCGAGTTTAATCGAATTCTCATCATCTGGAATTCCATCGATGTGTCCGGAGACTTCGTTGAACGCCACGTCCGTATCAAATTCAAGGACATCGAAAATCTCATCTAGGAATACGAAGAGACTCTGCAGCTCGTGATACTCGTCATATTCCGACTTACCGATAATTCTCAACATCAAATTTACTTTGGCTACTGCATGTGTTAATATTCGCATTATGCACGATCTTTTAAAACATATGACTAGGTGGTACGGGACCTTCGGAATCGAATGTTTCCTGCGCCGTCACACCCAAGATTTGCACGATTATATCAACAACTTCCAAAAACATCAAGGAGAGAGAACTTGCGAAGTATCCAGCATTAGACCTTTTTCAAAACTTTTAGAATCAGAATTATTGGAAGGAAAGCCGGCGCGCAAATCCGCAGTGTACTCGAGTGTACATGAGGAATCGAGCACCGGATTGACGAACCAAGAAGCTGATTATGAAGAGTTAGGGAAGGGGTCTATTGAAGATTTAAAGAGAGCCGTACTTGAATTGGATTGCCCGCTTAAAAAAATGTCGAAGAATACTGTCTTTTCAGATGGAACTCCAGGATCCGATATAATGCTCATCGGAGAGGCTCCCGGACAAGAGGAAGACGAACAGGGGAAACCTTTTGTGGGACAGAGTGGGATGCTCCTGAATAATATGCTGATGTCGATTGGGGTTGAGCGCAGGTCTGCCTATATAACGAACGTCGTCTATTGGAGACCTCCTGGAAATAGGACTCCATCCGCAGATGAGGTGGCCCTATGTCTACCCTACGTGAAGCGCCATATAATACTAGCCAAGCCGAAGGTTATCGTGCTATTGGGTGGAGTAGCAGTCAGGGCAATCCTGGATACTAACGTACCTATTTCGAGATTACGAGGTGTTAGTAGAAAGGCTTTAGGCATCGACGTAGTCCCAACTTTTCATCCGGCGTATCTCCTGCGATCTCCGAGCCAGAAACTCCAGGCTTTTAAAGATTTTCTCTTAGTCAGGAAAATACTGAGAATCTCTGCATAAGCATTTGGAAGTCAAGAAGGTTATGACCATTCATTAGAGCTCTAATGAGGGTTTGGTATAAACTGTATGCGTTTCTCTGATTCCATTCTGTAGGTAGCTTTGGTATAATACTCCACTGTTGCTTTTTTGATTTTGTAGTTCGCTTATGTCGGCTAAGGTCATAGTGTTTGGTAATCAAAAGGGTGGAACAGGGAAGTCAACTTTGGCTGTGCATTTGTCTGTCAGTCTATTGAATCAAGGATATAAGATTGCCACGATAGATGTCGATGCCAGACAGGGTACTTTTTCTAGGTACATTGAGAATCGCCGAAAAACGCAGCTTATAAGTCCGGAGATTCTTATTTCATCCCATACTACTCTCTTTGAAGATGATAGTGACTCTATAGCTGTCCTAGAGAAGAACAACAAAGAAAAATTCGAAAAACTAGTGCACTCTCATCAAGATTTTGATTTTATAATTATAGATACTCCTGGTAATGATAGCCATCTCTCGAAATTAGCCCATTCATATGCCGATGTGATAATTACCCCGATGAATGAAAGTTTCATCGATCTAGATTTATTAGTAAAAATTCAGGATGATAAATCTAAAGATTTGAAGCCTAGTGTTTATGCAGAGTCCGTATGGACTCAGAAAAAAGAAAGGGCAGTCAGAGATAAGGGAATGATAGATTGGATTGTCCTAGTCAATAGAATGTCAAATATAGGATCAAATAATAGACAAGAACTAGAGAAGGTATTGAGGGCTCTCTCCAAGAGGATAGGATTTAGATTGGCAAATGGATTTAAAGAGCGAGTCATCTTTAGGGAATTGTTTCGTACAGGCCTCACTATCCTCGATAAAAGTTCACCTCTTTCTCAGATGACACTTTCACACATAGCCGCACGGCAAGAGTTAAATGAATTACTAAGAACAATTAACATTACGTAGAAGGATAATATTTCACTGGAAATGCCAGGTAGAGCTACGATGTAGGCCTACCGATGATTTTTAAAGATTTTCTTATTCAAGATCTATTGTTTCTTTCATAAAGAAGGTCAGTAGATACGCTACGGTTAAAGCGATTGGTATCGTTACTATCGATACTGTATAGCACGATATATCGTATATCCTGATTCCATTACTCGATACTGCTCCATTCCAGCACATATCCAACAGGGCTCCAAGGAAGGGCTGAAAGATGGCTCCCATCGCCATGATGATTCCGTTCGTGAGGGCCAGAGTAGTCCCAGAAAGATCGGCAGTAGAATTATTTTTTGCGCATGTGAAACAGATTGGCTGAGCACCAGTCAGTATTCCTATGAAAAAGACTATCGATAGAGAGGTGAGGAAATTATTTACTCCACCATATAACAAGACCAAAAATAAGGCTGCCGTTCCAATGGCTGCTAACTTTAATGTTCGTACATAGCCTCCGATCCTCCTGGAGAGCATAGCTATAACAACGCTACCGATGGCAATACCTATAAAAATGACGGCCGCTGCCATCGACGCTAATTCGTTATTTATCCCATGTTTTGACATAAAAAACGGCACTATCCATAATTCAGCGAAAGCCGAAATTGGAAGATACATTAGGCTCGATATAACTCCAGCCAATACGATCTGTGTATTCCTCAATAATCCGAAGACATTCGTTATTATTGAAGTCTGCGCAGGTTTATTTGGGGTTGAATCGAGATTACTTGGTATGAATATCAATATAAGGAGTACGATAAAAACTCCGATTCCCGCCAGGAGGAAGGTTGTATTTTGCCATCCGAATGCATTGACGGACCGTGCGACTGGGAAGCCTCCGAGGAGGCCGCCGAGTGTCCCCATCACATTCGTCAGACCAACCAGGATCACGAATTTCTCTTTTGAAAAGAGGCGAGAGGCAATCTGTAGGCAGCTAATGAAAGCGCAGGCAGACCCTGCACCAATCAATAGACGGCCCATCTGAGCCGATGGTATATTAAATGATCCGGCGAATAGGCATGACCCAACGACGCAAAGCCCAGCAGAAAATAAAAGCAACTTTTTTGCGCCCAATTTATCGATTATGATTCCGCATGGTACTTGCAGGACGGTATAAGCGTAATAATAGAAGGAAATTAAGATGCCTATCACGGTGGAGGTTGCATCGAACGATACCATCAATTCCTCGGTCATGACACTCGGGGAAACCCTTAAAACTAATTCATAGAGATAAAACAGGGCTGATATTCCCCAGACAAGAGAAGGAGATGCAGAAAACGATCTCAAATTAGTCTCCGTATCAAATAATCTGCTAACCCTATTGTAATTATAATAAATATGGCACGAAAATTGCATTTTTTTGGAAGATAAGGCAGAGGATCTCAATAAAAATAAGCCAACCGGTTATGGCATGAATTTAAGGAGGAAATCGATTTTATATATTCTGTATTCCGTTCATATTATACCGCAACTTTATATTAGACATCTTTCCAAACCTTCAGAATCAGTTCTTATGGAAGAAAAGACGGCGCACAGAACCTGCCGTGTACTTTGGTGCATACCAAGAAGCTGATTGTGGAGAGTTACGAAAGAGATCTATTTATATAAGCTCCTTTTCAGATAAGATCCGCGATCTGATTTTTGACATCATACGTATGATTATGGTAATCTCCCGTGTAAACTTTTTGTGCCCGGATGGCGAAATTGGTAGACGCGCACGCTTCAGGTGCGTGAGAGGGCAACCTCGTGGAAGTTCGAGTCTTCTTCCGGGCACCATCAGTAAGATCTTGCCAGAATCATCAGAATCAGATTTGCGGCAGAATAGAGTAGGTTACTATATCAAGTAATGATTTACCTTGCTGGGTCAAAACATTATGCAGTGGTCTCAACGGAAGTTAATTTATTCTAATTTTGATGAGATATTTGCTGTCAGACTTAATTTCTTTCGGATCAGTTTCCACGAGTCCAGGTTTAGAACCAAGACGTTCGTTAATCTTTGCCACTAACGATACAACTTGAGTACTTGATAAAAATCCATTTTCTCCTTCTGATATACGCAACTTCACGATCCCATCATCGGATATCATATCGTATGCACCACCTATCTTTGGCATCTTGAAATTCTCAGAATCTATCAGGCCAGCAGCATATAGGTGTTTGAATATATTCTTGGCTTCTCCAGATGAAGTTTTTCCACTCCCGGTTCCGTTTAGACCGTCTTTCCCAAACCTAGTCGATACATTCTTATCATTTCCTGGGAGACTGTTATAAGAATTCACGTAATTAAGATAAGCTATATGTAACATCTGCACATCGGCTGCAACACTGCTTAATTGGGCAGATTCAATCAAATCTTTGCCCTTAAAAATTGCGCCCGCTAAGATACCCATAATTAACAAAACGATGGAGATTTCGATCAAAGAGAATCCGGGTAGTTTAAAGTGCAGTGCTGATCTAAAATTTACCAAAGCAATTTTAAACAATTTAAATATTATAAAAATCCATGAATAAATAACCGTAAGCACTTTTTTCACGCTCATGAATATTCCGCCTCGAATTGTTATAAATTCAATTAGGTCTCTCCCCATACCTTTATAATCAGTTTCTTGGTACTTCAATTCTGTACTTACATGATTATATTCATCTTTTGGTGCAAACTCGAAGTATGTCGTAGTTCTGTGTTCCGTATTTCCTTCCAATAATTCTGATTCTTTAGGTTTTGAAAGAGGCCTAATACTACACATTCTTACTGGTTTATGACTTAGCTGGCTTGGAATCGAGGGATGCCTTTTTGAGATCTGGTTTTGAGTCTTTCTTCGCGATCTTTGGTTCCTCTGATTTTTCGCGAGACTTAGTTTCTTTTGCCTTAGGTAGATTGTTCTTTCCAGAGGCGCTACTATCTCCTTTAGGTTTGTCATCTGTTTTGGCGCTCTTGTCCTTACCTTTCTTAAGATTAGATTTAACATTCTCGCCACTTACCTCGGGTGATGCTCCTTTTGCTTTATTCTTTTCCAGCTTTCCAATCCTATCATTTAATTCCCGAAATTGTTCTCCTAGTCTGTCAATTGCATTCTGCAATTTTATTATCTTATCTTTATGGTCATTGAGGTTAATCGGATCCACAGTTACATCACGCATAACCTTATCGAACCGATGTATTAAATCAGCAAGTTCCAATTCTAGTTGTGTTAATTCTCCCCTGATGGAAGCCATATCTTTATTTAAATTTTCAAGAGTTTCATTAGATAAAGCATCGGGAACGTAAGTAAACGGCGCAGATACACACGGTAGTAAAACAAAAAATAACTTCAAAAAACGCATTTCGAAGAAACCCTCCCTCAAGAATAACTACTACTATGCTATCATAAAAATGAGATAACGACAAGGATATACATAAATTGTTATAATTTAAAGAATGAAACAAATACTCGAGTCTCCTGCAGAATCAGAATTTATGTCTGAGAGTTTTCGCTATTTTTGTGGAAGAGGTCTATTGCCATATTCTGGATATTTCTTTAATATCTAGATTTATCGATTTGCAATGGTTGTTCATACATATTCATGAATACTGAATTATTATTTCTGAGTATTACCCAAGGTATTTCTGAGATTCTTCCGATTAGTTCTTCTGTTAATCTACATTTCTTCGCCAAATTATTTCATTTTGATACGTTCGATTTTGGCACGAAGATCGCGCTCCATTGCGGGAGTCTTTTGACTTTTTTGATTTACTTTGGTCGTGAGGTTAGCGATATTCTGAAAGGATTATTCGTGCGCAATAAAAAGCTAAAACTCACGTTTTTTTTGCCGCTAGTTATAGGGACGATACCAGTCGTAATCCTGGGATACATCGCCCGAAATTTCGTCAAAGAATTTGATTCCAGTTTTATCATGGGAATTTCTTGTGCAATCTTCGGGGGACTCTTATTTATATTCGATAGATTGGCTGGGGATAGTCGACGCCCTTCCAATACTCCTCCTCCCTCAGCTCCCAAGGCATTCGTCATAGGATGTTTCCAGGCAATTTCAATTTTCCCGGGCGTGAGTAGGCTTGGTATTTGCATCACAGCCTGCAGATTCCTGAATATGGATCGTAAAAGCTCAGTATTGTTCTCTATGCTCTTGGCGATACCCAGTATATGTGGCTCCATAACTCTAGAGGTCGTAGAAAATATGAAGCATAACGATCATACAATGTTCTCGTTGGATACCTGCATAGGCATCCTATTGACGATGCTCGTTGGCTTAATATGCATTCGCCCCTTCGTGTATTACATGAAAAAAAAGGGATTCTTACATATAGCCATATATAGGATAATAATAGGCCTGTTGCTGATCTTTACGTAATTTCTCCGTGAAAATATATGTATCAAAGGATTTTATAGGTCAGAGAATTGATCACGCCGTCCCATCGATAACAAAAGATTTATCCAGGACTCAGTTTCAGAGATATATAAAGGGCGGTAATGTCCTGTTGGATGGTGTGGTCATCAACGATCCATCCAGAAAGATCGGCAATCCCTGTACAATTGATATAACAGAAGAATCCGTGAGTTTCACATCACCTAATCCAGAGGATATACCGGTAGATACCGTCTACGAAGACGAATTCATTGTAATCGTAAATAAAGCGGCTGGGATGGTATGTCATCCGGCCCCCGGTCATAGATCTGGAACACTCGTCAATGCCATGCAATATATACTCGGCAATTCTCTTTCGGATGTCTCCGGAGAACTGCGCCTCGGCATAATCCATAGATTAGACAAGGATACTTCTGGACTAATGATCGTCGCCAAGACTAATAGGGCCCACATGGAGTTTGCTAGGTTATTCGCAGAGGGCAAAGGAAGTCTCATACAAAGGAAGTATACGTGCTTCGTCTTGGGGGTAGCAACTCCGAAGGATGGAATAATCGATACATTCATCTGCAGGCATCCTAAATATAGGCAACGATTCATGGCGACGATGGAAGAGCGAGGGAAACACGCCATCACGCACTATACCATCGAAAAGACGCACTATTTTACGAGTACAAAATCAGTCTCCAAGATTAAATGCGAGTTGATGACGGGGCGAACACATCAGATCAGAGTCCACATGCAATATCTCAACATGCCCGTGATCGGAGATAATGTCTATGGCCAGAATAATAGGACTCTCTCAAAATCTTCGGTATTTCCGGAAAATATTACCAACTTCCCGAGGCAAGCCCTACATTCATCAGAACTATCATTCCTGCATCCATTCACTAAACATAGCTTGAACTTCACGGCGGAATTACCGATCGATATGAAGGCTTTAGACAGGTTAATTATCAACCACGAAGACTAACAACAAAAATATTCCATCCGACGATACGATGAACAAGCTAGCTGAATCACGGACAGAACTGGTGCGGTCGAGAAGACTCGAACTTCCACGGATCTCTCCACAGCGACCTCAACGCTGCGCGTCTACCATTTCCGCCACGACCGCACTATAACGTAGGAAATCTACTTAAGTTTTAAACTATCCTTGGCCTTCATCGCTAATTCTCTAAAGGCATCGGCGTTTTCCATAGCCAATTTAGCGAGTATCTTTCTGTCGACTTGGATTTTTGCTAGTGCAAGTCCATGAATAAAGGTCGAATATTTCAACCCAAGTTCACGAACAGAAGCATTTATCCTCTGAATCCAGAGCCCTCTGAAATCACGCTTCCTGACCTTGCGATCTCGGTATGAGTATTGCCAAGCTTTTTCCAGCCTTTCGATTGCCGGACGAAAACACGTAGATGATCTACCGCGGAAACCTTTGGCAGCCGTCAGAAACTTCTTATGACGAGCGTGGGCGGCGAGTCCCCTTTTAACACGAGCCATTGTACGATTCTCCTTTTCCCCTAGACATGAAAATAAAAAGTGGAAACTTTTTTTGCATCACTTGGATGCATGATGGACATCCCCCGTGCATTTCGCAACATTTTATTTCCTCTCTTTCGCATATTGTGCCTCTTACCACATTGGGCCATCTTTACCAAACCCGTTGCCGTAAAGCGAAACCTCTTCTTGGCACTGCTTTTAGTCTTTAACTTCATAACTCCTCTAATAAAAAACGTAGAAACACAGCACGATCTGGGAAAGTGGTACCCGCTGCCGGACTCGAACCGGCATGCCAGAAGGCGACAGATTTTAAGTCTGTTGTGTCTACCAATTCCACCAAGCAGGCCAACCTCACAGATTAAGAGGATATCAAATTCTACGAAATTACGTCAAGGAGTATTCACACGTTCACACATTTTGAGATAGATCTGATGTCTTTTAATATGGCAAAAAGTATATGACTAAAGTATCTTACGTTCTACTTTTGGCAGGCAGGTGCAAAGATTTTGATTACGTTGTGACTGTAAAGTCACATAAACTTAAAAAATTTTAACCCCAGACAGATGAAAATGGTAATGAGGTAGCGCTAGAGGTGCTAGAGTGAAAAGCGGAAAAGTTTCGAATAAATTAGAGGTAGATGGTATGTTAGGTGGTAAACTGAAGTACTGGATAGGTGCTCCAGCAGCGGCTTTGTTGGTCCCAGCTGCGGATGCGGTGACTTGTCCACAAGGCGGCTTTTATGTAGGAGTAACGGTAGGGGCTGACTTTGCTAAGGTTAAAGCAAAGGTGGAAGGTAAGGACATCCAGAATCTAGTCGATAAAATAACGAAGGCCGTGGTAGATGCTATGAACAAGCAACTAAAGGCCTTAGCAGATGCTCAGAGCGTAATAGGCGCAGACGCTGGGGGAGTAGCTAAGGATGTAGCGGCTTGGGTTAAGGCAGCATTAACACAAAGTGGTGTTATACATACAGGGCTATCTAAGGTCCCGAAGATAGGAGTAGGGGAATCCGGATCATTGTTGGCAGTCATTGAGACTTGCGCTTCTTACATTGGAACTGACAAGCTTCCATTATTTAGTCTGCTTAAGTTAATCATGGATGCTGATCCAGCTTTTAAAAGCAACTCGGCTATAAAAGAAGCTGCGGAGCTGGACAAAGTGGGTAATGATCAACTGTATATTGCCGGTCTCAGGGCGATAGCACAAGACAAGACGAAATGGAACGAATTTCTAAAGGGGTTCGAAGAGCTCAGCAAGGCAATAGCTGATAAATCAAAGGTGCTTAATCTTTATGAAAATTCTACAAGTAGTGCGGAGGTAGATGGAGACGTTCTCGCCACCCCGAAATGCGTTCTTGCCGATCTACGGAAGCATCTTACCGATTTAAATTCAGCTGAGAGTAAAGGTGAGGAGCTGCTTACCACATGTAGGAATGCTGCCGGTACCAGCACTACGTTGTTGCCGCTGTTCTATGTTGATGGAAATAAGCAGAAGGGTAACTTGACTGCCGACCAAGTGCTTGGTAAATTTAATGAGCTTGGAGAAAGCGTTACTAAGGAAGAGCTCGAGGAGCTTGGAGCTGACGCCAAAGGTCAGATCAATAAGAGTGCGACCGGTTTCGCTATTGGTGTAATTGGCGGATATAAGCACAGATTCAACGATTTTACTGTGTTTGCACAAACGGGCTTTGAACTGGCGCTTGGTGGAAAGGTGAAGGTTCATGACAAGAAAGTAGATAAGAAGTCTGCTGATGCTGTTACCGTGCGGAAGCAACTTGGTGTACCAATTGAACTCGGTTTTGGTTATAGCTTTAGTCCGGAGCTAGAAGTTAGCTTATTTGGCGGTGTCGCTTATACTAGATTCAAAGTTGACACATCGAATATGGTGCAGGTTTTAGATCATCTAAAAGATCTGAAAAAGATCGGAGCAGAGCTCAACAAGAAGTACTATAGTGCAGCTGACACTAAGAAGGACGCAATCGATTTGACGGTATTTGATGGTAAGCAAGCTTCAGATGTACTTAAATCCCATAATGCAGGCAAATTTATTCCCGTCGTTGGCCTCGGATTAGAGTGGAGATTCTCTCCGGATGCTAGCTTACTTGTTCGGTATAGTTACTCACCTAGCACAAAGATCATTAAGGCTGAGAAGTGCGGTCTGGATATAAAATACGAAGATCATCAAGTCAAGGTTGGAGTTTTGTTCCATATTAATTAAGAAGGTAATGTTTTGTTTTAGGCATCAAAAACGTTGGTTTTTGATGCCTAGTTCCAATATTACAGTCGATGGTTTTTGTGTTACTGTGAATTCTGTGGTAGAATATAGACGTGGCGGAGTGTTTAGATTTACTGGGTTTGATTATGGAAAGTCGTAGATATATTTCACAGTTCTTATTGAATTCAATTATCTCAGTGCTGATGCTAGTGTCTCCTACACAGTGTTTTGCATCAGGTGATGATATTGATGATGATATGATTGCGGAATCTGCTTCAGCAGAAGAGAGGGCCCATCGGCAGCAATCTGAGAAGGAGGGAAGGGGAGCATCGACAACCTATTCCAATTCGCGAGAGATTACGGCTGTTACAGGGTTCTATGCTGGTGGAATCGTTGGTATGGATTTTGTTAGTAATAGATTTCACAAAGATGGCAAAGACGATGAGTCAAAAAAAGTTAAGAAAAGCAAGTCCGGGTTCACGGGAGGCATATTTGGAGGATATAATTTCCAAATCGGAGAAATACTGGTTGGTCTGGAATGTTTGATAGGAATGAAGCCGTCTAAATCTGAAACAGAGGTAGAAGTTGAATCAGAAAAGAAAGACGCCTCTTTGAAGAGGAGTTATAATTTTGGTATAGCTCCAAGGATTGGTTATGCGGTTTGGAGTGGTGGATTTGGATATATCAGGCTTGGTACTGATGTTGTTGGATATCGATTCAATCTCAAAAATAAAAGTGATTCAAAAGAGACTAAGAAGAATAAGCATAAATGTATAATTCAGACTGCGATAGGGATAGAGCAACACTTTGGGAGCTGGTTCGTCAGGGCAGAATGTGGTAAATGCTTCAATAAGAAGGCCGGCGCTATAGATGGTGTTAACGTGTCGACTAGATCATGGTCCGGATCTGTAGGCGCAGGATATCGTTTCTAAAAGCTGTAAAAAATAGGATATTCCTGGATATATGGGGCCTGCTTCGTTCATCTAGGCATGGGCTAGTGTATATACTCGTTCTACTTACCAAACGCATTATTTTTTGCTTTAATAACGCTGGATTTTAGGCATTCATTACACTTAATTTTATATGATTGAAAAGTGGAACTAGTATAGTACTTATTTTACTGCGTTCCAATTGTACATCTCAGATACCTGAATCAGTTCTTCGTTAGACTTCTTAGCTTATTTGTTGATGGAGGATTGTACTCGCTCTACATTTATAAGCATATAATTAACTATATACTTCCCTCCATGGGAAAAGATACGAAACAGAAGAATTATTATGAAGAGTTAGGGAAGGGATCTAATGTTTGCTAACGTATATCGCGTTCATATCCATCGACTAGTGAAAACATACAGCATCAAAGCAAAGTAAAAAATAAAGTATAAATAATGCTTGAACACAGATACTCTGATAAGATACAATCAAAAAGAATTAAAGCTCAAATGAAATAACTTGAAGATGTACAAAATAACGGGAATTTTAGCTATAGCAGCATTGTTTGGATTCGCAAAAATAGAAGCGACATCGTTGGCATTATCATCAGATCCAAATTTCCGCGTTCGCGATCAATATCCTTATATAAAGAAATTCCAAATAACGGTAGGTCCTAGGTCGGAAAGAGACGGTGAAGAGATTGTAATACCCATAGATTCCTTACGAGCCACAAAGGTCCAATTAGCAGTCGATATCCCTTTAACATGCCTACAAACGATAGAAGGAAGGTTAGGTCCTGTTAGGAAATTTTATATTTGGCAGAAAGTGTGGTATATAGTTGTTAATTTGATCTTAAACACAACATATACCACTCATGAAATATTACATATCTGAGAAAGATTGGCAA
>JAISBP010000008.1 GCA_031266135.1 Holosporales bacterium | reverse complement strand
AGGTCCTGTCGGTAGGATAATGGTGGGGGTAGTTGGGATCCATGGGGATGCGACGGCCGGAATACACGCCATTGGAGTTAACGTGAATACACCCAACGCTGCTGCAGTGGCAGCTGCTGTTGCCGCGGCTACCGCTGGATTAGAAACCGTGGTACACATTCCGAATGACAAAATATTCAGTATCGGAATGAAATCCATAATGGTTGCAACTGGAAGCCCGGATGCGTCAACTGGAATTTTAGGAATGACTTGCAGATTGGATGGGTTCGTACCGAAACTGCATTGGCAGATAGCTCCGTTCACCGCAATTGCCATGGATTAGTCCAAAAGTTAAGTCTCTTAATGATCGAGATAATACCTTATTTTTGGTATTGAGGGGTATATGGTTGTTGTGAAATTTACTTTAAGCACTCGTAAGATCTTTATTCATACCTCCCAGTGGTGCCGTAATTATATCGGTCTGAGTAAGCAACAATATTTCCGAATGTTCAAAAATAATTAAATTTGCACCCACCAGAGTTTACACGAGACATGTCAAAGCCGTATTTGTACCGAATATTGTACTATAAGACTTTTATAAAAGAAGCTAGATACCTGAGGTTGATTAACTGGCATCTCCTACGGGATTTGAACCCGTGTTGCCGCCGTGAAAGGGCGGTGTCCTAGACCCCTAGACGAAGGAGACAATAGTCCTTTCTTGGTGGGCTCAACAGGGTTCGAACCTGTGGCCCTCTGATTAAAAGTCAGATGCTCTACCAACTGAGCTATGAGCCCACACAGGGATTAGTATATGACATGCGTCTACTTACCGTCAAATGGATATGCAGTCTCAGAGAATGATTCCGGCATATTGGAATACAAATTTCTTTCTTCAATCCAGCTTTCAGAATCAATTCTCCGGAACGACAACACGATACTTGAATCATCATGTACATTACTTCGCCCCCATATCCCGGAACTCCTTGTATAAAGCTGAGATTACTTTAACACATTTAAGATTTGAGCGACTTGCTCATTGATGGGTTGCACTTTGATTTTACCAATTTGTACTTCTTTAATTATCGGAGTAAATTGTGCCTTATTGACCTTTACATATTGAGCATTAGTAGCATCGATTAGTACCAATTCATTACCATCCTTATTTACCTGCATCTGTTGAGTATTAACAACGTTCTGTTGACCTGAATTTACAACATTAGATCCAAACTGCTGCTGTTGCTGATTCTGACCATTAGATCCAAACTGCTGCTGCTGTGGGTTCTGCCCGTTCATAACGTTAGATCCAAACTGCTGCTGTTGTGGGTTCTGACCATTCATACCATTAGATCCAAACTGCTGCTGTTGTGGATTCTGTCCATTCATAACGTTAGGTCTAAACTGTTGCTGTGGGTTCTGACCATTCATACCATTAGATCCAAACTGCTGCTGTTGCTGTGGGTTCTGTCCGTTCATACCATTAGATCCAAACTGCTGCTGTTGTGGGTTCTGTCCGTTCATAACATTAGATCCAAACTGTTGCTGTTGCTGATTCTGACCATTAGATCCAAACTGCTGTTGCTGCTGTGGGTTCTGACCATTCATAACGTTAGATCCAAACTGCTGCTGTGGGTTCTGTCCATTCATACCATTAGATCCAAACTGTTGCTGCTGTGGGTTCTGCCCGTTCATAACGTTAGATCCAAACTGCTGTGGGTTCTGTCCATTCATAACGTTAGATCCAAACTGCTGTGGGTTCTGTCCATTCATACCATTAGATCCAAACTGCTGCTGCTGCGGATTCTGCCCATTCATACCATTAGATCCAAACTGCTGTGGATTCTGACCATTCATAACGTTAGATCCAAACTGCTGTTGCATTGTGTATGGAGTATTCCCGCCCATTGCTTGCGATATCTGCGTATTGCCGAATTGCATTTCAGATGCTGAAGCAACAATTGGTTTAATGACTTTACTGGGATTTCCACCGAACACAAGTGTTACATACTGTTTGATATCATTGACGGTAGCACCCTGCTCAACCATCATCCTAACATGCGCAGCAAGATCTAAATCGATCTCATTTACTGGCCCCTTCAAAACCTCTTCCAGAGAAGCGTTGATACCAGATCTGTATTGCAGAATGAGATATAGTATTAATGTGAAATTCCTAAATGCTTCATTCACACCATAAAAAGTCGCCTGTGGAAAGTACGGTACAGCATTTGATTTAAGCCACGCAGTTAATTTCTTTCGATCATTTGGTGTTAGCACTCCTGTTTTAATGGATTTTTCCATATTCACCATTTCTGTCTGAGGAATGCCAGATATAAAGGTACCCAATGATTTCCCATCACGTATTGCGCCTATCAAGTCGTTTGCATTCCTTGGAATGCTAGTAGAATTTTTCCCCTCTAAATTGCTTAAACGTGCGCTATTTTTAGCCACTTCTCCTCGCAAAAACACCAAGCTTTCTTCCATCTTCCCAGTATTCCATTGAGATAAAGAAGATGTCTCATTATTGGCCGCAGCAGCCTTTAATTTTTCAATTTCTGCTTGTATTGTCCCAATCGTAGCCTCTAAATCAGGTGAGGATTTAGCTGCTTCTACAGCGGCCTTTAGTGCTTCCAACTCCGGTGAGGATTTAGCTGCTTCTACGGCAGCCTTTAATCCTTCAATTTCTGCCTGTATTGTCCCAATCGCAGCCTCTAAATCAGGTGAGGATTTAGCTGCTTCTACAGCGGCCTTTAATTTTTCAATTTCAGCCTTTAGCTCGGCAATAACAGCTTCCGTTGCCACCGACTTCAATTCGTCAACCGCAGCTTGTATCGCAGTAATCTTAGCCTCTAACTCAGGGGAGGATTGGCCATTCGCTATAGCTTCTTTTAATTTTTCAATCTCAGCCTTTAACTCGGCAATACTTTCTTCACTTCCAAGCTTTAACTGCGCGACTGCTTGCGTTAATTCCACTAAATCATCACCAGTAAATGCCGCAAATCCTTGATTTACGCAGGAAATGCATACTCCATACAGTAGGTATCTGGCAAACTTCACGGTTAGTTCCTCCCCACGAAGAAATTAATAAATAAAGACAATCATAGTCTATATAGATATTTTAACATAAAATATCCCTATATACAACAATTGAATAATTTTTTAGATATTGATATGAATAGATTCGATATAATTAGTATATCATTCAACTAGTTAAAAAACCAGCACTTCAGTATTTTCACTTGATCTGCAGCATTTTAATTTGGTAAGAGAGCGTCAAAAATCGAGAATTAAATTGACAGAGAATGGTAAAATTAACATGTAAAAGAATGTATTATTCATTCAAAAAACATCATCTAAGATGAAATTTAAAAGCAGAAGCCTCTAATAACCGTATCTGAAATATATTAAGAATACCTCTACCGTATCATCAAATCAAAGATACATGATATTCTTCGCGTTCTTTTAGATCTGAAATTGTCCAGACCAATGCGTCGACCCTATCCGGGGAGTCCTTAATTTTATCGTCGTATGAGAGGCCGCACATCTGTTTCTCCAACTCATAAAATTCTCGAATATGGAAGATGCGTTTTGATTCATAGAGGAGTGATATTGGTTCCGCCCTGGAAAGTTTCCCCTTTATAGCCCGGGTTGCTTTGAATGGAATATTTGGGTATATCGTCGTCAACATTTCCTTCACCAAATCGCCGCCGTTATTAGTCTCCGCGATGATATGTGAGGCATCATAATCCTTATATGCCCGGCATACTATCTTCGCCCATTCTGGAGGCTTATATTTCCCGCTCAAATCATCGAGGACGTAGATCTTGTCGTCATACCCCATCCCGGCCACGATGATCCCCGTCTCATCAGAATTTTCATTACAACTAACGGCGGGATCGACTCCGATCACTATCCTCGATATGCAATCCCGATTAATTTTTCGGTAAATAATATCCTCCTTTTTCCAGATAGTATTTTCTTTATCGAATATTAATTCACCGTATAATTCCTGGCGGCCCATTTTTGTGGACATATATTTCACTTCCATATTCTGGATGAACCTCGCCGAAAGATTGGCGCTATTTTCGAAGGTCGATCCATATGTTAGGTGAGTATCACCATCCACCGACAAGTCCTTCAGGATCTGGATGGCCCTGGGAGTCGTCGTCATAATACACCTCGGATCATCACCGAGCCTGAGGGTGAACAGAATCTGCTCCCACAGCATCTCAGGCTCCCTAAATTTCGCGAATTCATCTATCCAGACTAGATCGAATTGGTAGCCCCTGAGGGCATCATAATCGTTTCCACCGAAAAGGTACGCCTTCGCGCCGTTATCCCAGACTATCTGCTGTTTCGACGAATAATATTTGAACTTCATGATGTTGGGGTCCTCGATGCCATCTTCGGAGTTTTTGAACATCCTGGTGGCGATGGTTGTGGAAAGGAGGCCACTCTGCCCTTCGACCATTATATTCTTGGCCTCCTTGATCGTGGAGCCCACTATCGCGATCCTCTTGTATTTCCCGGAGTTTATTAGGGCCATTATTGATTCGGCCCCGGTCCGTGTCTTCCCGAAGCCTCGACCAGCCAGGATCATCCAGAGCCACCAATTCCCATTCGGCATTCTCTGCTTGTCGCGTGCAATACTACTCCATTCTGGTAAATCTAGCATGTAAATTCTCCTTATGTTTGTGATTGTGGTTGGCAGTAGAGGATAGATCAGAGGGTAACGTTGGGAGATTCTCCCCCAACGCGTTCATGCTTTTGGGCTTACTGTGACTACACTGAATCATTCCATGCACATTTGATTTGGTAGCACTCACTCGCTACGCGTAGTACGTACTTCATCCCTGCCTGTGTTGGCCCGAATTTGCCATCGTGAGTGACATACTCTCTAACTTGCTGGACTGTGAACCGATCTCCACCGGCTTTTGCTATGACACCCATTAACCATTCAAAGTGCGGCACATCGGAGGAAGTCACCAACTGGAAATCTCCTTGGTTTTCCTGCAATACCGCCATAAAGAGTTCGAAAAAACCTCTGACCTGACAGATGCGAGCCATTATGGTGACCTTGGTTGCGTATTCCTTGACTTCATCGGCTGAGGCTTCCTTCCCATTGTAATGATCAACCAAATACTCGTTCAACTTCATGTGCTTCTCTTCGAGCCCACCGAAGAAGCCTAGTTTTAATTCAATTGTCGTGCCTGCGTGTATACCTTCTTCAACACAATCGTAGACTGCGTTATAATCTAGAACACTTGCCATCGACACCATCTGCCCGCCCACTATAATTATCATGTATTTGATAAGTTTATTCATATTATTCTATCTCTTTTCGATTGGATGAAAACTGATCGTGTTTGCATTATGGATATATTGATGAAGATTGTCAAGGTTTCAATCTTTTTTGAGCCACGTTGATCGGATAGACAAGGGGCGTGAGGAATTTGATTATCGCAGAGTAAGCAGCCATGGCAAAAGCAGTATTCGCCTTAGTTGGGGTGGTAATATAGAATCGCACGTTGGAGCCCAGGTCCAACACCTGGGACATTTGGCTAGTCCAGCATCCATACCTCGCACTAGCATTACGTAGCATGTTGTACTGGGATTGGAGGTTGTTGCATTCGGATATAGCATTTGTAGAAGCGGGTTCTCCAATCACATGGGTATCGAACAGATATACTAGAAACTGAGGGTATACCCCCAGAAAGTTCCATCGCGGGCCCCAAGTGCCGATGGTCCACCCGAGGGTTTCGATCTCCTGGGAAGACAGATTTGCAAGGGGTAACCAGTCTTTGACGGACTGTGCAGTCGTGAGGATCTGCGAATCGTTGAGATGGGTCTGGTCGAACTTGTAATATGGGTCATCCGCATTCTTCCAACCGCGGAAAAATGGAACTAATCTTCCCCGATGAGAGATAGTAAGTTCTCCAAATTCCACCATCACAGACTCTTTGTCCTCTTGAGATCTTATCTCTACGATCGACATACTTCCCAGTATAACCACTAACGCTCTTAACATCTCTCTACTTTGTAATTAAAGGAAACTGTATCATGTTTTCCTGGTTTGACATTGTCAATATCTCCTGACTCACTCGGGTACTCTCAATCAGAGGACTCCTGGGATTCTGACATTCTGAGTAGTCGCCCAATTGCTAAGAAGAACTCGAGTTGTCTCTTAGGGATGGGTTCTTCTTCGTCTACCCCTGACATTTTCCTAGCTTCCCTCAGGCGGGTTTGGTCCAGTGGTGAAACTGGCTCAAACCCATCGAATTCCCTCAATGCCATATCTACTTCCTCTCGTGGGATGGTTGGCTCCTCCAGGGCCGATGGGATCATACCCAGCAGAAACGTACCTCCTGCCCCTATCGGACCAAACAGCCTATATCTTTCTGCGTACCATCTGCCCATTTCCCTAGCGTCACCTAAGGGCGCCGAAGTTAACACAGGAGAAGCACATATCCTACCGTCAAGGAAACCCTGTTGTGCGCCGGTCAAAGGAGGAACTTCAGGATGCCCGTCGTTACCATTGTTGATACCGATTCTCAATTCCTGATTCCAGGTAGCCTGCCCCCCGGCGACATTTCGTCCAGAAACATTGTATTCTGGCATTCTATTTTTGATCTGCCCTCTCCTATCATCGTGCTTAACCCAAACATTAACGCTGCATACCTAAGAAATTGATTCATAATATTTTGCCTTCGAAATAGAGTTGAGGTTCACAGTGTATTTACTCAGATGATCATCGTCAAGTATTATTATTTTCCAGCAAAGCGTACTCCCAGGGCTAAATCCTAAAAGTACCACTAAAGAATGATCATGTTTCAGCCGATTTATATTTTGCTGTATTAAGAGGAATATATCCAGCAATAAATATTTCTTTTCTGCACAAAAACATTTTCTAAAAATTAACGAATTCTTAATGTTTTTATGATATTTTCGTATACACCGCCGCCGACCCCCACCCACCCGGGATACTACCATGATTCACTTAATAAAACGTTAATGACTCCATAAATTTAACGTTGATAATTGGTTATGGTGGGGATCAGACGCACCCTAGGATTTATCCCTGAGCGTACTCCCACGCATCAGTTTCACGTTGGTTCCCTGAATGCTCCTTTAGTGTGATATGATGGTTCTTATTCATTGTGGATTTGTGGTTCGATTGCATCATATGCGAAAGCGCAAGAAAAAGAAGCTCTTTAAAAATGTGCAGCTAGTGAATATCATACCAAGTCTCGCGACGCTGGCGGCCCTGTTCGTTGGGTTAACTCAGGTGAGGTTCGCGCTGGGTGATCAGTGGGAATATGCGATCGTCTCCGTCATTGCTGCCGCGTTTTTGGATGCCACCGATGGTAGATTGGCCAGGTTTTTGAATTCCTGTAGTCGCTTCGGGGCGGAACTTGATTCTTTCTCCGACTTCGCGGTCTTCGGATTCTGTCCGGCGATCGTCATGTATTTATTCTGTTTATCTAGGCTGGGTCGACCCGGGTGGATCATCTCTGTCTTCTTCGCGATTTGTATGTGTCTGAGATTGGCACGATTCAACACACACGATATTGAGAACATTAAAGGCCCACTATCCGGAAAGTTTTTCACTGGAGTACCTGCTCCGGCCGGGGCCATCATAGCTCTCTATCCCGTCATACTCCACAACGCCTTCTCACTGGAAGTATTTAGAAATGAATATTTCTCGGCGATTTTTGTGGCGTTTTCTGGGCTCCTCTGCATCTCAAGAATCCCAACGCTATCCATCAAAAAATTTCATATAAAACGTGAGATGTATACGGTATTCCTGTTGTGCATCATCATACTGGCCGGGATAGTCTTCGCATATACATGGAAGGCATTGAGTATCATGATACTCCTATACCTCTTCTCCATCCTCTTCACGGCCAGACAGGCCAAGATGCTCCTCAGTAAATTAAATGATCAAACAGCTCCAGATAAAAAATTTTAGAAACTACAAGGATGTGAAATTAATTATTCCTGAGACGGATCATAATATCGTTGTTTTATACGGAAATAACGGCGAAGGGAAAACAAATATCCTTGAATCTATTTCTTTATTTTCAGAGATGGGTGGCCTGAGGAGGGCCAAATACGAGGAGATAATAAATAGATGCATTCCAGAGGATGTGTGGAGTATTGTCCTCAACACACCAGACTGCGAGTTCTTCACGGGGTATACCAGGCAAAGTGCCAAGAGGATATATAAGATCAACGGAAATCCCGCTAGGAATATGTCTGATTTCCTGAAAGACTATTGCGTCCTGTGGTTAACGTACGAGATGGATAGGTTGTTCATACGATCTCCCGCGGATCGTCGGGATTTTATCGACATGTTTGGGAGTGTGAATTATCCACAGCATATCAGTAATGTTCGAAGCTATGAAAAGCTGACTAAACAGAGGTTAAAGATCCTGAAGAATCATATACATAATCCCAACGATGGGGATACAACGAAGTGGTTGGATATACTGGAAGATCAGATCGTGGACTTCGGAATTAAGATAGCTACAACCAGGATTGAAACGGTCAAGAAACTAGAGGAAAATCAGATCAACGACGGATTCCCAGCCTTCAAAAATGAAATGACAGGGCTGCTGGAAACTAGTATACTCAACGCGGATAATTCGTGCCGGGCTGAATCTTATCGCCGTGAGCTCCACGACAGGAGGGAACGAGATGGTTTCTCTGGATCGACTACGATGGGCCCCAATAAAAGCGATTGGAAGGTGTTGTATGTTGGAAAGGATATAGATGCATCGATGTGTTCGGCCGGGGAGCAGAAGATGCTGTTGAGCGGCGTGTTTTTATCATTCGTCTTGAGCCATCTGCAGAGCGATGAGAGACGGCTGATACTCCTCCTGGACGATGTGGTGGCGCACCTGGATACGGAGCACAGAACCCTCCTCTTTTCTCATATCCGAGATTTTATGAGGAAACACATTGGTAAGGTGAGTGTCTGGTTATCCGGGACGAGTAAGGAATTATTTTCAGAACTTAAAGACGATGCGATCTTCTTTCGAGTTCGCGGTGGATTTGTCGAAGAGGTGAATTATGGATCAAAAATATACGGCTGACTCGATTAAGGTATTGAAGGGGTTGGATGCCGTCCGCAAAAGGCCCGGCATGTATATTGGAGATACGGACGATGGGAGTGGCCTGCATCACCTTGTCTATGAGGTCGTCGATAACGCGATCGATGAAACGCTTGCGGGCCATTGTGATTACATAACAATTACCATAGAGGAAGGTGGATATGTCTCAGTTCTAGATAACGGCCGAGGCATTCCCGTTGATATTCATAAGGAAATGGGTGTTTCGGCCGCGGAGGTCATCATGACCCAGCTCCATGCCGGTGGGAAATTTGATCAGAATGCCTATAAGGTGTCCGGTGGATTACACGGCGTCGGCGTATCCGTCGTCAATGCACTCTCGGAGATTCTGGAACTCACCGTCTGGAAAGACCATAAAAAGTATTTTCTGGTATTTAAGAAAGGGGTACCTGAATCGCCCATCAGAATAGTCTCGGAAGACGAGAAGATGCGATCCGGAACGATGGTGAGGTTCCTCCCCGATCCCGACATCTTCAAAATTACGAAATTCGATAGGACGGCAATAGAAGGCAGAATACGCGAACTAGCATTCCTGAATTCGGGTGTCAGAATCAGAATAATAGACGAACGAATTAATTCATTACACTCCAATGAACTGTATTACGAGGGTGGCCTCTCATCGTTCGTGAAGTATTTGGACGGCGGTAAAAATGTATTACATCAAAAGATGATCACGGCCGATGGACTCGATGAGAAGGCCGGAATCAGCGTCCAGATGGCGATGGAATGGACCGATAGTTACCACGAAAACATCCTGTGCTTCACGAATAATATTCCACAGGGGGACGGTGGAACCCACTTGGCCGGATTCAAGACGGCGTTAACGCGAGTCGTCACCAACTACCTCTCCAACAATCAGGTGAAATCCTTCGGGAAGAAGGACCTACGCGGATCGATAACCGGAGACGACATTCGGGAAGGTGTCACATGTGTCCTATCCGTCAAGGTGCCGGACCCGAAGTTCTCATCCCAGACCAAGGAGAAGCTCGTATCGTCGGAGGTACGGCCCGTCGTCGAGACCATCATTTCGGAGACCGTCGGCAATTGGTTCGAAGAAAATCCTGCGATGACGGCCAGTATCTTCGAGAAGATTTTCGATGCCGTGGCCGCACGGGAAGCCGCACGAAAAGCCCGAGAACTAACACGACGTAAGGGCGTCCTGGACGTCGCATCCATCCCCGGTAAATTGGCCGATTGCTCCGAGAAAGACCCGGCATTGAGCGAGGTCTTCATAGTCGAGGGAGAGTCCGCTGGTGGGTCAGCCAAGATGGGACGGGACCGTAAGACGCAGGCCATCCTGGCTCTTCGGGGGAAGATACTCAATGTTGAGAAGGCCAGATTCGATAAGATGTTATCGTCCGAGACGATAGGGACGTTGATAACGGCGATCGGTACCGGAATCGGGAAGGAGGACTTCCACATCGAAAAGGCCCGCTACCATAAGGTGATCATCATGACGGATGCCGATGTTGATGGGAGCCATATCCGTACCCTCCTCCTGACGTTCTTTTATCGGCATATGAAACCGATCATCGATAAGGGATACCTCTACATCGCGCAACCCCCTCTATACGGTGTTAAACGCGGAAATTCCATTGTTTATATTAAGGATGAATCGGAATTCGAGGAGTATCTCCTGAGTGAATCCGTGAAAGATGCAGTCTTGACGCTCTCATCCGGAGAATCCATAAGCGGACAGGACCTCAAACGGATCACCGAGATATGTATCAATGTGACCCATTCGATATATTCCCTGATTCCATACATCAACAACTCCGCCGTCATTGAGAAATTGTTATTGAGCGGCTGTTTCATTGAGAATTCAGAAGATAATCTGGCGAAACTGAAATCTCTATTGGTGCAGATCAATAATGAAGAGTATAGCTATGACGCGCATATAGTTAATAACGTGTTAGAAATTGAGGTCAACTCATTCGGCATGCACCAAATAATCACAATCGATGCGCTGCTATCTGATCTTCCTGAAGTTCGCTCGGTCAATCGCCTACAGGAGAGGCTGTATGATATGTTCAAGGAGCCGGCCGAATTGACATTTGGCAGAGGGAAGGAGGCTGTCCTCATCGGTGGACCCATTGCCTTGTCCGAAAAGATCCTTGAATACGGGAAGCGTGGATTGGCGGTGAATCGATATAAAGGCCTCGGAGAGATGGACGCCGAACAACTGTGGGAGACGACTATGGATCCCGTATCACGAACGCTGTTACAGGTAAAGATGAGTCAGGCCGAAGAGGCCGACAAGATCTTCTCGATATTGATGGGGGATAACGTGGAGCCCCGGCGCGAATTCATCGAACTCAACGCCGAGAAGGTTAAGAATCTGGATATCTAGCTCAGACAGACCGCTTACGGATTACGAAGGAAACAACCAACCTCATATGGATTTTTGCCAAAACAAAGACTGGGTTCAACACTCTTTAATTTTTTGTTCCAATTTAAATCATACGGACACCGACTTTTCCTATCTACCCACACTTTAAATTCTTCCCACTTCTTACTATGTAGTTCCGTCACATGTTCTTCATCTGGGCACCCCTGCAGTAAAATCTCCGACAGAGTGCCAACCGGCTCGTGTCCAGGAGTCTGGGTTAAGTAATCAATAATATCTAGTGCCGCCATGTTATTAAGTGCCACAGTCATTGGTGCACTATCAATGGGATACTGGATGTCGGGCGCAGTGGAAGTGAGGTAATTGCTCCAAGAGGAACGTAGGTGTTCTGCACCTACTTTAAACAATTGGCCGTATAGATCGGTTAGAGCGGCGTCCCTTGCTTCTGAAGGAGTTTGATTCCTCAGATTCTGTATTTTGGTGAGCAATACTTCTGCTCTGTTGCAACATTCGATCGTGCACTTGTAATCGGAGCTACCTGGAATCTCTCTAGACAATGCCGTTTGAATCAAAGAACGAGTGGCTTCAGAGTAAATCGAGGTACGATGACCTTCTACAGAAGCGGCTAAGACTGCCCCCCCTGAAACATTGCAAGAAATAGTATTGCTGATTTTGATACTTTCATAATATAATCTCCATCTATTGGTAAAATCTTGGCTCACAGTATACAGCATGTTTTTTATTTGTGCAACTAAATAATATATTATTTGACCCCATGCCTCATGAGTGTTACACTGGAGTTACTTACTTTATGAAATTGGAGTACGATTATGCCAACGAAGCTGCATCGTATCAATCTATCTGTAGAACAAAGTATTGTAGATGATCTTACATTTCTGGCAAAGACCAATCAGAAGACAGTGGCTGGACTTGTGAAGGATCTCATACGTGATGCCCTGGATAGGAGAGAAGATTTATACCTTTCCAAATTGGCGAATGAGATGGATGTAGATGGTGCCAAAACCATTTCTCACGAGGAATTTTGGGCATAAAGTACGTTATCCGCTACATTGAATCCATTAAGAACAAATACTTTCAGTCAATCGCGCAGGACAAGCGAATACTGATCAAGCGAGTAATCGATGATAAATTGACGACGAACCCCAGGATCTTTGGCAAACCATTAGCTGGAAGCTTGAAGGGCCATTATAGATTACGAATCGGTAATTACAGGGTAATCTATCGCGTAAATGACGATGTTGTTACCGTCGTGGCTATAGGTCACAGAAAGGCCATCTACGATGATTATCGGTGAATTTTGCACCAAATTATTCCCAATGCATCTGGAAAAACTCCAGCAAAGCACCGCCAAACTGGAGCTTCGTAGTTGAAAAGATTCATTCACTGGGAATAATCTAAGCTCTGAAAGCCAGGATCGCCCTTTGGAAAGTGCCCTCTAATCGTGGGTGAATTTCACACTTTGGGTATATTAACCTTAAAGCTTCAGTCAGGGGTGGTACTGTTTCACCCGTGAGCGTCGCTATATAATCGAAGGTGTTGTTCGTTAAGCGGGTAAAGAGAGTAAATTCTGTTGGGATTCCTAGCAGGAGTATACAACTTGCGGTATACGGTCCGTTGGCCATGATGAACATCGACCACGCTGCATCGAGACATTCGTTTCCAGAGTCTCTTAGGTCTGATATCCTCTTAACCAGCTCTTCTGTATTCTCAGTTGATTCAGGGGAATTCAACGGTTTCTGGAGTGACTTGTAAGACGATAGTACCCCGTTAACCAAGGATAGTTGCAGGGAGCAATCACCGTGAATCTTGGTATGGTGATCTAAAATGGTTGCCCACAAATCAGATTCAACGCTAGAGAAAATTGGATTTTGTTGATCTACAGAAGCGGCTAAGACTGCCCCCCCCCAGCAACAAAGCGAGAAATAGTATTGCTGATTTTGATACTTTCATAAAATAAGCTCCATCTATTGGGAAAATCTTGCCCCACAGTATACTGCAGATTCTTCTGTTTTACAAGTGAATAATATATGTGTGCATCTTGCATGAATACAAGATAATTATATTCCCGAGCTGATTTAATAGAGGCCTTTATCTATTATGCAGCTTCTGTGGAGTTCGTGTGAATGTCCTTACCTTCCTTTGTTTGTAGAGAACCGGTACACCTATCGCGATGAATATTCCCAATACTATGAGTGATGCAACTGTATCGTGAGACAACACAAATATGCAGAAAATGGCGGCTACCTGCGCCAGGATCTGTGATTTGATTTTCTCAGATCTTTTATGTTTCCATTTTGTGAGGAGTTTCATGTAGGCTATACAGCTCATTAGGTATACATAAATAAACACACTCACCAATAAATCGATCAACTTTTCTAGGCCGTTCCTCCACCAGTCCATCTGCTCGAATACTAGGAACGGGATCATCCCCAAGGCCGATATAATGAGGGCCGTCGTTGGTGCACCAGATTTGTTGGTCTTCCCCAGGATCTTTGGGAATAGCCCATCGTTGTATGCTCCGATTGCTATTTGTCCTCCCGTCAAGGTCCAGGCATTCAGAGTCCCGATACACACTATGATCGCCATGATCGATATCGCGATGTCACTGCTATGTGAGAACACGCGATCTATGACGAGGGCATACGGCGCCTTCGCATCAATCAACGCATCGAATCCGACGACGCCCGTCACCGCTATCGTATTCATTATGTATATGAGGGCCACGCAGGAAGTGCCTATGATGATGGCTCTAGGTAACGTCTTCTTCGGATTATTCACACTTTCGGCGGGGGTAGTGGCGCATTCAACCCCTATAAATCCCCAAAATATGAGGAGGGTAGTCTGGGCTATAATCGACGATATATCGGCGCCATTGGCAGCCTCCTTTGCACTCACCACGAAGTGCGCCCCATCAAAATACATGAAAAATATTACGGGCAATATAATGAGTGGAGTTATTTTAAAGATCGTTAAAATGGTCTCAACTATCCCTGAAAATTTGATGCTCAAAGTATTGAGGTACGTTATTAGGAACAGGGCCATGATCTCGAGGCTTAACACAGAACACGTCGATAATTTCCCCGTGATGATGGTGAGGTATCCTATGGCCGTTATCAGGAGGACCGCACTACTCGACCATGATATGATCCAATATACCCATGCCGTGAAGAATCCGGCTACCTTCCCGAAGGCTTCCGAGACGTATACGTGAGGGCCCCCATTCTTCGGGAGATGCGATGATAAATCGGCGAATACAAGCGCCAGTGAGATGGCGCCGATGACAGAAACGATCCATCCGAGGAGCCCGATTGTCTTGGATGGAGCCAAGAGGGCCGGTAATACAAACGCCCCAGATCCAACCTGACTCCCTATCACGATCGAAACCACCGCCAAGAAATTTAATTTTGCGGTCGAACTATTACTCATAAAATATGAACTATATGCTATACCCTTTTTAAATTTATTACAGAGACTGGCAGGAGCACAACTATAAATTCAATCGATCAGACATGAGAAGCATGCATTAATCAAGCCAGGCAGTGACCTACTTTCCCTCTCGCTTAAGCGGAAGTATCATCGGCGCTGAATGGTTTCACTGTCGAGTTCGGGATGGGATCGCGTGTGCCACATCCGCAATAACTGCCTCGCCAGATCAATGCATCTACAAAAAACTCTCGACATCGGTTATTGTAGCACGGCACTCTTATACGATCAAGAAATATTTTAAACGCATATCAAGTTCATATCAGGGCTAAATCCTAGAAATCTACTGGACAAAGAAAAGTTATGCAGTAATCTCACTCTGGATTTAAGCGTGCCAATGGATTCATTGCGAAAAAACCATTGAGGACTGGTAGTGTGATCCCTTATACTCTTATCTGTAGTTTTGCGGAAGGCCGAGTGGCAGAATGGTTATGCAGAGGACTGCAAATCCTTGTATGTCGGTTCGATTCCGGCCTCGGCCTCCAGAAATGTATTCCGTAAGAGGATCTGAGATTTAATGCCTTCCTCTTTAGAATTCGAGAATCAGGTTCTAATTATCGAGAAGAAGATAGCGGATCTAAGGGAGGCATCCAGTATCGGAGACATCAACGTTGCATCCGAGATTTCACGGATGCAGATGAAGGTCGATAAACTCCTCAAGGACATCTACAAGAAACTGACTCCATGGCAAAAGGTGCAGGTCGCACGTCACCCTGATCGTCCCAAATTTCTCGATTATATCGGGGGGATGTTCACTGACTTCATCGAGCTCTCTGGGGATAGGCAATTTGCCGATGACAGGGCCATAATTGGCGGTTTTGCAAAATTGGACGATATTAGGTGTGTTGTAATCGGCGAGGAAAAGGGGCGTGATACCGAGTCCAGGCTGGAACATAATTTCGGGATGCCGAAGCCGGAGGGATATCGCAAGGCCTACAGACTCCTGAACCTGGCCGACCGATTCGGTTTACCCATAATATCTTTCGTCGATACATCGGGGGCTTTCCCTGGGATCGAATCCGAGGAACGTGGTCAGGCCGAGGCCATCGCCAAATGTATGGAGAAGAGCTTTCAGATAAACGTTCCGTTCATAAGCATCATCATAGGTGAAGGAGGATCTGGTGGAGCCATCGCAATCGCCACTTCCGATTACGTTTTGATGCTGGAACACTCTGTGTATTCAGTGATTTCTCCGGAGGGGTGTGCTTCCATCCTGTGGAAAGATGAATCGAAAGTCGATCTCGTGGCGGAATTCCAAAAGCTCACTGCCGCGGATTTATTATCTCTCGGAATAATCGATGGGATCATCAAGGAGCCAATTGGAGGCGCCCATAGAAATAAGACTGAAACCATCAGTAATGTTAAGACGGACTCCGTATCATTCCTTAAGAAATCTATCGAATTACCAGAAGATGTTCGTAAAGATTTACGGCGCAGAAAGTTTGTTAATATGGGCGATGGGCTTAGGAATGAACAACGCTAGGTGATCTGATACTAAAGTTAGCCTAGGCCAATTCTACTTCGAAGACGTATAAATTTCCGCAGCTGCTCCTGTTTCCGCTCTGGAGATATTGGAATTTTAGGTATCCGATAAATTCAAATAACCACAATGTGGAGAGTTTTCAATTAAAGGCAAATGAAAAGTATGCTATGGTGCATTGCTGTATATCGGTACCCGTAGCTCAGCTGGATAGAGCGTTACCCTCCGAAGGTAAAGGTCGCAGGTTCGAATCCTGTCGGGTACGCCACTGCCTGTGCTCATTTCGTTCCATATGGTGCGACCGCCGTAGAGAGGCGTGCCATACAAGAATCAGCCGAAGGTGCAGGAGCGCGTGAGGTGTACCTCATTACATATGCTGAAAATTCTGATAATAGATTTAGCAAGCTTTGCAATGGCAAGGTGGTAGAACTTTGGAAGTAGAGAAATAATACTAGACGGCGATTACACGAATAAGTATACTGCGAAACTAAAGGAAATTATTGGATCAGAGTATTATGAGTAAATTTGGTAAGTATGCAGCGGCGGTGGCACTGGGATTAAGCTCAATGGTAGGAGAGAGCGGAGCGGTCATACTAGGCGGCCGATCTTTGATGCAGGAGTTGCAAGAGTCTTTAGAAGATACGTGGGCTGGATGGACGAACGGGCGTCACTGATGCAGACGCCGACCACTTCAGAGAGGGTAATGCTTCCAGTTATCAGAGATTCGTAGACCAATTTTACATAATTGAAACTACCATTGATCAAAGAGATTTAGTGTTTAATGGATTAAGTGCTTCTGCTACGTTGCAGGCGATTCCCAAAGAAGATATTAGGGCAATTGGTAAACTGTATACCCAGTGGTATAGGCTATTTGAATCGACTCTATATGCGGGAGAGTTATTCCTTGATCTAATGGTTCCAATGCAAACCCTGGAGCACCTGGCAACCAGGGAAGAAATAGACCTGGCAGTGGTTGATTTGGCATTTGTGGCCCAAGCACCAATGCATCAACAAATACTTGAGATAGCCAGAGAATTGACAGGTGTAGGAGGAGAAGCACCCGTCTTACAGAGGGATCTCGAGTTTTACCGATTCATAGTGGGGTGCATCAGAGACTCAGAGCACTCCTAGGACTATTCGTGTGTGCACGGAGTGAATAACAGAAAGGAGTCCAAATGAGGGGAGGATGTGACAAACTCTCCCATCATGCGATCGAATTTGTGACATTAGCGTTCTTTCGAAACCTCCACAATCAGTCTTCTGCTGCGTCGACTCGGTGCTCTAATCCTCACGTACACTCAAGTACGCTGCGGTTCTGTGCTCCGTGTCTCCTTCCAATAATTCTGATTCTGGTGGTTTCGAAAGAGATCTATTAGATTATACGATATTGGTATTGGGTGTGAGTGATGTGACTAACTCGCCACAGGCTGCCAAAAAATTCTCAAAAATCCGTCTGAAGATGCATATACTTTTTATCTTATTTAAGCTACCATCTGGATGATGAGCGTTGTAAAATATAACGGCGAAAGTTTAATCGATTTTGGGAGAGTAAAAGATGAACAAGATTAGCATATTGTCGGTAACCCTATCTATTCTTGCTGGATTTGCGGTGGCTAGCGATAAAGTTTCAAAAGATTCAGCGATAAATGCGGCAGATGAAGACTTAGAAAGCCCTGCTGCCGCACAGGAGGATACACCTGAAGCATCAGCACCTGGCCAGACAAATGTGGATGCCCACGAGCATGTTGTTAATCCTCCGGACGAAACAGACTCTAGCAGTAGCAGTAGTGAAGATTCTCCGCGGAAGGGACATAGAAAGAAGCGGGGCCATAGGCATCATAATCATAAGCAGATCAGTCCTATTGTAAATGAACGCAATGCGAATACGGATATTCTAAATAACGAGAATTTGCCAAATGGGGCATCAGTAACTCCTGACACTACCACTTCTGGTGATACCGCAAGCTAGGAATTACCTGGAAATACGACCTAAATCACATGTGAGCCGCTGTGTTATGCGGCTTTTTCTTTTTTTTGAGAATTCTCAGTCAGAGATTAAGTGTTTCTGTTGTGAATAAATGCGTGTTTTGAAATCTGTGTAGTATGGATTATACTGTGCGGTACATAATTTTACCTTGATGATAGAGTTGAGTATGTTTGATCCGTATCTAGTTATCAGCCGTAAATACAGGCCGAAGTCTATGGATGATCTTAAAGGTCAGGATCTCCTCGTGTCTTCGTTGAGATCATGTCTGGATAACAAGAAGGTACCACATGCGTTCCTGTTTCATGGTATCAGAGGTGTCGGCAAGACCACTGTCGCCAGGATTTTAGCTAGATGCCTTAGTTGTGTTGGGCAAGATAACCTGACCGACATAACATCTCAACCATGTGGAGTCTGCCGCTCTTGTATCGCCATCGATCGTGACCAACATATGGATATTATGGAATTCGATGCGGCAAGTAGAACGGGTGTCGACGATATTCGAGAAATAATAGATTCAACGCAGTATGCCCCAGTCTTGGGCAGATACAAAATCTTCATCATCGATGAGGTGCATATGCTCTCCAAGAGCGCCTTCAACGCGTTGTTAAAGACGCTGGAAGAACCTCCACAACACGTTAAATTCATTTTCGCCACGACTGAGATGCATAAAATCCCAGAGACAGTCTTGTCAAGGTGTATGGTATTCCCGCTAAGACCTGTCTCATTCGATGCACTCTCGAATTATCTGATTGATATAGCCAAGAGAGAGGGGACAACTCTTGACGATGGTGCAGCTAGAGTTATATGCGAGGAATCCGGTGGATCCGTGAGGGATGCCTTATCTCTCCTCGAACAATCCATGATGTTGTCTGACGACGATAATATCATTGCCTCAAAGAGTGTATTGGAAATGCTCGGTAGTGTAGCATCTTCTGAGATCGAATCGTTATGGAATCTCATATTGTCGTCTAAGACAAAGGAATCTCTGGCGAAAATTGAGTCGTTTATGAAGGGTGGGGCAGATCCAACAATCCTCTATAAAAGTCTGCAAAATGCCCTATATAAATTGATTGTGAAACGAGTAAATGACGGCGTAGGAAGGCATGATAATACATCTATAACTAATCTACTATATTTGTGGCAGATCCTGCTGAAACAGTCTGAAAATTTAAAGAATGCTCATTTCCCGGAATATGTATTGAATGCCACCGTCATTATCCTCTCCATTACATCTTCTTTTCAAAATATAGAAGAAATGATGATTAATAATGATAACCCCAATGTAATACCATCAAAATCAGATAAAACAAACGAAGTAATTGATAGTATTCTGAATAAATTTCCTGGCTCTGTAGCTTCTGAAGTAGAATAAAGAAGACATACATCCTCGCCCGTTCTCGTAAAAAAATGAACGGTTGCAGGTAGATTTATGATGGAGTATCATTAAATGTATTGGGGATATAAATTAGCAGATGTGTTTTAGCATACCTTTACGCGTCGAGAAAAGCATGTGGACGAGGTATGGCGTATCCTTAATGAATACCCTAAGAAATTGTTTATAGATAGCTATACATTTAGTGAACAGAAATCAGTTATTTAATCAGTAAGGAGAATAATATGAATAAACTCATGAAATACACAGCATTCATTATGGTGACGGAGATTTCGATGGTAGCAACATCTTCTGCAAATCCGTACAATGATTGCCAGACATCCAATCCGGTGATAATACATACAAATGCCGAGGATCCAACGGTATTCAACGGCGTAGTCTTTCCGTATCTAGCAGATTGTGTTGAAATAAGCTATGTACCTATTGAGCCTCATCCAGAGCGAATTCCAGAAAATTTTTCCGAACTGGAATTCCCGGATGTCACGGACAATATAAGATTACGGGATAATGCTCTCTCCAGTCATATACTTGTAGTAACTTCCTATCCCTTACTCTATTCTATGCTTTTAATTTAAAAAGCTACAGTTTTTATCCTTTACCTATAAAGATACGATAAGTTACTCAAGCACTGGATTAGCGAAAGAAAAAGCTGATTATGATAAATCAAATCTAATAATATGCTCATCGTTGAGGCTTATTCTCTTCCGCTATCTGGCTCTTTACTCTTCCTATTTCGTTCGATCCCAGCTCGACTGATATATTTATTGACTGCAGTTACTGTTTTCCCTATCTCATAAGCTATCAGCTTTAGCTGTTTTCCATTGTCAAATCCTCGTTTTAATCGTTCGTATTCTTTAACTGTCCATGCATTACGTCTCTTATGCTTACTCATAATTTTGTCCATCACAGTAAAGCCTGGCAATTCAGTTTTGCTTTCCAATTTCATTTTTCTAAATACCATTAAGAATACCGATACTCCACATATTATCTTGTCAAAAAATACTGCACTTCTCAAAATAAAAATTAGCCCATAAAATTTTCGGTATATTTTATGTAGGTCTAGGTAACATAAATCTCAAACTAATAATTTAGCCGCTTTAACAAATTTATAAATTGACAAATCTAAAAGAAAGGAGAATAATACTGCTAAGTATAGAGATAATATTATTTATAGAGATGGGTTTTAAGAATATATACAGGATTGTTGTCTTTTTAATGGCAATAACTCCGAGATGTTTCGGAAGTGATTATGTAGATTATGTGTCAAAACGTGCTCCTGAAAATCATTGGACCAAGTCAAGGAATGAGTTTGTATACCCAATATATCTAGTAGGACAAATGACACAAAACCTCACTAAACAAGTCAGGAATCTAGAAGATTTATCCACGAATAATTATTCTGGGATATTCGAACTAACTGACGAAAGTACGTACATTGTCAAGAAAGTAAACGGTAAATCTAAGTTGAAGGTGGGCGATACACTCTCTCAGGGACAATTCCTTTACATCCTGTTATATAATACAATATCGACCGCATTACCCGAACTTAATCGCAAAAAACAACCATTGGCTTCTTTATCTGAAGAGATGTTGAAGATGCAAATAAATAGCACTACTGTTAGTATTCGGAAATGTATTGCCTCATCCCATAACCCAGACGCAATCAACCAGATATTCCAGAATTTGAAGAATAATGCCATATGCTACCTTTTAGACCCTCTGTTTTTAAGTTGGGTCCAGACGCTGGATATTACTCCTATTCCTCGTGTTCGTTTTGCAGCGCTCCCAGCTCCGCCTGAACCTGCTAAAACTCCCTCCAGTACCAGAGCTTCAGAACCTGTCAAAACTCCCCCCAGTGACAGACCTGCGGCCGGGACCTTCGTCGTTTTTGTTTCACATCCAAAAGCTGATTTTGATTCAGCCAAAGTTTCTGTATCAGACAAGACTATGCTCCATAAACTATTGATCATCAATGGTGGAATTACTAGTATTGAATCTTTAAACAACCATGACGCCCTTATGACAGTAGGCGGTGTATGCCGTAAGTTTATAACTTCAGGGTATCAAGTAGTGTTAGTTCCAAATTTACAGGATCAACTCCGTTTAGACAATCTCGATTCTTGGGGTAATAACTGCCCAATGAATTCTCTAGCTAAGTGCATCAGCAGAGTGGATTCGAGCTGGGAGAAGTGCTCCTTACTCAAACATAAAATCGATCCAGAGGTAGAAAGACTCCAGCTAAACTCCCTATCTTGTATTCCAGATGTAAAATCATATATGTTAATTTCAATCGGAAATTCTTGTGTATTGACTGTTCCTTGGTGGAACTCTTTGGGATCAGATAAGAACAACCAGAAGGTCCAAACCGACTGGGCTACTATAGGAGCAAAAAAGATGAAAGATCTTACTGTTGCTCCAACCAGAGTAATACTAGTCACCGAGCATACATCCGGGACAGGAGTAATGGCAGCGGAAAAATTGGCAGCCGCAATAGAATCGGAAAAATTACCAAAGGTAAGATTCACCCTTATATGTGGTCCGGATGAATACCAAAACGCAGTTTGTAACCATACGTCCCATAAATCTACCTACTTAATCTCGAAGTCAGTAAGCTGGTCAGCATCAGGGCATATATCTATTGCCTCATCGGATTCCGCCGTTCTAAGGTCGTTATCTCTCCCTTAAAGGACCCGATGCATAATAGTTAAAGGATAAAATTGAAGCATTAATAAAGAGTTCTTTTAAATTAGAGGCACAAAATAGGGTATGTGTCTGGAATAGTATGTGAACTTGCACACACAAAAAAAATTGATTGAGTAATGCGAAATTTCCTATAAAATCGTGGTGGGGGTACTTGCGGGCGTAGTTCAATGGTAGAACACAAGCTTCCCAAGCTTGCAGCGTGGGTCCGATTCCCATCGCCCGCTCCATTCGTCTTGCTTTTTTGATGTTTGTTTTAAGATTTTCAATTCAATCTGAGTATCTGGAATTACTCGATGATGCCCTAGAAGAATTAGGATGCGATAATTACTCAGCCTTCGAGAATTTGATATTAGGCTTTTCTGATAATAGACTCGATGATTCAGGATTCCCGATCACTAATTTCTTTATGATAGAAGTATTTTGTCAACTGAAAGACGATATTTCCAAGAACATTAATATTCTGCAAAATAAATTCCATGAAAAGATTCAGGATATTAAGATCGATGAATTACGGAAGGAAGATTGGGTTGAATCATATATCAAAGAACTTCGTCCGATCATCTGCGGTAGTTTTTATGTATACAATGAATCTATGCGAGATATTACGATTGCAGAAAATTTAATCCCAATCAAAATTAATTCAGCCCTAGCTTTTGGAAGTGGACATCATCAAACGACACAGGCATGTATACTTAACTTACTAAAGTTATCGATGACAGAACCTCCGAAAGAGATTTTAGATATGGGATGCGGAACGGGCATCCTCGGTATTTGTGCCCTTAAAATGTGGAAAGAATCACGCCTTATAGGAATTGATATAGATCCAGACGCCACAAAAATCTCTAATGAAAACTACAGACTGAATGAAGTAAACGGTAATGCCATAACTTCATCATCTGTACCTCATCAATATTTCGACCTAATAATGTGTAATATTTTGAAGCAGCCTCTAATAAATTTTCATCACGATTTCGCTATAGCTACCAAGACTGAAGGACACATAATAATTTCAGGATTCATAATGAGCCAAGAAGAAGAGATTATGGATCATTATAGATCCGTTGGATTCAGCGTAGTAAATACGATTTATCAGGATGAGTGGGTCTCGATTCTATTGACAAAAAAGACATGATGCTCATAAAAAAACTGAAGATAATACTATCCGGATTTTGTATTGAGCTAATATGTATCATCACGAGTTTTTTGAGTTACTGTCTTTCGCAGGTAATAGGACCATACTTCGTTCCATTAACCGTCATCCCAGTCTTCGTGTATGCACTGGGTGCACACAATCCCGCCCCTGGAATTGTTGCCATTACAGCGGGAATTACCGATGATATCTTCCTGAATCTTCCGCTTGGAACATTCCCATTTATATATATAATATTGTCATATACCACAATTCTCTATGAAAAAAACATAAAATCTAAACGATTGGCGTGTGTTATACTTGTATGCATCTTAATCGTTATAAACAAACTCCTACTATGACGATACAGAGTATCATAGATTGGCAGTTTCACATCAAACCGTGTGAATTTATACATTGGGTTATTGAGAAATTATGATAGACTGATGGGCAATGTGATGATTTCTCTATCATGATTGAAGCAATGCTGAATCGAAGATTAATAGCTACCGTATCTGTTTTGTTATTGGTTGGTTGCTCCAAAGATTTGGACCTAAAGTATTTGGAAAAGCTTCCAGTTGAAAAGATTTTAGAGCAAGGCGAACAGAAGATGAAGGACGGTAATCACGATGATGCTGTTCAGATCTTTGAAGAACTCGAGAGATTATATCCGTATTCTAAGTTGACGGCTACTGCCCAGCTATTGGCTGGTGATTGCTATTACAAGATCAAGAAATATGATGAGGCAGTGACTGCCTATGAGATCTTCATTAAGACTCATCCGACTCACGACAAAGTGCCATATGCCTTATTTATGTTAGGCCTCATTAATTTTGAGCAAATGCCAATTATAGAACGTGATCAGGATGTTACCATTAAAGCTCTTACTTACTTTTCGGAACTGCATTCCAGATTTCCTCAATCAGAATATATAAAAGCTTCTGAAAATATGATACTAAACCTGAGGCAACAGATGGCCGGTCGTGAAGTATATGCAGCACGATACTATCAAACGCGCAAGAATTATGCGGCATCTATTATGAGATTAAACGTCGTGATCGAATCATATCGTGAGACGAAACACGTTCCGGAGGCATTGCATAGACTGATTGAGTGCTACGTTGCGATGGGTCTCATTCAGGAAGCTGAAAAGGTTAACGTTGTATTGCAAAAGAGTTTCCCGAAAGAGTCATGGGCGAGGTATGCTGTGAATCTACTTAAAAGCGAGCACCATACGAAGCAACCTAAAAAATTGAAATGATAATATACGGAATACATGCGTGCGAAGTAGTCATTCAGAAATCCCTAAAGAAAATAAAGAGAGTTTATGTATTGGAAACAAAACAGCGGCCTCCATCGTGGCTTACACAAATACCGCATTCTATGGTACATATGATGGATTCAAAGGAATTCAATCAGATCCTCCCGAAGGGGAGTGTTCATCAGGGTATCGCCATAGAAATCGGTGATTTTGAATATTCAGATATAACGGAATTAAAAACTGGTCCTGTAGATTGCGTGGTCGCAATGCTGGATGGAGTAACAGATCCGCATAATCTGGGGGCTATCATTAGGTCGGCGGCAGCGTTTGGTATATACGGAGTAATTCTTCTTGATAAAACAGCGTGTCATATAAGTGGAACTGTCGCTAAAGTTGCTTCCGGAGGCCTCGAATACATCAAGATAATCAGAGTCAAAAATCTAGCACAAGCAATAGAGAAGTTAAAAACATACGGATTCTGGATAATAGCGTTGTCAGAGGGTGGTACTCAAACAATACGCGATGTCGGTATCTCCGGGAAAATATGTGTGTTATTAGGAGATGAAGGACAAGGAATCAGAAGAAACCAACTAGAAAAATCCGACTTTATTGTGAGATTACCTACTGTCAAATATTTCCCGACTCTAAATGTCTCGACAGCGGCATCCGTTACATTCTATGAAACTTTAAGACAACGGGAATTTTAAGATATTCATAATCAGACTCTGGGAGTGTCAAGAACACATCCTGGTCCTGGCTTCATTGTTTTCTCCCAAGAATGCTGATTATGAAGAGTTACGAAAAAGAATAATGGAAATTTATAAATCTTCCCATCATACGAAACGAGTCGTATGGTAGCCTAATGGTCCAATCGTTCCAAACTATTCGATCTAGTAATCTCTTGGAATTCCATATCATCGTGTCCTTCAGAAATTAGACGCGGGTCATATCCAGCCACAGGTTCCATTGGAGACAGCTGTGCTGAGCCTCTACCATGCCTTCCGTCATCTATCCTCCCTCTTGGTGAGTGACAATCTTTGTCACCTCTTCTGCCTGCAAATTCGAATCGTTCTGGCTTTTTCATCCGTTGTTCTGGAGCTGTGGACTGACCCACACGTGGATCTAAGTCTTCTACTAGCGATTCTGTTGCAGGTGCTTTTGGACTTTGTCTCATACGCCACCCAAAGCCATATGGTGGTGGTGGTCCATCCGAATCTAAGCTTGCTCCTGGGTTCTGACCCCATGGGCGCCTATTATGCTTCTTCCCACAGTGCCGATGCGATCCTGGAGAATAAGCGCCCCGTACCTTGGCAGCAGCTGGATCAACTTGAGGGCTTCTATCAGGCTGATCCGTCAATGCTTCTGGATTGGGTTCCATACTCTGGCGCTCAAAGCCACGTGGTGGTAGTCGATCTGAATCTGGGAAATGCAATGGACCGTGCCTACCACATTTGCCCATATGATGCTTCTTCCCACAGTTCCGATGCGATTCTGGAGGATAAGCGCCCTGTACACTGACAGCAGATGAATCAACTTGAGGGCTTCCATCGGGCTGATCCGCTGGACTTTGTCTCATACGCCACCCAAATCCACGTGGTGATGGTCCATCCGAATCTGAGCTTGCTCCTGGGTTCCGACCCGATACGCGACCGCTTCCCAATATGTCTCTGCGTTCCGTATGCCTATCTAACCAGTCTGCTACATGGGATTTGACTCTTGGCGGATTTGAATCCTGTGATCGCGACCTGCGTACCGAAAGTTTCCGTCCGTCCTTGCTATCGGATGCCTGTACACGCTGGCGCACAGAAGGTGCACCCCCAGTATCCGGAACCGCGCTCATCGCTTGATCTATCTGATATTGACACAACGAAACCGCCGTCAAGACCAATGCCCTGCGGATTATTATTAATTTCTTCAACCTGTGCATTTTCCTACCCATAGCTACCATATTCTAGCTTTATTGTATCACGTCGGAGCTTGGAAAGATATAGTGAAGAACTTTATCCAATGGTCCTCGCCGCGAGTCTTCGATACCGCGGATCGTTACATGCGATTGGCTGTTGATGACCAAAGGCTGAGGCCCTTATTCGTTGGCATTCTTCTGTAAAATTTATTATGCATCTCAAAAATTCGCCAATTTCGTTAGACCGGTCTATCTCGCCATGATGACGGTAGTAACGTAGTACTGGAAGATAATATTCCATTTGAGCATAGCCGTAGGTCATTCCCAGATTAGTAATTAGCTCAACTTTATCTGGATAACTTCCACACCTCCGGAGGAGGCTTCCTACTTCATCCGGCGTTTTCCCAAACCATCTTAGAACGTTCATGAAAACAGGACCACTGATGAGAACACTGACTCCATCAATGTGAGTGGACGTACAAACATCTGGGAAACAAGGCTCCGGAGCTGAGGCTTGAGCAACGCCTCCCACCATCATCATCACCGCGACGTCCTTAACAACGTTGCCCATACACTCCCCCAGGATGAATACACCGCATAGTTATAGCGAAGAATTTTATCCAATCTCATCATCTGAACTCTGACTTTATTAAAAGAAAACAAGCCGTTCGAGTTATTAGTACTAGTAAGCTCCACACATTACTATGCTTCCACATCTAGCCTATCAACGTGGTGGTCTACCACGACTCTATTTTGGGATGACTAGTTTTGAGACGAGTTTCACGCTTAGATGCTTTCAGCGTTTATCTCTTCCATACTGTAGCTACCCTGCTATGCCGTTGGCACGACAACAGGTCCACCAGAGGTATGTCCATTCCGGTCCTCTCGT
>JAISBP010000006.1 GCA_031266135.1 Holosporales bacterium | reverse complement strand
CTTGCCAATCTTTCTCAGATATGTAATATTTCATGAGTGGTATATGTTGTGTTTAAGATCAAATTAACAACTATATACCACACTTTCTGCCAAATATAAAATTTCCTAACAGGACCTAGCAACAATGTTAGGAATCATTTCGAGTGGAGCGGAAGCGGCTTCAGACCCGATACCAGCCACCCCAGGAGTAATTCCATCGGAGTCAGGTCCAGTCCCCCTGGGCGGATGGACACCCAACCAAGAGAAAGACATTCTGGATTTTTTATACGGGAGACAACCGATATCCACCCCACTATTTAACGGCCCTCCGATAGAAGTACAGCCAACGCCGGTCCCAGATCTCAGGCAGGAACTGGTGGTCACGCACATAGAGGGATTGGAAAAAGTGATACATCTCCAATCCCAGGAGCAAGATGTGCTCCGCCGGTCAATAACTGAATTGACTCCTTCATCAATACCTCAAGTAGAATACCTCCGAGTATCGCCCCAGTGGGGGCCACATGATCGGAGCGCAATCCAGGCATTCGTGGGAGGGAACCCATTGGCAACGTTACTGTCTCCAACGCTAACCGGGGACCCAGTCACTGTCAAATCGACAGATCAACCAGACTGCCTGGTCACAACAATAGCCGGGCTCATCGCTTGGTTGGAATCCATTATCACAGCAAATCAACAAACTACCACAAGCATGCAGAACTTCGTAAACGAAATTCGAGCAGCAAACGCGGACTATCTAACGGCACTCAGGGAAGGCAAGTAGTTCAACCATTAGGGTAAATCAAGAGAGGAGGGACGGTGCGAAGTTCCTCCTTCCCCTATCGTTGATGAATGTGAAGCAAGTTCCGTATTCCTCTGGGATGAGGACGATCCCGCTTCTGGCCTCATTCTCTCTTATTCACCATGGACGGACGATGAAACTCTTCAATAAACTTCGGCAGAGACTGCCGTACAGATCGGGTTCTTAGTGGCCCCCTGTATAAATTCGATGATCTTGGTCACGTTTTTATTGCCTATATATTTTAGACGCACTTCCTCTATATTCTTGGTGAAGTGCGCCTTACTCTCTTCGCTTTCGAACATCTCACGATACGCTTCTAGCATCGTCTTAATTTCATCGATTTCGAATCCAAAGCGTTTTAGGCCGATTATGTTGAGGCCCTTGAGGGTGGTGACCCTATCGCTCCTGACGATCCCATATGGTATGACGTCCCGGTCCACTCCGGTGAAGCCACCGATCATCGCGTGCTGTCCGATCCTGATGAATTGCTTCACGACGGACATACCGCCTATGATCGCCCTGTCACCAATTGTGACGTGCCCCGATAGATTGACCCCATTAACCAGGACGACGTGATCCCCGATGACACAATCGTGCGCCACGTGGCAATACGCCATGATCAGGCAATCATTCCCTATCTTGGTGAGCATACCGCCGCCCTCGGTCCCTATATGAGCCGTGACGTATTCTCTGATCACGGTATCATGACCAATTTCTAGCCGGGCCTGCTCACCCTTATACTTCAAATCCTGCGGGGTATGCCCCAATGAAGCAAACGGGAAAATCGTGGAATTGGCACCGATGGTGGTATCTCCCGTGATCACTACATGAGATTTAAGGGTGACATTACTACCGATCACAACATCTTTCCCGATACAGCAATACGGTCCCACTGAAGCGTCATCGCCTATGGATGCTCCATCTTCGATGATGGCCGTAGGGTGTACCCATGCATTTTCGTACATTTTAATTTGTCCTCAATGTTCGGGAATCATGGCACGGAAATCCGCCTCATCGGATAGGTCGTCCCCAACATATGCCCGTGCATTAAATTTCCAGAATTTATTACCACGTCTTTGTGTAATACAAACCTCTATCCTCAGGATATCACCCGGTACAACCGGTTTCCTAAATTTAGCGTTTTCAATGGAGGTAAAGTAAACGAAATCAGAATCTCCGGCCTTGCAAACACCCTCTGAAAAGAGAGTGGAAAACGCCAGGACGCCAGCAGCCTGAGCCATCGCTTCGATTATCAGGACTCCAGGCATGATTGGATAATTAGGGAAATGACCCATGAAATACCATTCATTATTCGTCACGTTCTTATGGGCAACACACGATTTCCCAATCTCCATATCCCGAATCGAATCGATCATCAAGAAGGGATACCGATGCGGAATGATCGCCTTTATATCTTCGATCGATAAGATCTTCGAGGTCACTTTTGTTTCGATTCCTTTTTGGCGGGTTTTGCGGGAGTATCCAAATCCTTATCACCAGGAGAAATGCCAGATTTCGTACTGTCTGGCGCTTTACTATTTGATTCAGCTACATTTTCGTCCTTAGATTCCTTGGGCTGCTGCTGCTGCTGTTTCTTTGCCCTCTGCTCCTGCTTATGCTCAATGATTGATTGAGTATCCTTTATTTCGTATGAAGCAATCGTTGCCATCAGTATGCAATTCAACAGGAAGATGGTCGATAGGATCCACGTGGCCTTGGTGAGGAGGTTCGACGCACCCCTGGCACTGAACATATTGCCACCCCCACTATTGGCGAACAATGAACTTCCCCCTTCATTCTTCTGAATCAATACGATGAATATCAGTAACAACGTGACGAAAACGTGAATCGCTATCAGTATACCCATATTATTTCCCTCTATTTTTTAGATAGAACAGTCGTGATGACTGAACCTTCCAATTTTGTAGCGGATTCTTCCTTCGCAAATTCTTTGCAATACTCCAGAATCCTCTTGATTACTTCATGCCCCATTTCTTGCCGACTTAACTCTCGCCCTCTAAAGCGGAGGATTACCTTCACTTTATCGCCATCTTCTTCGATGAATTTCTTGATGGATTTGCATTTGATGAGTAGATCATTATCACCTATGGAGGGGCGAACTTGTATCTCCTTGAGGTTAACTACCTTCTGTTTCTTCCTCGATTCAGTCTTCTTCTTTTGCAATTCATATTTATACTTACCATAATCGAGGATCTTGCACACCGGCGGAATAGATTCTTCCGACACCAGGACCAAGTCCAACGACGCCTCACGCGCCATATCCAACGCTTCACCAATTGGGACGATACCGACGGGATTGCCGCTCACATCTATCAACCTAACCTCACCGAACTTGATATTTTCATTGATTGGTTGAACCTGAAGAACAGGATTTTGCCGTTTAGTATTGGCCACCTTCGCCAAGCGTTAACTCCTCAAATGAATAAAGTATATAACCACGTTAATTTTAAGGCCTTTTCGTGATCGATACAATACCGTTTTTATAGCTGTGTTTTTATGCTATTTTCTTATACACCATCCTGAAACTCCAACCAATCCGGGGCTCACCTGCCTTCTAGATTTGTATCAAGGTATATGCGACGTAACTACTTCCTTCATTACATCTGGTAGGGCATCTGTTATGAGATCATATCGGAGTACTTTTGGAAGCAGTCTTTGTGCAACACCTATGATGATTGGAGCTTTGTTTCCGATTTGTTGTGGCAGACGTTGTCTGATGTAGTACGTATTTATTTCGTCCACGATATCACCAGGGGTCTGTATCAAATAATTCTTAGGACGAGATTGTTCGTAATTATTAAACAAATTCACCAGTTGTTCTACCAACTCTCCGAACTCACTCTCCTCGAGTTGGCCCAGAGTTGGATTCAGTGCACATATCATTTGGGTTGCAAGAGATGCATCCGGGAGCGGTTTTAATATTGCTGCGATAGTCTTTGTAAAATCCTCAAAGGACGGACACTGACATGCCAGTCTAGCACGAATTTCCATATGGTAAAGTGTGCACCTAGCATCGCGTCTGTCTCGAGATACATCCTCTATACACAACAGTGATTCCCTGGCGGCCCTCTGGATACCCTCGAGAAAATCATGAACATAGACTGTGGGTTCTTCGTTATAGATTAGGGCACTGAGTAACGGGTATTCACCCCGCTTAAGTATGATGTTAATTGTCTCGCCCATCTTCGTGATGTCGGATTCTGGGCCAGCCGCACCATGAAGTTGAACCAATTCGGAAAATACCTTTGATGGGAATCGTCCGGCCTCACTTGCCATTTCAATCAATTTTTGATGATCTAGATCGGGTGCTTCACGTAGCGCAAAGATCGTACTGGCCAGTGAATCTAGTCTGAAAAAACATTCTGGCGATGCGGCCATTGCCGTTCCCTGTAGCATAGCAATTATCAATATAATCAATCTATTCATGATAAAATCCCCTAGTCTAGTTATTAGAGCTTGTTTTCAAATGCCATGAGGCGCGTGAGACAACGAACATGCAACCATTACTCAATACATTCTTTTTTATGTTCCTCCCACTTTGGGAATTAAGGTCAGTTTAAGGGAAAATTCTTCTGGCATAATCGTATAACGCCCTGACTGCTTCTATATCTTCCTCCAGAAAACCATGATAATCTGCTATATCGACTGGCCCCCAAAAACGCCTATCTATTGCATCCTCAGCCACTTCTGCGAAATAAGTAGCCCATGTTATATCGGTATAACTTCGAGCTATACGAGCCATGTCTAACCCGTGCAATTTCAATACATTTACTACATAACTCAGTATGTGCCACCCAGCTGCTTTTGCTCTCGTAAAATAGGCGTGAGGGTGAACTCGACCGAACAACTCTCCATCAGTCGTCCTGACAAGATAGCTCAGGTCTGCTATACCTGCCTTGGCAGCGATTGCAGCAGGACTATCCTGAACACCTTCATCATCAGTCGGCATATATGCCGGTCTAAGATCTGTCATAGAAGTGGACCTTCTCGTCATTCTTGATAGATTATCCGGTAGGTCCATACAATCCCCACTCTGGCATGTTACGAGGCCTGCAATAACATCCACGCAAACTTTACTCAATACATTCTTTTTCATATTTCTCCCCACTTTAGAAAAGGTATTAAGGCTACCTCCCCAATTACTTGCTGATTATCAGAAAACTTTTTCGGCATTCCTGATCAATGCTGCGATAACACCTCTAGCTCTGCTTAGATAGTCTAAAGATCTTCGTCTATTATTAGCTTCTAGAGTCGTTTCCATCCAGACTACTACAATCACCGTTCCAGTACACCATAAGGCATGCAACAACGCCCATACAAATCTGGTTTAACGTATTCATTTTTATACTCCTCCCTTTTTGATTGTACTGTAAAGTTGGCATTTGCGAAGACTGTCTAGGCCGTATACGCATAATCAAAGTCAGTTTACCGGAAAATCCTTCTGGCGAAATTGTCTACCGCCCATACCGTTTCAATATCTCTTTCTAAAAGAGCGCCATAGTTCAGTCTATCGGCAATGCCACGACTCCCACTCTGAGCCTCGGATGCTGATACACAAGCCCATAACACATCGGCATAACCCTGAGATATACGGGCACGATCTAATATACTTAGATTCAATTCAGTTTCAGTATAAAGCAGCACATCCCAAGAAGATGACGAGGCTGTCAAAAAGTATGGGTAAGGAAAGAGCCTCGCAAACCGAATTCCATCCTCCCTGACAAGTTCGTGCAGAACGCGCGCACCTGCTCTGGCAGAGATATAAGCATCGCCATAAGTTTCCCTATACCCCTGTCCATAATCAGGCATAAAGCTGAATCTTCCTGGATTATAATGCTGTATAGCGCAATTACCTCCCTTGCATACCACAAGGCACGTAACAATACCCATGCAAATCTTGTTTAATATATTCTTTTTCATGTTCCTCCCCACCTTTTGAATTTCTCTCTTTTCTCTCCCCTATTTCTTAATTATAGCATATTTTATATATAATAATACTCAACTGTATCGTGTCTGATCGATAGACGTCTATACTGACGGGTTCTCGAATAATTGTTATTCATCTCCTTGGTGTGCACCTAAGGATACTACAGTTCTGCGGGCCGGCTCTCCCTCCATAAAATCTGATTCTGTAGGATTGGAAAGCAGTTCATTGACTCGGACGCTCTATAGAAGATATTATTTCCCTACTAGTGCTTCGTGCTGGCTATAGCCATTCGATCCACTATCCTTTCAACATTTGTTGTAATGAATGGTATGAACATATATAAGTCTTCTAAGGATCTCATTGTTCCGTCTATGTCTCCGTCCGTCCATTTTTTTGGCGTCTTGTTTCTTTTGTCGTATGCCTCAGCTATCCGTTTGGCTTTACATAACTCGCAGTAGCCTCGCCAGACTTTATCATATATCTGGCTACTGGTACCAAAATGTTTTTTCAGCCAAAATAATACGTTTTTGGAGCGGAAGTCAGCAGTGTTATAAAATCCGTAAGGGTCCTCACGTAGAGCAGAAGCTGATCTTGGATCCTTCAGTGAGCAGAGGACTGAAAGCTCGGCACGAATATAAATCAAATCGTCATTCGACACCAGTGGTATCCCATCCCCTCCAACGGCAGTTGCGCTATACACTCTCTGACATCCGGCGATGCAAAGGATGATTCCCATACAAACTTTGTGCAATACATTCTTTTTCATTTTTCTTCTCTCTTGTAATAATTATTCCTACTGTGGAGTATAGCAAATATGCTTAACCAAGCGTTGGTTAAATCTTTTTGTCTTATAAACTACAGTTTACTTTGATGCAATCAGTAAAGTATAACTGCATTAATCTGGATCCTTGATCCTCCAAAATCCATTATCGTCAGTCCGTTTTTTTGTGATATTCTGATGATCATTTTTTGATCGTAATTTTTTAGGGTGTGCTATGGCTAAGTTATACTTCTACTATTCCGCGATGAACGCTGGGAAGACAACGAAACTACTGCAGAGTAGTTTCAATTATAAAGAAAGACACATGGATACATTATTATATACTTTTAAGATGGATAATCGATTTGGTGAAGAAGTGATATCCTCCAGAATCGGACTACAAGAAAAGGCCAGTGTCTTCGATGCTGAACTCGATCTCTTCGCTGATATTAGCTCTAAACGCACCCCAAAGACAGCGTGTATATTATTAGATGAAGCACAGTTCCTAACGAAAAAGCAGGTACATGAACTATGCCGTGTTGTCGATGAACTCAATGTCCCCGTCCTGACCTATGGCCTTCGGTCAGATTTTTTGGGGGAGCCATTTGAGGGTAGCCTATACCTCCTCATATTGGCCGATGAATTGGTCGAGGTAAAGACCATTTGTCATTGCGGGAGAAAGGCGATTATGAACGCGAAATTCGATGGTAACAAGAAGATCATAAGACAAGGAGAGCAGGTAGATATAGGCGGAAATGAGAAATATACAGCGCTTTGCCGTAAGCATTTCAATGCCGGAGAAATAGGCCCTGTATCCTAAAATTGAGATAGTGGTTAATTTTGTGTTATAATGAATATAGAGAGCATTATAGTTTGGTATTACGCCCAGTGAAAGGTAATATTCTGGAAGTTATTATTGGCGGATTTGTTCTAATAGTTTCTTCTTTTTTTATGTATTTTGCGTATACATCTGGTGGAGAACAGATTAAACAGGGGTACGTATTGACGGCACGCTTTGACGATGTCAGTGGAATTATGGCCGGTAGTGATGTAAAATTGAATGGCATCAAGGTTGGAGTCGTGAAGTCCCTCGTGATAGATGAAGATTATCAGGCGAAGGTTGAGCTGTTGTTTAGGGATGATATCAAGATACCTAAGGACAGCTCGGCCAACATAACTACTGATGGTCTGATGGGTAGTAAGTTTATTTCCATCTCCGTCGGGTATAGTGAACAAAAATTAAAGCCATCCGAGGAGATCGAGATCACCAAGTCTGCGATCAATATAGAGGGGTTAATCAGTAGGTTTGTAATGAACGGCTTTGGGAATGGATCTAAGAGTAATGCAAATTAGCGACCTTTCGCGTTCCATTATGAAGATCCTAGAGGATAAGAAGGCATATGATATCGTTGAGTTTAACCTCACCGAATGCCTGACGAAGATCTCGGATGCCTGCATTATAGCCTCCGGAACATCATCGAGACACCTGCAGTCTGTCGCTGATCACGTATATAGATATCTCAAATGTGAGCACCTCAAGCCCAGGATGGAGGGAAAGGCCGAGAGCGGATGGGTCATCGTGGAATCGCATGGCTGCGAATTGCATCTATTCAAACCGGAGCTGAGGACGTACTACGCCCTCGAAGAATTGCTGCAGGCATAGGCTTCATCCTGATATTAGACTATTTTACTATCCATATATTTGCTTAAAAATGTTTCGGAAAAACGCCAAAAGGGGATCACAACGTTATTGCCAGTAAAATGAAAAGAATGAGATACTACTTAATGAGAGCTAGAAAGGGAGGATTAGATGAAGAAATTAAATTTCATCTTTCTGCTGCTTATTGGGAGTATCATACTACGCGAATCTAGGGGAGCGCACTCTAACTTTTCGCAACCACTCTGCTGGGGACGACGAATCCAGCATCGACCACCATGTGCACCTAATTACCTTGCAGATCTGTATGCCGAATTCCCTAACATAAGGACTGATTTGACAGGTCCCGAAAGGAGCCAATCGATTCCACAATCCATAAAAAGTTGGGCGCAAGTAAATATATCTATAGGTTCAGGCTTAAATACTAGTTATATGATCGTGCCGATAACTATAGGCTCTCACAACGTAACGGAGACTTATGATTGGAACAGTAAGCAATTGATCCATGGAGAAAATGGAATTGGTTGTCTACTAGTCCAAGCGAAGGGATTCAGAATCTTATATGGGTGGACCTGGCCGATAAAATCAACTGTAGAATTAGTTGATCAGGACAGAATAATTCTCTATCTTCCTATCGGGGGAGATAGTACATTATCAACTTATGTGATGGTGAATAATAACTCAACGAAATTAGATATAAGATTCAAATCTACCAAGAATCATAAAATGATGATAACGCCTGCGTTTAATGTGAAAAGGCAGTGTTTAATCTAACAAGCACAGTAGGCTTCTTTCGACCAATTACATGTTGAGGCATTATCCGACAATTCAATTAGAAAACTCGGTTGCACCTGTAGCCATGTTGTTTACGTAGTGGTTCTGGATGATAGAATTTGAGGTTGCGTGCTAGAAATATTCTTTTCGTTATAGTTCCAGTGATCAGTCTCCCGCTCCTTGAGATACGGGAAGAGCTCTGGCGTCTTTTTTTGTCCTAAGCTATCATAGCTTGGTCGTTTTGGAACCCTATTCCCGGATGTTTGTCGAAGGAGGGCGAGTATGCACGTGTAATATACGGCAGAGCGATGCCTGCAAACACAAGACACCCAAGTGGGAGAATAATGTCAGTTGCGCTAATACTTGGTTCTTCGTCGCAGATCTGGAGCTGGATCGAAATGTTCTTCCATTTGCACTTTAGGATAATCCCTAACGCTCCACCACTTAATGACATGGTTAAAGCATTCCTGGTAAAAGAAATTGTGTGATTGTACTGTGTCTTTGCTTTTAGATCGATGGACCGATTTGTGGATTTGGATATATCGGATAATCTAGCGATACGCATATCGGCACCCTTCCGATATGGAGTCATTGGACAGAAATCAGAGGTTTCTGAGCAATGAGCAACATTAATTATATTTAATACTATTAATGATTTAATCAATACTTTCATTAGACTTATTCTCTACACAATAATAATGTCATAAGCTAATAATATACTTTAAATATTAATTTACAGTTAATTAAATTAATTCATCAAGTATTACCCTTTTAATCATGTAGTAATGCCAGCCATTAGATTGTAAATAATAGACAATACAGTTCTCCTAATACTTTACAGAAATACTATGCACGCATTCATGATTTATTCCACGCTTTCGCTAGATTATGAAATCAAAGTATAGAAGAAATATATTTAACTGCTAATATTTTTTTTAACAAAAAAATATTCTCTGCAAATTAACGAATTCTTAATGTTTTTATGCTATCTTTCTTATACACCACCGCCTACCCCCACCCACCCGGGATACTACCATGTTTCGATTAATAAAACGTTAATAGATTATAAATTTAAATGACAGAAATACTTAAAACCCAATATCTTAAATCTTTTCAAGACATATGGAAAAACAGCATTCAACCACTCGGGCCTGTTGGTCGTTGAGGTTCTTGGATTTCACTCAAGAACATGAGAACAGTTTTGAGACAGTGTGTTTCTTTCAAATTCAATTGGATTTGCTTCGGATATTTTCACATCCAGAAAGAGAATGCCTGGCCCTATCTTTCGAACAAGCACTTTCTTCTATTCCTTTCTAACGCAGACGCATCTCTCATTCTTATCGGATTAAGGATGGAGGATATTGTTGGTCTTGGGTTTACTGGGTCTTTTCAGTGCTCGTTATTTAAGTCGCCAGTTCCATTAGGGTTGAGGAGCTCCGAATGCCAACCTTTCCTCTGATGAGCCATCGAGCACCGGATTTTAGAATTCCATAGTGAACAGCAAGTCTGGATCTATATCGGCCCACGAGACTGCCGATGGAACCTCAGCTTCACCATCCTGATCATCTACTGAATTCGCCCCAGCAGAAATTTGTCTCAGGTGAGGAAAGAAAAATATCCATAACGCCTCAGAATGCCTGTTAGCGATCCTGGGAATAAAATCGTGGAAGAACTGTTGGTAACGTCCTTTTTGCTGTATTGTGTACCAAATCGCCATCTGAAACCTGATTTTACCCGCTCGATGTCTTGGTCCCCTCGCACCCCCATCTTTAGCGCCAGCTTCCGTACTTCCCGGTGTTCCTCTGCCAGTGCTTAAGAGATCTTGTTGACCTTTGAATTAAAGGTGATATTTGGTAATTCAGTGTATGGATCCATGGCGTTCCCCTCCTGCCCCCATATGGCCAGGAGAACCACTCCTACCATTATTGATTTGGTCATACTTCGTCCCAAGGTTCTGGTTCTGACGCTTCATATGATCCTGTTTTTGCCTGATGAGTGTCAATTTAAATTTGGTTTGTATATTTTTTCAGGAATATGAAACGCATTTAAACTAACTTTTGTCTTCCCTTATCTTGGGTTCCCCCCTCATCTCCTAACTAAAATCATATGGATCTACATCCACTGATACCTTTATATTATTCGGGATCTTTTTAGAGTATATCCATTGTTTTATATAATTCTGTAATTGCATATTTGCTGTCACTATTATCCGCATACGGTATCTCGATCTGAGTTTATATATATTTGGTTGCGTTGGGCCCAGTATCTTAATACCCTGAATTTTTGGAGCTCTCATAACCAATTTCTTAGCGAATTCTGATACCTCCTTCTCCGATAGGGCCGACACCATTATACTCACCATCCGGGCGAATGGTGGTATCTGGACTAACTTTCTATTTTGAATTTCCAGATTATACATACGTTCTATATCATTATTCTTGATGATCTTCATCAGTTCATCGTTGGGGCAGTATGTCTGCACTATGACCTCAGCCTGCGATTCACCCATGCGCCCTGCCCTCCCCGATACCTGATGTAACGTCTGGAATGCCCGCTCGATCGATCTGAAATCTTCGCCATAAAGCATGGCGTCAATACACGTTACCACCACCAAATTTAGGGAATTGAAATTATGGCCCTTAGCGACTATCTGCGTCCCCAATATAATGTTGACATCATTGTCTTTGATCGCCTTAATGGCAGTCGTTATCTTCTTGGGGGTATTCATGGTATCGCTCGATAGGATCGCTATCTTGGCGTCCCCGAACAGCCCAATGCATTCCTCGTAGACCTTCTCAATACCAGTCCCAATTCCTATCAAGTTTTGATTACCACACTCTTCGCAGGCGTGCTTAACGTACGTCCTGTATCCACAGTAATGGCAGACGAATTCCGCGGTATGATGGTGATAGCAGAGCCACGTCGAGCATCCGGGACACGTGACTTTCCACCCACATGATCTGCATAATACTTTCGGTGTATGCCCTCGTCTATTCACGAATATTAGGACCTGCTTCCCGATACTCAGATATTCATTTATCTTTTCGATCGCGTATTTGCTGAGGCTACCATCCATCTTCTCCTTCCTCAAATCATGGATCGTGACGGATGGTAACCGCGCATCCTTGAAGTACCGTGATTGCAGGGTGATGTATTCATACTTCACCATCTTCGCGTTATTATAAGATTCAACGGATGGAGTTGCTGATGATAGAATGACCGGGATGCCGAGGCATTGACCCAGGTATACCGCCATATCCCTGGCGTGATACATGGTGGTCTCACTCTGTTTAAACGAGGTATCATGCTCCTCATCGATTATGATGATCCCAAGATTTGCAAACGGTATGAAGAGGGCCGATCTAGCGCCGACGATGGCAATCGGTTCCCCCGAAATCGCCTTCCTCCATATATGCAGCTTCTTAACTTTGGAGATGGAATTGTGCCAGATGAAGACCTCTACACCCAGCCGTTCCGCGACCTTCCCCGCCAATTCGTTCGATAATGCGACCTCTGGAACCAGGATCAGGACCTGCTTCGGGAGTCTCCGTTTAGCGGCCTCGACGAATACCTCCGTCTTCCCGGAGCCCGTAATCCCGTGGAGTAATATCGTCTTGAAGCTATCAGAATAACTATCGATCTTCTCGACGGCTGTATATTGATCTGCGCTAAGATCGACATTAGAACAACTCTTCTTAGCACTATTAAATGATTTATCTGGAGACAATATAGCGTCTATGGAAAATGGGATGACCAGCTTCAGGACCATCCCAATCGAAGACATATTATAATTCGAAACAAAGCGCACAAATTCCACGTATTGCTCCGGTATTGCGTATGGGAGTATTGAGGAGATCTTCTTTATCTGCCCGCTAAACCCATTATCTCCAGAATCAACGACAACTCCAACTACTTCTTTATTCCTGAAATTTACGACGACGATTTGTCCGATATCTAGATGTTCATGGTGGGAATATGTATAGGTATCATCCAGGTTTAAGAGAACAGCGATGGACAGATTATTTGGAGTATTCAATGATTATTCCACAGAGGATTCTTAATGGTCGATAGAAGTTCGTTATGTGCCAGGAGTTCGTCTTCTGTGGGCTTGAATACTCTTTCTGTGATAGTAATCGGCTGCCGCTTTATTTCTTTCTTCTGTTTGGGAGAATTGCTCCCAACATCGAATATGCTTCTCTGCACGACTTCTACTGACATTTCGATATAAACTTCGGCCAATAATGCGGCATCGATCAATGCGCCATGCTTAACTCGAGATGTGCTGTCTATATTGAATCTTCGACAGAGGGCGTCTAATGTCGCAGGGGAACCCGGGTACTTTTCTCTGGCGATGGTCAGTGTATCGACAACCCTCGAACTATCGATGATATACGCACATACACCCGACAGCTCGTTATTTAAAAATCCTATATCAAATGGGGCGTTATGAATAACGAGGACATCATCCTGTATGAAGTCTAGTAATTCTTGATGAATATCTCTAAATACTCTGTGATCCTTTAGGAATCTGTAATTTAATCCGCTGATTTCTTCGGCTCGAGGGCTGACTTCTCGTTCTGGATTAACGTACGTATGATACGTCACTCCCGTCCGTTTTTTGTCTATGATCTCGACGCAGCCAACCTCCGTGACCCGATCACCATCGACAAAATAGAGCCCCGTCGTTTCAGTATCGAGAACTACTTCCCTCACATACCTTCTCTATAACGAAAAAGAGCCCCCACTCCAGCTACAAGAGATCTTGTAGAGGAGTGAAAGAGCCTAATGTACTCTTAGTTGACTTTAAACAGGAATCCTACGCTAACCTTGAACTTATCCTTCTTGAACTCCCAATCCTGTCCAAGTCTTTCGAGATCGAACACAGCCGCTGACTCAATCGCAGGTGTTGAAATCTTGACCTTTGTACGTGGATACCACGTCGCCCTCAGATCGAGGATGAAGTTATCGGCAACCAACACCTTAGCACCAAGTCCAAATCCTAACACAAAGCTGGTCTTGGATTTCTTGAATGTGAGGTCTTTGCCCGGAGTCCCAGTTGCTGTCGTACCATCTTTCGAAGCAGACTTTACAGTCCACTTTGAATTAACCCCATCTTTCCCAGCCTCTTTTGCGAACTTTTCGTACTTCGAACCGACCTTGTCTTTAAAGGATGAAGCATCAGCTTTAACGAATTTATATTCTGTCTTCGAGAAACCAACCTCAATCGGTATATATGCCACCCAGTTTCCGCTCGGAGCAAACCCTGGCTCAAGGCTTAAGACCCCGCTGAACTTTTCCTTAGCGGTAATTGCAGCTGTCGGGTCCGAATGCTCTTCTTCATAACCAATAGAACCACCCAGCGCTTGGAAAGTCTTAGATTTCGCAGCAGAAACCTCTCTGACTTTGCTTTCGCCAGTTGCGATTTCGAATCTTAGAGAACACCCGAGATACAATCCTCCATCCATCACTGCAGCATATCCTATGCTGGCTCCGAAATGAGGATTCATCTTAGACGATGTAAACGTCGCCTCAGGAGCAGTGTATTCCACAGAGTAATCCTTTTCAGACGTGCCTGCCGCTGTTCCTCCTCCGAATTTATCGGATTTAGCTAAGAAAGCACAAATCTTCGCTTTAACACTGGCTGCGATAACGTCCTTATCGTCGAATGCCGATCCGGGAGGGGCCACCCCGAATATCCCTCTTAATATCGCCCGGTGGTCGTCTGCCGCCGCCCCCGATGTAGCAGGGGATTTTGCGTCATCCGCCTGAATGAATTGGATCTTCCCATCTGCTGCTACATTGCTGAATGCTATCGCTGTCGTGCCAATCGTGTATGGTGTTTCTATGATTACTGTTTTGCCTGAATTGGATATAGTTTTGAACTTGAACTGTTTTATTTCGGTGGGAGTGAAGCCGAGTGATACCAACGCTTCTGTTATTGGCTTCATGTATACCGCTAGGGCTGCGTCCAAATCGGACTCTTTGGAGTCCTCCACCATGGCTGCCCCTGCGGATCCAGTTATAGCTGAGGCTACCTTGGTTCCGAAGTCGGAGAATGGCAGTGTCAGGCCCTGGATTTTTGCTATCGCTGCTTTGAGTTGATCTGAAATGGCCCCTCCGGTGCTTTCAATATCGTATAATATGTTGTATTTCTGTGCTTTCTTTGTGGCTTTGTATTTGTTGCTGTGACCTCCGACATAGACCCCAGCTGAAAATCCCCCTATGTTGGTGCAGGATGCCAGCGCCGATCCCATCAATGGGATGGCTACTATGCAGCCCTTGATTATTCTTTTAATCATTTGGTTCCGTCCTATTAAGAAACTTTTATTGTATTCTGCACTTCTGATATGGGAACTGCTAGTTATCTGGGACCTAATTGTGCCTCTTCCGTGAATCTGCGTGACTATTTTGCCACTCTCTCGCTTTTTGTTACCTCTTTTCCGACCTGCTCATCTTTTTCCGGGTTATGGAATCCAACTGCTTTTTCCGGAGCCTGATTGAGACAGGGGTAACCTCTACCATCTCGTCGGTCTGTATGTACGCTATGGATTGCTCCAGTGACATTTGTCTTGGATTCGGTATTTTAATAGCCTCGTCCTTTCCTGAAGCTCTGCAGTTGGATAACTGCTTCTCCTTCGTTGGATTCACCTCCAGTTCATTTTCACGACTATTCTCTCCTATTATCATCCCTTCATATACCGGATCGCCTGGAGGCACGAACAACGTCCCCCTGTCTTTTAGGTAAAACAGGGCATATGGGACGGCTTTTCCACTCGCCGTCGACACCAGGACCCCCTTGTTACGTCCTTCTATCACCCCCCTATGCGGGACGTACGAATGGAAGGTCTTATTCATGATTCCAGTACCTCGTGTATCCGTCAGGAACTCACCGTAATAACCTATTAATCCACGAGTCGGTATCAGGAATTTAATCCGCGTTTTACCGCTGCCTGATGGGCGCATGTCGATCATCTCGCCCTTCCTCTGGATAATCTTCTCAACTACGATCCCCGTGAATTCATCATCTAAATCGACGTATAATTCTTCTAGGGGCTCTAGAATCTCACCCGTTGTTTCATCTTTATGAAACAGAACCTTTGGACGCCCGATCGATAACTCGAACCCTTCACGCCTCATGGTCTCGATCAATATGCCGAGCTGCAGCTCCCCTCGCCCGGCAACCTCGTATGATTCCTCGTGATGCGATCTCTGGACCGTGATGGAAACGTTTCCCTCTGCCTCCCTGAATAGCCTCTCCCCTATCATCCGGGACGTGAGCTTCTTACCCTCCTTCCCGGCCAGGGGCGAATCATTCACAGCGAATGTGATGGATATCGTCGGCGGATCGATTGGAATCGCTTTCAGTGGCTCGGTGATCTCCATCGCCGCTATCGTATCGGCAACGGTCCCGGTTTCGAGGCCGGCTATTGCGATGATATCCCCTGCCCGGGCAGAATTTATTGGAATTCTATTTAGACCCTCAAATGAAAGGAGCTTCGTTAGACGGGCCTTCTCCACATCGGACGATGTCCCCGGACGCAAGACGTGGACCACGTCGTTGATATTGGCGGTCCCACTCAGTATTTTACCCGTCAATATTCGACCGAGATACTGATCATATTCGAGCATCGATACCAGCATCTGGAAGGGCTGGCCTTCTATCACCGTCGCATTGGGGACGTGAGACAGCGCACATTCTAGAAGTGGCGTTAGATCAGTCTTTGGATCATCGAGATGCTTCACGGCCCATCCATTGCGCCCCGACGCATATATAATCGGGAAATCCAGTTGGGTATCATTGGCTCCGAGGGCTATGAATAGATCGAAGACTTCATCCAGTACCTCAGATATACGGGCATCAGATTTATCGATCTTATTGATCACCACGATTGGATTGAGATTTAAGGCCAGCGCCTTGGAGAGGACGAATTTCGTCTGGGGCATGGGGCCCTCCGCGGCATCGACAAGTACCAAGACCCCGTCCACCATACTCAAGATGCGCTCAACCTCTCCGCCAAAATCAGCGTGCCCCGGAGTATCGACTATATTGAGCTTCGTCCCATGCCACACAAAACTCGTGCACTTTGCTAGGATCGTGATACCACGTTCCCTCTCAAGATCGTTGTAATCCATGGCACACGTATCGATCTGCTGATTCTCACGGAATAACCCACTCTGCTTGAACATGGCGTCAACGAGCGTCGTTTTACCGTGATCAACGTGCGCTATAATTGCTAAATTCTTTATTTTATTAAGCATATCGGCAACTTTTAAAAAAATAGAAATATACGAAAATCAAAACGTGATATTCCCTCTCCTGAATGATATAATGCTACCATATTAAAAATCCAAATAAAAGGTGATATAGAAATGGATGAACTAACATTCGAGATGGCCGTATCGGAACTCGAGGATATTATAAAGAAACTCGAGGACGGTAAGCTACCGTTGGAAGAGGCCGTAAAGGCATTTGAACGCGGCTCAGAATTAAGGAAAATATGTGAGAATAAACTAAAGGATGCACAATTGAAAATAGAAATGCTATCTGAAAAAGAAGTGAATTAAAATTTGATGGTATTGCTAAGTCTCTCCCGCAAATCTCGAGTATACTATCTGCGATGAAACATCTTTTCTATCTGTTCTTTGGTGATCCGAATAAAGCTCGGGCGATGGTGATTACATTGATGTATCGATTTGGTTTCTTCCATCTGTTTGAGCATTGCCTGCATTTCGCCGTGGGACATCTTGCGCCCAGCTCTGATACTGTTATGGCACGCTATATCAGCGATCTTGTGCCTCATCACGTCGATCGGCAGGAGATCTTCCTTTGAGTCTGCAATGTCATTTATAAACAGAATCGCTGTCTGGATATCCATGACGGCTGGAACCGCCGAAACCATTAGGAGATTGTTATTGATTTGGATCTCAAAGCCACACTGCGTGATATTATGTTCATTCTCTGAAATAAACTCCTTCTGCCGACGGGTTAGTTCTATAATTTCTGGATTGAGTAGATGCTGTTTATTTTCCGTCTTCAATTCTTTCAGGATCTTTTCTTGGGTTATCTTTTCGTGAACCGCGTGTTGATCGATCAGGATGATGGACTCCCCCTTCTCGGCCACGATATACGAATCGAAGATCTGACAAAGCGGTTCTCCAAATTCGTTATCCATTTTAAAATCATCGAATATATCTAGTCTTTCACTTTTAATTGGAGATGAAAAGCTGATCTTCGACAGTATTGAGTTTGAACCATCACGTAATCGTAGATCAGATTCATCGATCAAATAATCGGTTACTCTCGTATCGATCACTATGTCCTTATTCTCTGATATACCTATCGACGTACTCGAAATACCACGATCTACTTTATCGAACCTCTGAAGATTCCTCCGTATACTATCGGTCAGCATTTTTTGCACGTATCTGGGATCCCTGAAGCGGATCTCGGATTTGGTGGGAGATACATTGACATCGACATAGAATGGATCTATCTCGATGAAGATGACGGAGACGGCGAATCTTCCAGGGATCACAAGATCACGGTATGCATTTCTAATGGAGGCAGAGATCGTCTTATCCCTTACGATCCTGCCATTCACGAAGGTCCTCTGAAATTCCTGAGAATATTTACTGTCGAGGGGATGGAAGAGGTATCCCTTCACTACGATCGTCCCATCCTCTTCTTCGAAATATATGGATCGTTCAAATATATCTCGCCCGAAGATACGGGCTATTCTTTCGGGGAGGGTGTCATTCTGAAATGATAGAATGCATTTATCATCACTCCTGACTGTGAAGTTGACATCCCGATGTATGATGGCAAAGTTCTCAATGACAGAAATACAGGCCGATAATTCGGCTCCATCAGATTTCATGAACTTCAGCCTCGCTGGAATACGAGAAAATAGGTCCTCAATTGTGACGACTGTACCACCCGTAATTTTTGATGGAAAAGGATCGGAAACCTCTGAAAAATTGGCCGTAAGCCCGAGGCCATTGGATTCTATGGAAAACCTACTGACGGAAGCTATGGACGGTAAAGCTTCACCCCTGAATCCGTAGCTCTGTATTTCGAACAGATTCATTCCACTCAGCTTCGATGTGGCGTGCCTCAAGATGCACATGGACAAATCTTCGGACGATAGCCCTTCTCCATCGTCTTCAACCACCATCTTCGTTTTCCCGCCATTCTTTAGGAAAATGTACACGTTCTTCGCTCCTGCATCGATCGAATTCTCGACGACCTCTTTCAGGGCGGAGCATGGACGTTCGACGATCTCTCCAGCCGCTATCTGGTTTATAATCTGCTCACTGAGTAATTTTATTTTTCCCACAGTTTTAAAGTACCATGATGATTAATCAACTGGGCCAGGTGAGTATAACCCAATTAAATAAATTTACAAATGTAAAATTAATATTGTACAATATTATAGGGCAGGATGATTATATAAAAATAATGTTTTAAAGGGAAGGTTAAGTATGTTAAACAACAAGATAAAGGTATTGGTGTTGTGTTTACTTTCGTCAGTATGTAGAGAAGGACATGCAACAAAGACAGATGCAGTGGCCTCGGTGGAAGGCCAATTGCCATATTCAGTCGATGAGTATTTATGTGATATAACTCAGTCCGGGACCAAACTGCTCCCAGGAACAGTAGAGAAATCGGAACGTGTAGTTTGGAAAGCGGTAGGAAAAGACAGATTGGTGGCTGACTTTGTGAAAGTTCTGACAGGAGTGCACATGTCCAGCGTTTTCTCGCCAGACGCTGGAGATCCAGGGCAAATTGACAGGCTCAGGAATTTCGGCTACCGATTCCCATCGATTGGGCAAATGATATTCCGAGTTATCAATCCCATAAAAGATCGGGCTTCTCCGGACTCATACCAGGTTTACTGGGGCTTTAAAGACAACCCGCTTACGAGTATCGTGAACAATGCATATCGTGATAGTACTGATCCCTCTGTCGCAGCATCGCGCGCGCTTCAGAGAGTACTATGTGAAGTAAATTTGGGACGTACAGACCAAGATGCCCGTATAAGGGACATAATAAATCAAAACTCCAAAATTGATGGCACTGACGCTATATCGCAAATGTGGAAAACTTTTAAAGAAGAATTTATAAATCCCCCCAGAATACTGGAGTAGTTTGCTACCAAACGAATTAAATGACTGTTTATAAATATTTTGAGTGATTTTTAACAATCATGAAAATTGCTGCATCGCGTGTGAAGTTAGGCTATCATACTATCGTGGTACTTCTAATTTGGATACGATAGTCAATAGAATTAGGAAGTATCAGATTGTTACCATTGATGTTTAATGTTGTCAGTCTTTGGTGTGGATTTGTTATTTAGGATTTACTTACATGGCAGGAAGGTTATTTATAGATGCGCATTATAGCGACGAAACTAGGATTGCGATTCTCGATGAAAATGGGAATCTCGAAAATTTCGAGGTAGAGCATTCTAAACGAAAGCAGATTAAGGGAAATATTTACCTCGCGAGGGTGGTCAGGATTGAACCATCCATCCAGGCGGCGTTCATTGATTACGGAGAAGAGAAGAACGGGTTTCTTCCATTATCCGAGATCCATTACGATTATTTCAATAAGGATGCGCTTAATGAGGAAGAATCGAAGTATTTAGAAGACGATAGCCACGTGCGAGGTTTTTCTAAACACTTCAAGATTCAGGACGTCATTACCAATAAGCAGGTCTTTTTGGTTCAGGCAGAGAAGGAAGTACGCGGAAATAAATGTGCCTTCTTCACGACATTCATCAGTATTCCTGGGAGGTATTGTGTTTTGACACCCAATCCTCCGAAGGGGAAGAGTACCTGTGTTTCAAAGCGCCTAGAAGCCTCCGAAAAGGAAAGGCTACGCGAGATCATCGATTCCCTTGATATACCGGATGGGATGGGATGTATCGTCAGGACGGCCGGGGAAAATCGAGCCAAACAAGAAATAAAACGAGACCTTGAATATCTGGTCAGGCTTTGGAATGAAATCAAAGATGAGAAGGGTGCGGCCACGGCACCTGCCCTCCTATACGAGGAAGGTAACATCGTCAAACGAACCATACGGGATCTATATAGCAGGACCATGGATGGTATCACGATCCAGGGAGCCGAAGCCTATAAAGAGGCCAGGACTTTCATGAAGTTGTTCACTCCGAGTCACGTCAAGAAAATAGAACTATATAAAGATAATGCGACGCCACTTTTTCATAAGCATGACATCGAGGAAAAGATTAAAGAAATCCTGAATCCTGTTGTGCACCTGCCATCCGGTGGGTCCATCGTGATCGACGTCACCGAAGCCCTCATTGCAATCGATGTTAATTCCGGGAAGTCTAAGAGTGAGAAAGACCTCAATGGCACAGCCCTCAAGACGAATCTAGAGGCCGTCACGGAGATAGCCAGGCAGATACGGTTAAGAGATATCGCTGGAATTATCGTGATAGATTTCATAGATATGGCCAATTATTCATCGAATAGTAAGGTGGAGCATAAGATGAGGGAGGCCATGAAGCAGGACTACTCCAGCGTCCAAATCGGGAAGATTTCGCAGTTCGGGTTGATGGAAATTTCTCGTCAGAGACTGAGGCAAAGCCTATCCGAGACTAGTTTCGTTAAATGTAAGCACTGCTGTGGGGTCGGGAAGATCCTGTCGATCGAAGTCGTCGCCTTATCGGTCATCAGGAAAATAGAGAGTTCGTTGGTGAACGGTAATGCGAAATCGATCATCGTTGAGGTTGCGAGTGGAGTCGATCTTTACATCCTCAATAATAAGAGGCGAATCATATCGGAGATGGAAGGATTTTATCAGGTCTATATTGAGATTACCCGTAATCAAACGCTAGTACAAACTGATTGCAAAATATTGATAAAGGAATTTAAGGCGACGGATATGGTCGATCCAAGTAATAATATAAAAGAGAATTGTTTAAATATTTCTATCCCGGCCCCTCAAGAGCCGGAAATTGCAGAAAAGAATAGACCTCTTTCCAAACCTCCAGAACCAGAACTTACGAAAGGAGATAACGTAGCCCAGAAGGCCGATTCTGAAGAGAAAATGGCCGAGGAACCTGCCAAAGATCAGACACCTCAACCGCCGAAAAAGAAGCGTCGTCGTAGGCATAGGCGAGTTACGGATGGGCAACAAGCAGCCAGTCCGGAAGTTAGTGCAGAGCCAGTATCTCCGGATCAGGAACCTTCCAGTGATTCGGAGGTTAAACCGCTAGAAGAATCTCCACCTATAGAAGAGGCTCCTCGTCAAGAACGGCCAGCCAAACGGAGAAGGCCTCCGAGGAAAAAGGTAGCTGCAGCCGATCGGAAAGTCGATGATTCTTCTTTGGCATCGGAATTGATGCAATCTGCTGCGGGTGGAGATGATGCCGGTCCCAAAATCAATTATCGGAAGAGTGGCAGTACTCCAAAGAAAGCGGATAGAGATGGATGGCTAAAAAAGCTGTTTGGGTAAAGTGTGTCCTTTTTATATGCTTTATCTCGCGGCCGGTACACTCGGAAGATCTCCTGGTTATAGACGAGGAGATCGAGTTATTCCTAGAGTATTTGGTTAATTTAATCAAGGACGCGCTTGGATACCAGCAAAAAATCAACGTCTATGTTACGAATAACCAGTCATTGAATGCCATGGCAACTCAAAATGGCGACATCGTAATCAATGCGGGAGCCATTATACAGGTCGATAACTTCAAGGAATTGATCGCGATATTGGCACACGAGGTTGGTCATTTAGCCGGATACCATATGTCTACGTTCCTCGCCATCAGGCCAGATATTATAAAATCCAGCATCATTGCATCGATAATTGGGGCTGGAGCGGCTATCATCTCGAAGGATCCAACGCCCTTTGCTGCCGGAGTTTATGCGGGCCAGGCGTTGGATATGGGACAGACCCTGGCCAAATTGAGGCAGAAAGAAGCTATGGCGGATACAAAATCTGCAGAAGCGATAATCAAACTTGGGTGGTTATCGGTATTCGATGGCTTCGTCTCCCTTCATAGGAAGCTCATGGCGCATGGAGCGGTATACAATGCATATCTATCGACTCACCCTCAGTCCCAAGATCGTATCGATAAATTCATCGAGTTTCTAAAGGAGTTCAAGGATGCGGAAATTACATCCAAAGTTGCATCACTCCTAGAAAATATGCAGAAAAAATTCAATGTTATTCAGTGGAAGTTAAAGGCATTGATTTATGAACCATCCATGATACTTGCCCAATTTAAACAGCCAAAAGACCGAGTTCAACGGTATGCCAGAGCGATGGCTCTGATGCGGGCAGATAAGTATAAGGAAGCAATTGAGAATGTTGATGAGGCTATAAAACAGGCAGACGATTCAGTTAAACCGAGTCCACTCAAAGAGATATCCATTCCGCATTGCATGGAAATCAAATTGATGTGTCTCTTTAATTTGCATAGGTATTCAGAGTTAATAAAGAGTTTTCACGTACTGCAAAATAAGCTCAGGAAAAATGAAGTTTACAGGGATATTACTTTGATATACGCTCTTGCGGTAACGAACGTGAATCCTGGTAAACAAGAAATTGTGAAGGCTATTAAGGCTGTGAAAAAGATACACGCTAGGCATCCGGATGATGTATCTGCCATAGGTCTGCTGGGAAGATTGAATAACTTAGATGGCCAACAAGATCATGCGAGCCTATATGCGGCGAAGGCTGCTGTCTTACGAGGCGATACAGAAGCTGCTAAGCTCCATGCAGGGCGAGCCTCTTCCTCCAAAAATCCGAGCGTCGTACGACAGGCAGGTGATATTATCTCGTCTGTTTCAGATGATTAGATATGTTCGATGTCGATTCGCTGAATGACGAACAGAAACAGGCCGTTCAAACGACCGATGGCCCCGTATTGGTAATAGCCGGAGCCGGGACCGGTAAAACGAAGGTTCTGACATCACGGATAGCCCATATCGTTTCACTCGGGCTCTGCTCAATCGAGGAGATACTAGCCGTAACATTCACGAATAAGGCCGCCAAAGAGATGCTGGGAAGAGCGATGTCTCTATTGGACAACGATTATGGCCCCCCACAATTCAATGATCAATTATGGATTGGAACGTTCCATGCATTGGCCCTCAGAATGATCAGGCCACTCTATCAAAAATTTAATAGGACGATGAATTTTACGATAATAGATGCCGAAGATCAGCTGAGAATCGTCAAGAAAATCATGCGGGATCTTGATATAGATGATAAAAAGTTTGTTCCAAAATCGATGGTTTATTATATCAATCGCTGGAAGGATAAGTGTCAACCAGTTGAATACGCCAAGAATAGCTCACAACGGTTCTCGAACGAAGAAGTGGCCAGTAAAATATATGCGCACTATGAGGATGCTATTGCGGCACTAGATGCCATCGATTTTGGCGATATCCTGATGATTTGCCTCGATATATTCAGGAATAACGACGATGTCCTCGAGCAATACCAGAAGAAGTTCAAGTATGTGATGGTCGATGAATACCAGGATACCAACGTCGCTCAATATATGTGGCTTAAGCTTATATCACAAGGCCATGGAAATATCTGCTGCGTAGGAGATGATGATCAGGCGATCTATGGCTGGCGTGGAGCCGATGTAAATAACATCCTAAAATTTGAACGGAATTTCAAGGGGGCAATAATAATACGTCTTGGAAAGAACTATAGATCCACCAAAAATATTCTGAGTACTGCGGGGGCCTTGATTTCCAACAATTCCATGAGGATGCATAAGGATTTCTGGACGGATGAAGAGGCGGGCCTCCCCGTCATCATCAAGTCATTACGCAATCCATTCGATGAGGCGATTTTCGTTGTCTCCCTCATCGTTAATAAACAGAAAAATGGGATACCTCTGAGCGAGATGGCCATCCTCGTACGGGCCACATTTCAGACGCGGGCATTCGAGGAGAGACTCCTCGCCGATGGTATTCCATACAACATCGTTGGTGGACTCAAATTCTATGAACGAAGAGAGGTGAAGGACGCGATAGCGTACCTAAGACTAACGATAAATCCTGATGATGGGATAGCCTTTGAGAGGATCGTGAACTCACCGAAACGAGGTATTGGTCCAACGACTATTTCAAAATTTTATACAGTAGCCAGCGAAAATGGTACATCGATCCCCAGGGCAGCTCGAGAAACATCGCCCAAACTGCATGATTTCTTTAACGGATTTGATGAGTGGCGTGAGAAATCGAAGACCATGAGGGTACGGAAGCTATTGGAGCTGATACTGGACGAATCGGGGTATATCGATATGCTGAAGAATTCAAAGAACCTTGAAGATGAGGCTCGCATCGAGACACTGGATGAATTACTGAGATCCCTCGAAGAATTCGAAAATGTATCGGAATTCCTGGATTACATTAGCCTCGTGATGGATCATACGAGATCGACCAACCAGGATAGGGTCGTCATCAGTACTATCCACGCGGCCAAGGGGTTGGAATACCTAACGGTATTCATTCCGGGATTCGAGGAGGGAATCATACCGCACCAGAAGGCCGTCGCCGATAAGGGGAACACAGGTATCGAGGAAGAACGAAGACTGTGTTACGTGGCCCTGACCAGAGCTCGTAAAGAGGCGTATATAACTCTGTGCAGCACTCGGAATACGTATGGGCACCCATCTGGTTGTCACTTCTCGAAACCATCGAGGTTTCTGCAGAACCTCCCAAAGGCCCATGTAAAGATATTGTAAGTCTGGATTCCACTGATAGGATCAAAAAACTAATTATGCCGCCTGGAGTATGTTTTCTAACTTCTTTATGGCAGCATCCTCATCTATTTCATCGACAACTGAGATTTCCCGAGCTAGTCTCTCGAGGGCGTGTTGATATATCTGACGCTCACTGAATGACTGAACAACATCACCACTTCCCTTGTACAACTCTCTGATCACTTCGGCTATTGCGACTGGATCTCCTGAATTTATCTTGCTTTCATACTCCTGGGCTCTTTTACTCCACATTAAGCGCCGTTTCTTCGTTTTTTGTAATAAAATGCTGAGGGCTGCTTCCATGTTCTTCTTACTGGTAACTTTTCTTAGTCCAGATTCGATCGCCTTATTGACCGGAAGTTTTAAAACCAGCTTATTCTTTTGAAACGTTATAACAAAAAACTCAACAATCTTACCTTCAATCTCGAAGCTATCTACCCCGTCGAGCCTGCCGACTCCATGCGATGGATAAACAACCCAAGCGCCGATTTCGAAAGCAGCTTCAGAGCCCATAAACTTCTCCGTGAGAATTTCTAATCAAAACCCGTTAACAAATAGTTACCATAATTGATAGCAAAAGTCAATATCTCTGACAGCACTGTATACGTTCAAGATCTGACATTTTGTAGAAAGTTATATCGAGTTCATAGAGAATTCGTAGGTTCCATAATCAGGTTTTTATATAGAAGTAGTAAAGTATATATATCGTTAAAACAAGTATAGCCAAAATAAAAAACTGTATTCGTTCATAATTATTTAATAAATGAGAGCAATAATACAATAAAGAAAACATGCCAATAAGGAGAACAATTATGAAGGTAATATCCATAATTCTCACACTGTCCATAGCAATGGCGCCAACTGTCCTGGGAACCAATGATACTGCAGCAACAGCTGCACGGATAAATTCAGCGATCTCGCCAGAGCACGAGAGTCTCAGGGCATCATTCGGAACCCATAGTTATCTGAACCTTCACTGGCTCACTCCTGTTGATTATACTCACATACCAACTGAAGAGCTATATAACCAAATTTCTTTTCATAGTCTAGCGGCAAATCAAACTCCAGGTCGCTCAGACAGTGCAATCGGCCAGTTACACCGTTTATATTCATTTGAAGCGCAAGCGGAGGTTATTGCTAGAGGTATATCTGGTCCAGATGCTCCTCGAGTAGAAGTGGATTCAAGTAAGATTAATCAGTGGGCCAATCCTCCACTCTCCGCTGATCACACATCCCTTAGGACCATATTCGCACAACCTGAATATGAAGAATACTGGGGAATTTTCCCTCCCAACCTAGAAAATCTTAAAATAGAGGTTCTGAAAGAGTATCATGCTAGATACCTTGCTGGCGCAGCATGGGCGCAATCTATCTTAAACAAGCATAAGGCAGAGTTACAGCGATCTGGGCAACAAGATCAAATCGATACATCTCTCCAAAATATTAATTTGCTATTATTATTCGCGTTTGAAGCTAGGGCTGAAGTCATATTTAGACTTGCATTAAACGTGGATGAGCAAAGCTAAATTCCCACAATAAGAAAAAATCACAATTCATGTAGAGATGTATACTCGTTCCACTTTTCAATCATATAAAATTAAGTGTAATGAATGCCTAAAATCCAGCGTTATTAAAGCAAAAAATAATGCGTTTGGTAAGTAGAACGAGTATATAACCTCTTAACCTTATTAATCTCAAAAAACTTGGGCAAACCAACAATTCCAATTCCTGGAAGATACAAAACGAGGTCTATTAACTGTTTTGATTAATTCAGCTTCATATACTTCGTCACTCTTAAATCTGGATTGGATGGTTTGGTGGCGATATTCAACAACGGGATGATGCGTTTGAGGATATTATGGGCCGTCGGGGCTACGTTCCATCCCGCAGTGGCGAAGCCGTGTGTCCCCTCTATGGGCCGTGGATTATCCAGCATGACGATGAGCATATATCGTGGCTTATCCTTTGGGAAACCTCCAACGAACGTCGTTATCCTGGCGCGATTTGAATCGGTTCCATATCCCTTCCCCATAATCTTATATGTGGTCCCGGTTTTCCCGATGATGTCCACCCCTTCAACACCGGCCTTCTTCCCGGTTCCATAGCAAATGACGGCCCTCATCAAATCCCTTACAATCTCCGATGTTTCAATAGAAACAATATGGTTGCCAGATACTCGTCCGCGCCCCCTGAGGATCGACGGATACACTCGTTGCCCATCATTCACGATGGACGTAACTGCGGTGATTAATTGGAGCGGAGAAACAGAAATACCGTACCCATACGAGACGGTCATGGTCGTGGCCTCACTCCAGCGCGTCGGGATTATGGGGGCCCCCACCTCAGGGAGTTCTATTTGAGTCTTCTCGAATATTCCGAACTTCTTCAGGTATTCTCGTTGTGTTTTCACACCGAAATTCTGTGCAATCTTTACGGCCGCAATATTCGATGAAAAAACGAAGGCCTCAGCCAGGGATAGAGTCCTGTTTTTCCCTCTAAAATCTTTGATCATGTGACGGCCCAGCCTGATCGGAGTCGTCGCATCGAAGGTACTATTAACTCTGGCCGATCCAGAATCCAACGCTATCGCTACGTTCAGGATCTTGAGGGTAGACCCCGGCTCGAATACCCCCAGCGTATTCCTGTTGAACATATTGATGCTCATCGTTTTGGATAAGTCATTCGGATCAAAATCAGGCAGTGATACCATGGCCAGAATCTCGCCATCCGTCGTCATCAGGATTGCATTCCCACCGATGGCACCGAATTTCTGAACACTTTCCTGAAGTTCATCATACATTATGGATTGGAGTCTTATGTCCAGGCTAATCGCCAATTTCTTCCTGGACTCGGCGTGCCTATTCAGTTCATCATTGAACCTCTTCTCGAGACCACTGATTCCGTTACCATCGATGTCCGAACATCCTATGACGTGAGAAAACAGATTCCCATGAATATATATTCGCTTATAGTCTTTCTGGAGGGCTATCCCCGGGATCCCCAGATCCATCACCTTCTCCTGGACCCGTGGTGGGACGTGCCGCATAATCCAAACGAAGTGCTTATTCTTATCGCTGAGTTTCTGTTTAATCAACTCAAATGATGGGAGTTCCGGGATTTTGGAGAGTTTCCTGGCGGCATCATCGATATCGATGACGACCGATGGATCGCCGTAACACGATGCCGTCGTAATGCTCGTCGCCAACAGTTCTCCATTTCGATCGACTATATCGGCCTTCCTAATTATTTCATTTTTCTGAATGGATATGGTAGATGTATTATGTTCGTCAATGATCATGATGTTGGCTAATCTATATGATACGCCCGCAAAAATGAGGATCCCAGTGATGCATGTGAATGTGATGCGGACTCGAAGGCACTCCATTAGGGTCGCGTGAGATTTGGACTTTCTCCATAATGCAAACCCCTCGAAGAATGTACCCTTCAACTATCAGCCTCCCAAAGAATCATCGATAAAAGACTTGAATGCTTTACGTTTATTTAGCGGATCATCATCTTCCATCTCTTCAAATTGGCTATTCACTAGGTCTTCGTGGCTGATAATCTGCCCATTCTCCATGGGCCGCATTCCCTTGAGGTGCTTTTGGCATAGAGTCTTTAGACGTTTAGGATCATTTAGATAACTCCACTCGGCTTCATAGACCACCAAATCATCGAGGCATTTCTCAATGTCGTTTTGCAGGGCCTGTGATTTCTTCCTGAGGAAAACTACTTCGTATTTAACTCTGGAGACGGCGACTCCAAAGACCAGAAGAACGAACAGAGAAACCCAAAGAGATTTATTCATCCTAGTTTTCCGAACACATCTTCGACGTCCTTCCCATGTTCATTATATACAAAACCCCTCAGAATTGCAGACCTAGATCGTGGATTTTTTTTAATTTCATTGATATGTGGTTTTATCACCTTTTTGTTTATGGGGGTAAAATGGTCTCTATTTAGCTTTGACCAACACTTCACGATCCTATCCTCCAATGCATGAAATGAAATCATGGCTATCCTAGCGCCGTCATTTAGAATCTTCGGCAGATTCTTGATGGCCGTATCGATCTCGGTCAACTCATCATTCACGAAAATTCTGATGGCCTGAAATGTCTTTGTAGCAACATCGATATTTGAATAATTCTTCCTGATAACTTGATTTTTAAAGACACTGCCTACGATTGATCTGAGGGTCGCCGTCGTCTCTATCTTAGACTTCTTCCTGGCGTCGACTATTGCGGCCGCGATCTTCCTCGCCCTTGGTTCATCACCGTATGTCCAAATAATATCTGCCAGATCAGATTCAGAGAATGTATTGATTACATCGAATGCAGAAATCCCATCCTTCGACATCCTCATATCGAGTACCCCGTCCTTGGAGAACGCGAATCCTCGCCCCGGATTATCCAGTTGAAATGATGAGACGCCGAAATCGAATAATATGCCATCGAATTTACCGTGCTCCTCAAGGAGAGTATATAACCCCGAGAACTTCCCCAGGACGAAGTCAAATCTGTCGGGATATTGGGACTTTACTTGCAGGGCTCTCGAGGTGGTATCCGGGTCACGGTCCACTCCCAGAACGCGGCAATCGCACCTCTCTAGGAGCTCCATCGTGTGTCCTCCACCTCCGAAAGTCGCATCGATAACCCTATCTCCACCTTTAGGAGATAGTATCGACAAAACTTCATCTACCAAAACAGGAACGTGGTTCATAGCAAAAAAACACTAACTTCTAATGGTAGACATCCTCCAAGAACCCAAGGGACCAGTCTAGGCAAACTCAACAACTCGGCTTCACGGGAAGCCTCAATCTGCGCATTATATAATGGCCTTCAGTAAATATTCAACAAATATTTCTGAGAACGTGTACTTTGCTTATTGGCACAGTAAGATACTGATTCGGTGGAAATCCTGAAATAGATGGGATGTTGAAGCCTTTTCCCAATTATGTTCGTAAGTCACCCACTTGGATTTTGTATTGCGCTGGTGTATCGTTATGCGCAGACTTCGATTACGTGTTTTAAGGTCTCATGTCTTACCAGATAGGTTTGTTATTCATCATTGTATGTGTCTTTTTTATTTTGGCGCTGCGGGGGCTTTCCTCCGCCTCCACCTCACATCGAGGCAATCTATTCGGAGGAATAGGGATGTTGATCGCCATATCAGTCCCACTATTATCAAACATCAGTAGCATCGGAGTGCATTACCTCCTGACACTACTGGCGATAGCTGTTGGAGGAGGAGTTGGATACCGCATCGCAAAACGTACCGATATGACGAACCTACCACAATTGATAGCGGCATTCCACAGCCTCGTAGGATTGGCAGCAGTCTGTATCGCGGTATCAGTTTATTTGGCTCCAAACCTCCACGGAATACCATTATCCCCGGTGGGCATCATACCAACCTCAAATGCAATTGAGATGTCGCTGGGAGCAACGATAGGCGCCCTGACATTCACGGGCTCCGTCGTGGCGTTTGGGAAGCTGCATGGCATCATCAGGAAGCCCCTATCTTTCCGTGGGCAACATAAGCTGAATCTTTTGATTGGAATCATCATAATACTATTAATCGGATGCTTTGTATCGTGTCAATCGGCCACCGTCTTTACGGGATTGATACTTGTATCACTCCTGATCGGATACCTATTGATAATGCCGATTGGGGGAGCCGATATGCCCGTCATCGTCTCGATGCTGAACTCATATTCGGGGTGGACGGCCGCTGGGATCGGCTTCACACTGAACAATAATCTCCTGATAATAGTCGGAGCATTGGTTGGGACCTCCGGTGCAATCCTGAGCGGCATCATGTGCAAGGGCATGAATAGGTCACTCATCAACGTCATGATTGGTGGAGTCGGTACTGGATCCGGGATACCTCAAGAATCCAAAGCGCAAATGCGAGATATCAAGGTATGCAGTGCTGAGGATGCGGCGTTCATTATCCACAATGCCAGCTCAGTGATGATAGTCCCTGGATATGGTATGGCGGTCTCACAGGCTCAGCATATTATCCGTGAAATGGCGGATACTCTGAAGAAGAACGACATCACCGTGAAATACGCGATTCATCCGGTGGCGGGGCGGATGCCAGGGCATATGAACGTCCTATTGGCTGAGGCCAATATTCCATATGAGGAAGTATTCGAGATCGATGATATTAATCATGAATTTGCGAATACTGATGTAGCCCTCGTTATAGGGGCCAATGATATAACTAATCCATCGGCCAAGACCGATAAGAATTCGCCGATCTATGGAATGCCTGTGCTCGATGTCGAAAAAGCAAAGACCGTGATATTCATCAAACGATCATTGGGAGCTGGGTATGCCGGGATAGATAACCCACTATTCTACTACGGCAATACCATGCTGGTGCTGGGTGACGCCAAGAAAGTATCCGAAAATATATTGAGAGAAATACATGGTATGCACTAGTCCACACATCGATTTCTTAGTAAATCTCTAATATCAACATAGTATTATGATTGACATTAGCAATAAAGATAATATATAATCCCTATCAGAATAATCCAACAATGGAACATTAAGATGAAAAAACTAATCATGACATTGGCAATACTTACCAGAGGAATACTGCATACTCAAGCAACGACTCCAGATGAAACACCAACAGCTAAAGACTTCCCTAGCTCACCAGCAATGGACAAAGTGGATTGCTCCCCAGTAATTCCAGTCCCACCGCCTCCTCCTTCGAAGGATACCACTATTCGATTCGGTATAGGATTGAGCTGGGATGAATTCACAAGTGCAGAGCGGACCCATGACCTGCCCCATATCCCAGTGATAACTGGGTATAAGTACGTTGATTTGTCAGAAAAGGAAATTAACTCTTCTTGGATCTACGTCTGTCTACATCATTCTTTCGGGCTGCTTAATGATTACCATGCATTCCCAGTTTTTGTTCATACTCTGCGTTCCCACAAACACGGCATTGGCAGTGATTATCTCATACTAACCTTAAACGGACCCGAGCCCCTGGTTATGGATTTCCGTGTTGAGGAAGAGACCAGATATAGCCTCCGGCTAGAGCTTAAGCGAATGTACAGTGTGGTGGAATTATCGGTTCGAAAACTTACCTAAAACTGCACCCTCTGTTTCTGATCGGTTTTAACCGATTGGCCTGTTGCGATGGCACCTGTGGCTGGGAGACCTGGATTCGAACCAAGGTTGACCGGTCCAGAGCCGGTAGTTCTACCGCTAAACTATCTCCCAACTAGATTAGTAGTAGCATAGATGTCCGATTCTTTTCAAGATTCAGAAACGTCTTGCGATATGGATTGGAACTGTCTCTTTGGATCTTAAAAAAATTCTTTTCTTAACGTGAGTTTGAGCTGCTCTTGCCGAAGACTGTGGGCTGTTTACTTTTACTTTATTTGTAGGCGATACCGTATGATTGGGATCACGTTATAGTTATAAATTCGAAATTTACTCATAGACTTCAATAAAATTATAAAAAATTACAATATGATAAAATCTTATTATGATATTACTTTTGCTATAATTTTCGGTTCATTTAGATTGACTTTAGTTGCAAAAAGTATATACTTAGCTTGAAAAATGTAGGTTAAGTTGAGCGAATAGCGTGGAGTACAATAAAACAATCATTGGCGGCCACTTTGTTATTAGTTTCGATAACGTAATTCATGGGTTTTTAGCAGTAGTGATGGCCCCACTTTTTTTTGGAATAAACGATGATCCTATAGTTCAGTTATTATCATCGTATGCGGCGTATAGTGCATTATTTATAGCTGGCCCCGTTGGAGCAATTGCATTTGGCCGTATGGGAGATAAACTCGGGAGGAAAAAAGCATTACTTGCTAGTATCCTGGGCATCGGAATACCAGCATTTACGATCGGAGTCCTCCCGACGTATAACACGATCGGAATAACAGCTCCAATTAGCCTCATCATCCTCAGGATGATACAGGGTTTTTTTAAGGGAACGGAATACGCCGGGGTATTGGTTCACAACTACGAAACTGGAAATAAGAAGGCGAGTTCGACAGCGAATGTCATATCGATTGGATGTTATGGTGGATGTGTCGCTGCTCTAGTATGCTGGTGCGCTACTCAAGGAGAAGCATCCAGCTGGTCGTGGAGAATCCCAATTACGATTGGTGCTATACTATCCCTCGTAGTCTTTTTTTTCAGAATGAAGATTTCTGAAACGGATGAATACATAGAGATACTAAATCAGCATAAAATTCTTAAATCACCAGTAAGAGAACTTCTTCGAAATTATAAATTAGAAACAGCCGTTGGAATCGCTGTATGCGCTATGTATATGGCATTTGCGTATTCATCGATGATATTTGGTAATAGGCTGTTTCAACAAGCAGGATACTCTGTGTCTCAGAGTATGATTTTCAGCATATTCGATCTGTTGTGGATTTCGATTGCTTTATCTATATGTGGCAAGATAGCCGATAAGATTGGAATGGTGAAACAGATGCAGATAGGATCATTGATATTAATAGCTGCATCCTACCCGGTGTGTATGTTAATTTCCGGAGAACTAACTCTCTTCAAAATATACTCCTACATGATCATCGTGACGTTTCTAAGCGCCACTGTTGCGAGCTGTTCTGCGGCTTATGTTCTGAGCCTGCTTCCAGTACATTGCCGGTATACAGGATTCTCATTGTCTGATTCCATTGGATCTATCATAGGTGGAGCCACGCCATTCATGATGCTACTATTTTCATCCACATTTAATTCGAATATCGGATGTGTCCTCTGGCTTTATATAACAACAATTCCGACGGTGATACTGATCACAGTTATGAACAATAGAATACGTAAGAAACAGATGGCCAATTAATAGGTCTATCTGATTTATCTCCATAATCCACACATGGTAAACATACTGGAAGAGAGTGAGAGAATTATTTCGCAGATACAATAAATCTCTTCCCTAACTCCCCATAATCAGTTTCTTAGGACGTCAATACTGTACTCGAATACCTATATTCATCTTCATGGTATTCATCTCCTTGGTGTACACCAAAGTACACGGCAGGTCTGAGCACCATATTTTCTTCCAATAATTCTGATTCTGGAGGTTTCGGAAGAGATCTAATCATTTTTATTTTTTTATTCAAAGTGTCTAGTGTACCAGCACAGGCCACTCAATATGCACTCTACGCATTTTGGGTTACGTGCGAGACATGTATATCGGCCATGGAGAACGAGCCAATCACTTGCGTATCTTATGTATTCCTGCGGAACGAGTTCCATCAAATCTCTCTCGACAGCAAGGGGAGTCGTTGCCTGAGTAAGCCCAAGGCGCTTTGAGACTCTAAGGACATGGGTATCGACAGCGATATACTCCATCCCCCACAAAGCATTCAGTATGACGTTGGCTGACTTACGACCTATCCCTGGGAGCTTTTCTAGAACCTCTCTATCCATTGGGATCTTTGAACTATATCCCTTCATTAATGCTTCTGATAGAGCGATAATATGCTTTGCCTTATTATTATATAATCCGATACTCTTAATATACTCCTTTAGACCATCCAGACCGAGGGCCAGCATCTTTCCCGGTGTATCGGCGACTTCGAATAGTTTAGCCGTGGCCTTATTGACGGCCTTGTCCGTTGTTTGTGCCGATAGGATCACAGATACGCAGAACTGAAACTCTCCATCGGACACGAGCTCGCTTTTGGGATGGGGATTGGCTTTCCGAAGAAGCTCGAATATCTCTATAGCCCTTTCCCCTAACTCTCCACAATCAGCTTCTTTGTTTATCATCTATTGTGCTCACGTCTTAACCCTCTCAGCCTTAATATAGTTTTGGCATTTATGAGTATATTCTACAAGACGAGCAATATTCCATCTGTTTCGGGAAATGACGCTGTCGCCAATGCCATTGTCCTTACACAAGTCAACTAACTATATTTTCACCTAGCGGAATATATGCATAACTCCTTCGGAGTTACACACATATCTCCGCTCACTACCACAGTTAATATACATCTTTATCATCATAATGCATCCTCATCTTAGCATTTAATATAACCAGTAATTTCCTCATCACTGCTACTATTGCAACCTTACTCGGTTTCCCCCTCTTCCTTTTAACCTCTTATAAAACTCCTTTACTTTAGGATTACTTCTGAGGACACTAATAGCCGCCATGTATAAGGCTTGTCTTACCTTATCTCTACCTCCCCCTTATCGATCTGTTACCCTTATGTATTCCACTGTCATGGTTCATGGGGGCCAGATCCACCATCTTCGCTATCTGCCTATCCAATCTCTCCAGCTCCGGTAATTGCCCTATGAGTATTGCACTAGTCTACGTCCCTATACCCTTTTCCAGACCGTAATATCTTATCCTCTATTGAAGCATTATTACCAACAACCTCAGATATTCTTGCTTCTATATCCTCCTGTTCTTCATCTAGATATCGCATGTGTTTTCTTATGCTCTCAGCGATATCATCAGATGGTTCTTTCTCTAACCTGCTCTTTTCTTCCATTATACTTTTAACTATTTGACATCTTCTATTGGTTAGCTCATCCAACTTATACCTAGATTCTTCTTTCCTACATCTATCCCTGCGACATTCATAACTATATCTTCCTAATATACGAGTATCAAAGTACTCCATTAACTATTCGATTATCGTTTGGAAATTATAATTTCTGACTTCGTAATCAAGTATTACTTACGAGATCCAACGATTAAGTTGCAACTTCAGTGATAATACACCGATCGCTATCTTATCACTTTAAACGAGGTTATTCCTAACCTGCATCAGATATTACTATGGCGGAATATATTAGAGATCTAATGTTTGAGTAGGCTCACTGCATCTGACGGTTTGAAAAACTAAAATAAATCCAACACGTCTCTTGACGTAACCGCAATATTCGCTCTATACTGGCGCAAACTTACACTTCGAGATTTAAACAAATTAGGAGAAGCACAGATGAATAAGTTTATGAAATACGCATCTATACTCATGGTGAGCCAGATGGCGGTCCAGGTATCATATGCGAGCGTGGCAACGGGGGGGCATTCCCCGACTCTGTGAGAAGGGCGGCCGGGAATATCGAGGTTTGGCAACATCTGGAAGACTTCATATGTAACGATCACCTAGTCCATCGGGGATTCTTTTGCTTTCCACTGCAAAATCCTGTCGACCCGGGACCAATAGTATTAAGACTGTCACGGATGTTTTATGCCTTGAATCTTGCGTTGGACGACCGCCGCTTCATGTTTGGAGGATTCGGGGAACCAACTTTCCAAGAAGGTGTTTTAGCGGGGGAATTATTTGAAATAAATCCTTGCTGCTCCCATACTAACCGTTTATGCATCATTCACGTCGGTAGGCCTTCCCCAGAATTTTTATCTAAGGTTCCAGTCTGGGTTTCAACATTGTCCAACTCCCTGGGGGTCCCTGTGAAATGCTTTTTGTGGATCAGAGTCTCTCCCAGTCCCGATAGGCCTTTAGCCCTTCCGGAGTCCCGTGGCAGAATTGCTTTGCTCAACATCGCAAACTTTGCTCGCAATGGGTCTCTGGGTGACCGTCTCATTTTTTTATGCCGAGAGGGTCGGATTCCAAAAGCGTCGGAATTTTACGATCTAATACGTAGATTCGCCAACAACCTAGGATCCAAGCACGCAATTCCAACGCTGATAATGACACTAAATGACTCGGGCAAAATTCCTGAGAATTATGGTCCCTGTCAGCCCATCATGGAATTTATTGCAGGAAATCCAGAAACTCCAAAACTGATAGTTATAACTGACCGAGCACAAACTGCGGAAGTCGTAAAACGAATCGATGCCGCAGTCACAATTATAGGACTAGACCGGGGACTCAAAGCCGGAAATAGCATGGTTACCGGTACCCCTAAATAGGTTGACGTTCACCGCAAAGGAGCCGAAGGGCCTATCTGTTTCTCCCCGTATGCTCATATCTCTGAAAGAAACCCTTCAAGCTGCGTGATGGCCATATCTATGTCAGTTCGGGTTTCCGCTTCGATCATGATTCTCGTTATATTCTCGGTCCCGGATTTCCGTACTATTATGCGTCCCCTTTGATTTAGGACGTTATTTTCAATATCCTTCACGAAGGATTGGATCCTCGTATCCGTTGGATCGATTTGCTTCTTGATATTCTTCAGGATCTGAGGGTATGCCTGATATAGATTCATCAGCTGGCTTGATCTCAATCCTCGACGCTTGAGATACGCCAAGACCTGCATCGCCGAGATGAGACCATCACCCGTCGTCGCATAGTCTATCGGAATTACGTGCCCCGATTTCTCTCCCCCCAAATTACATCCAATCTTTAGCATTTGATCTAGGACGTGTTTATCACCGACATCAGATCGAATAAGCTCAATCCCTATGCCATCTAAATACTCCTCGAGACCAAGATTAGACATGTAAGTTGCGACCACTTTATTCGTGATCAATCGGCCGGTCTCCAGCCAATCCGTCGCTATCGCCGCGATGATATAATCTCCATCGATGACGTTGCCCAGATCGTCCACGATGATGACGCGATCAGCATCTCCATCCAGGGATATCCCAATATCCGCCCCAGACTTGAGGACCGTCTTCCGCAGGGTATTTGTATCGATCGCTCCACAGCCGTGATTGATATTGATTCCATTGGGATCACAGCCGATCTTGATGATATCAGCCCCCAGCTCCCAGAATACTTGGGGTGCTATCCGATGGGCCGCTCCATTCGCCGCATCGATAACTATCTTCATCCCCGCTAGACTTAGATCCTTCGGGAATGAACGCTTCACGGTTTCGACGTACCTCCCGGCGGCGTCGTTCAATCTCCTGGCCTTCCCCATACTGCCTGGATCAACGAGGTAGTTCGATAGAGAGCCAGCCCTTAATATCTCGTGGAATTTATTACTTATCCTTATTTCTTCTGTTGGGGAAATCTTAAATCCCTGAGGTCCGAATAATTTAATCCCATTGTCCTGGAAGGGGTTATGAGATGCAGAAATGACGACTCCCAGGTCTGCCCGCAGGGACCGCGTAATGAAGGCGACACCATGGGTTGGTATTGGTCCCAAAAGGATGACGTTGGCTCCGGCCGATATAAACCCAGCCGTCAATGCGGGCTCCAGCATATATCCGGATAACCTGGTATCCTTCCCTATCACGACGGTGAACTTGTTATTCACTGTAACGTGACTCGTAGAGTTGTAATAATTAATTACGGAGACCGCTAATGTTGTGACTTTATCTGGCGTGATATAGCCTTCATTGGCACGACCACGAACGCCATCGGTCCCAAATATGTTAGATTCCTTCCTAATATCAGTTTTCTGCGACGATACGGTACTCGAATCTTCACGTATATGCATCCATCCACCTCATTGATATTGCCGGATTTATATCTTCATGAAATTTATGCTCTATTAACGTTTTATTAAACAATTTATGATACACTAAGTGTATCTTGCATGAATACAAGATACAAGCCCGGAAGGCAGGCGAGCCCCGGGTGGGTGGGGGTTCGGGATGGTGTATATGAAAATAGCATAAAAACATTAAGAATTCGTTAATTTTTAGAAAAAATATTTTATTGAAAAATGAAATATTTACTGGTAAATATATCATCAATTCTTTAATCCTATAACCTACGGAAATTATACAATCAATTAGTTCCGTATCGCTTTCCATAAGATCTGATTCTGGTGGTTTCGGAAGAGGTCTAATTTTTTTCATGTCTTGCTTTTCCCGCCCATATTCGGAAGCCCTCCCAAGGCGAATGCTTCCGATGAGTTTAGGACGTCGTCCTTTGGACTATCGATTATCTCCTCTCCCGCCAATATTTTCTTCACATCGTCACCGGTGAGGGTTTCCCTTTCGATGAGTTTCGTCGCGATGGCCTCGAGTTTATCCCTATTCTTTAGGACGATCTCTTTGACGGCGGCGTACGATACATCGAGGAGCTCCTTGATTTCAGTATCGATAGTTTCGGACGTAAGTTGTGATATCTGATCACTCGCCTCCATATAATATCCATCCGAATCGTAGAATGATCTAAACCCTAGTTTTCCACTCATTCCCCATCGTATTATCATCTTCTTGGCGATGTCGGTAGCTTGCCTTATGTCCTGAGCTGCTCCCGTCGTAATATTCTCGGATCCGAATACTATTTCTTCTGCAACTCTTCCCCCCATCGCAACCTTAATATTTGATAGGACTTCAGTCTTTGAAATGGACACCTTATCTTTCTCAGGAAGACGCACGACCATACCGAGTGCACCACCTCTAGGAATGATCGTCACCTTATGGATTGGATCGCACTGCGGAACGAAAAGGGCTACGAGGGCATGTCCAGCCTCGTGATACGCAGTCATCCTCTTCTCATCATCCGTCATGCTCATCGATTTTCTCTCGGTCCCCATGATGAGTTTGTCCTTCGCCATCTCGAAATCTCGCATCGTAACTGCTAGCTTATTATCTCGTGCTGCTAGAAGAGCCGCTTCATTAACTAGATTCGCGAGTTCCGCCCCTGAGAATCCGGGAGTCCCACGTGCCACTGTCTTGAGATTGACATCCGGAGATAAAGGGACATTCTTAACGTGAACGAATAAAATCTTCTCACGGCCGGCCATATCTGGATACTGTACCGTAATTCTACGATCAAATCTCCCGGGCCTCAGGAGGGCAACATCGAGCACATCTGGCCTATTTGTGGCCGCCAAAACGATGACACCTTGGTTCCCATCGAATCCATCCATCTCCACCAATAGTTGATTGAGTGTTTGTTCGCGTTCGTCATTGCTCGTTCTAAAGCCGGAGTCTCGCTTCCTGCCGACGGCGTCAATTTCATCGATGAATACGATGCATGGAGAATGCTTCTTGGCGTTCTCAAACATGTCTCGTACTCGGCTCGCACCTACCCCAACAAAGACTTCCACGAATTCGGATCCCGAGATACTGAAAAATGGAACCCCAGCTTCTCCGGCGATGGCCTTCGCCAAGAGTGTCTTACCGTTCCCTGGATCTCCGACCAGGAGGACCCCCCGTGGAATCTTCCCACCCAATCTCTGAAATTTCTGGGGCGATTTGAGGAAATCCACAATTTCCTCCAGCTCTTGTTTTGCTTCATCGATACCGGCCACATCTGCGAAGGTCACATTCATCTTTTTCGATTGGAACATCTTTGTTTTGGCCTTGCCGATGCCAAGTGGGCCTCCGCCGATGCCGCCCTTGCCTCCGGATTGCATCTGCCGTGATGAATATATCAGGAGGCCTATGAGTAACAGAATAGGGAACCACTGTAGAAGCTGTGAGAATAAATTGCCCCATCCTGATTCTCCGGTATCGACCGTGATCTCAACATTGTTCGATAAAAGCTTGTCGACCATATGGAGATCTATCGGCGCAACCGTCGTAAATATTGTACCATTCACCAACTTACCAACCAGTTTTGAGGTGGTATTACGGATTAGTACTTCCTTAACATCTCCATTGGCTGCGGCCCTCATGAAAGCGGAATATGGCAATTCCTTGGGCCCATTTCCCATGAGTTTTGTATCGAACGGATTGGTCAGGAGGCATAAGAATACAATGAGCCCAACCCAAACCAGGACATTCCTCGTATTTTTCTTCACGAATATGATATCACTCGCATTGTCTGCCCAGATTGTACCATAACGTCATGACATGTACAACGAGAGTGTACGAGCTCATCAGAGCTACCACGTGACGCGTGTTTAAACCACCTGCATGAACGAAGAAACTCTCTGCAAAGTGTTTCAACTGCGACTCCTCCGCCATAAAAACTATTTGTCAAAGCGCGGGGTGATAAAGTAGTCTTCTCTTCATGTAGGTATGTTTCAATTTTGATCGAGAACACCTGTGTTGAAGGGAGTGGTTATTGTTGAGTCACCGGCGAAGGCGAAGACTCTCGGGGCGTATTTAGGAACCGACTATAAGGTCATCGCTAGTTATGGGCACATCAGGGATCTACCGTCTAAGGATGGCTCCGTAGATCCATC
>JAISBP010000021.1 GCA_031266135.1 Holosporales bacterium | reverse complement strand
TGGAGCTTGTACCTGAGCCAAAGGCGGCTGCGCCGCTAACCCAGCAACTGGAGCTAGTGTTTCTGCTGGTGCCTGAACCAAAGGCTGCTGTGCTGGTGCCGCAGCAACTGGAGCTAGTGCCTGATCCAAAGGCTGCTGTGCTGGTGCCGCAGCAACTGGAGCTATTGTTTCTGCTGGTGCTTGATCCAAAGGCTGCTCAGTCTGTACTTCTGCTATAGGACCTGCCGGCACCTCGTTCACCTGTTGTTCAATAGGAGGTTGAGGAGGTTGTTGATCCATTTGAGCAGGCTGTTCTGGATTCTGATTGAATTGATCCTGAGCTACAGGCTGTTCAGGCTGTACTTCTGCTATAGGAGCTGCCGGCGCCTCGTTCATCTGTTGTCCAATGGGAGGTTGTTGATCCATTTGAGCAGGCTGCTCTGGATTCTGATTGAATTGATCCTGAGCCGCAGGCTGTACTTCTGCTATAGGAGCTGCCGGCACCTCGTTCATCTGTTGTCCAATGGGAGGTTGTTGATCCATTTGAGCAGGCTGTTCTGGATTCTGATTGAATTGATCCTGAGCCGCAGGCTGTACTTCTGCTATAGGAGCTGCCGGCACCTCGTTCACCTGTTGTTCAATGGGAGGTTGAGGCGGTTGTTGTTCCACCTGAGCAGGCTGCTCTGGATTCGCCGCACCATCAGGAGATTCATAAGGATTCGGCGGATTACCACCATATTGCTGCCCATCTTGGGGTTGAGGCACATTAGTATTTGCATTCTGAGCGTCAGGAGAATCTGATCCGAAGACCTCCCCAGTATTGACTTCTATTATAAATGGAGCAAGACACACAGCTAATAATTTCTTATTTTTCATCCTTTCACCTCAACTATTTACTTGATGATACAATTCTCTCATCATGGTCTTTGCTTATTATGAGGAAAAAATCTTAAGATTTTATTAACGTAGAGTATTTTTTATGTTTACTTTATACTTATTTCTCATAGAGTTTTCAAATAATGATAGGCGAAATTCATTCAATCAATGCATTTCATTCGAGCTCCCTGAATAATATATGAAACTTTTAGGATGTATAATTATGTACGACATTCTCTTCATTCAGGGGGGAGAGGGCCCTCAGGGGGCAAACCCACCGCATTAATTGAGATCGAAGTAGGATGGATCCAGATCCCCATCCACAGTACGATGTTCAAAGCGAGTAAACTGATAATTAAACCAACTAGCGAAGCCTCCAATTCCAGCAGAAGCAATTACCCCAAGAAGGGCAAGGCACTCTTCCTTCTTGGTCGAAGATGCCATCCATTTATGGAAGGAATACCCACCGGGGACAAGACGGCACCAGCAGACAGGGCAGTTAACCCATAGATTATCGGAGTCCTATAATGAGGCAAGGGATAAAGTCCATCCCACTCTTTTTCCACTCCCCGTAACGATGAGACAATTGATCGTTGACCCAAGCACACACGCAGACAGCCGTATCATAGTACAACTCATGAACCGTGTCATCATCAGGGGCCGACTTCAGCTCGCGGAGGGAGAGAGGATAACCACCACCTGGCCGAAACCCTAACCCAACCCGGCAATTCTGAATACTGTCCCCGGATTTGGAAGGGATTGAAACCCCGCATCTTAGATATTGAGCCATCTCAGGGGTCGCCCTAAGGAGCCCAGCAAGCAACGTTCCAATGAACTCGGCATCCTTACTCGCAATCACCAAGGCACGCTCGGCATGTCTCGTGCATACTTCCCTAGACCACACTCCTTCGATACCCAGTTCCCCTACCTTCCGGCCCAGATAAAGCCAGGTGTCTGGACCGGGACCTCTTTCCAACAGACTCGCCAATCACTCCTCTCCGCCACTCGAGAACGATTTTAGGCAATTATCCGGAGAAGGATCAAAGGTATACTTCCCATCGTCATTACTTGCCGAACTATCTCCCACCCATGAGATAGGTAGCATACCGATAATTATAATTCTAAAATATTTCTTCATCAACTTCTTCCCCAAGCTATCTTTGTATTTAGTATTTTAACAAATATTGGTTAAATAATAATTAATTGTTCGTATTATTCTCTTCATTCAGGGCGGAGAGTGCCCTCAGTAGATCGATTGCTCGTTGGATCATGGTATCCACCACCGCCACTTCTTTTTGTCCAATTTCTTTGGGGGCTTCGTTGTTTTCTGGAGCTATGACCTTCTGCTCTCGTTCGACCTCTATATCCGGTATCACTCCGATCTGATTTATTTGTTTACCGTTGGGGGACAGGAAATATGCCGTCGTTAATTTGATGGCGCCCCTTCCGGGAATTGGGATGATCGTCTGAAGTGACCCTTTCCCATACGTTTTTTCACCGATTAGAATTGCCCGTTTATTATCCCCCAATGATGAGGCGACGAGTTCTGCTCCCGATGCCGTATTAGCATCAATCAGAACAACCATCGGAATGCCATCCAATAGGTCAGTTTCATTTGAGAATATTGATCTTGAATCAGTTTTATTCCTCGATTTAAATTCGATTATTTTCTTACCTTTCCCTAGGAATAGATCGCAGACTCTGATGGCCTGCTCCATTATTCCCCCCGGATTATTGCGGAGATCCAATATAACTCCAGATACTTTATTCTTGATGATCTTTCTGATGGCTTTGGTGGTGTCGGCGACCGTCCCATCATTGAAGAAGGTAATCCTCAATATCGCGATGTCGGAGATGAAGTCAGTCTTTACACTCCGCAGCTGTATCACCGATTTCTTCAATATAATATCGAACTTCTCGGTTTTATTTCGGACGATGGATAGCTTTACTTTCAGAGCTGAATCCGAGCTTAATTTTGAGATGACTTCTTTCATGTGCATTTCAGCAACGTCGAGGTCATCAATCTTGACGATGAGGTCAGATTCCTTGAGGCCAGCGATCGATGCCGGACTATCATCGATTACGGCGACCACTTCCACGCCATCCCTTACCTGACGAATCTCTATTCCGACTCCAAGGAAGGAACCCCTTGTGGACCTGGCAAATGAATTGAATTCATCCTGACTGATATACATCGAATGCTCATCGAGGACTCCCAAAATCCCATTGATCGCACCTATCTCCAGTTTTTCTCGGCTTATTTCATCGGCGTAGTTCCGATCGACCTCCTCTATTATTTCCTTTATGAATGTATTGGTTGTAATGGCATCCATCGATAACTCAATGGACTTCTCCTCGTCTTTCCGACATGACGTCAATAGACAAGCCAAGCATAATACAACGATAAATTTACTCGACAAGTTTTTCATTTTATCAATGATAGCTTACGTTATTATGATACAGTCTGTGATCCATGAGGAGGTAGAGCTAATTTTAAACTCTTCATTATTTCTTGATAAGGTATTGCCGAAAAGCATCTCCACGAGGTTCTTCTGGATACTTACCACCCCCGTCATTCTATCTCAGATTATATTCGGAGTATTGTTCTTTGGGAAGTATACGGAATCCGTCATGAAGACGATGGCCGATCAGATGGCCGGAGATGTGTGGGTAGTATCCAGTGTTTTGGATCTTAGGACTCTTTCGAAATCTTCAGAATCAGAATTATTGGAAGGAAAGACGGAGCACAGAAGCGCAGCGTACTTGGGTGTACGTGAGCATTCGAGCACCGGATTGACGAACCAAGAAGATGATTGTGGAGAGTTTGGGAAGAGTCCTATTGGTTACTCTGATTCGTTTATTTTACAACTGCAACGAAAAATGAACATCGACATATCGATATTAGAAAATACTCATCTCGGAGCAAAGGGTATAGAAAAGAATAATAAGGTATATCGGCGTCTACGCAACGCATTCCACAATAAAGAGATATTCAATTATTATATCAAGCAATTCGATAATAAAATTATGGTATATATTGCGGCTCAAAATAATAGAGATGTCTATAAGATTTCATTCCCCAGAAGAAGTATGTATACGAGGATAATACCAATTGTATTGGGGTGGGGGCTGGCATCGTCCATAGTCCTCCTAATCATCGCCTTCATATTCCTGAAGAATCAGTTGCGTCCAATTAAGAAGCTGGCCGTTGCTGTCGATGAATTCGGACGTGGAGTCGATACGAATAACTTCAAACCGGAAGGAGCGAAGGAAATCCGAATGGCCGGGGCTGCATTTTGCGATATGAAGGCCAATTTCAGGGCCTTGATGAATGATCGTCTGAAGACTTTGGCGGGGATATCCCATGATCTCCGTACCCCTTTAACGAAAATGAAATTACAGTTATCACTGATGAATACTACCGAAGAAATAGAACTGCTAAAGAAAGACATCGATACCATCGTGAAGATCACCGAAAACTTCACGCTTCATGCGGCGAATCAAAATAAAGAAATGTTTGCGCATTGGAATTTGGGGAAATTCCTTCGGGAACTAGCGAATGAATATACCACCGGTGATTTCAATGTCTTAATTGAGGGCGATAGGGCAATCGAAGTATATATCAAATATATATCACTCAAACGTGCATTCGGCAATATAATATCGAACGCCAAAAAGTACGCCTCAAATATTTATATCTATTTCATGGCCAAAGATGACGGTATCATATTTCAGTTTGAGGATGACGGCCCCGGAATATCCCTGGATATTATGGATGATATATTTACACCGTTCGTTTGCGGGAATCAAGCCCGGACGCACGAGGACGACGAAATTGGGGTCGGCCTTGGCCTTAGCATCGCCAGGGATGTCATAACGGATCACGGTGGAGAAATATCAGTATCACGATCGAAAGACCATGGAGGGGCCACATTCATCGTTCTCTTGCCGAGAGGATAGTTTATTCTCAAGCTAAATATTCATTGCTATTTTGGAAGCCATGCAAATAGGAATGAGCCAAAAATGGTCGGGAAGAGAGGATTTGAACCTCCGGCCCCTTGCTCCCAAAGCAAGTGCGCTACCAGGCTGCGCTACTTCCCGCACATGTATATTATCCTTCAGCTTTGAGAATATTGCAAGATTGGACTTGATTTCAAGCAACAAGCACACTCAAGCCTCTGGATAATCGATATCTTTGAGTATGTCCAGACAGATCAGCGGTAATCACTGGATGGAAATAAATAATCGTACGTACCAATAGCAGCAAAAGATCCAAGTGCAGCGAATACCACAGGGAACCGCAAGCCTTCAATGTAAGTGTTGCTAGCAGCTCCTAAGGCTGTTCCGGCTACTATTATTTTTCCGAAGGCATACCACGAACGGATCCTTAGGCCACGCCACTGGCTACCGAGAAGAGCGAGGCCGCCACCAACAACTGCCGCCGGTATGTCTGAATGATCTCTGATGATCTGGGGAATCCATATGTTCTCTGTATCATCCAATTTGATCTCGGTAAGTTGATGGATACTTCTTCCAATTCCAGCTCCCAAAACCGAACCAACTGCTCCTGCAACAACGTGAGGTATATCTACGTATTTATCAATGTGAGTTATGGCGATATTTGTTCCAAAGATACTTAATATTGCTAATTGTATTACTTTTTTCATAATAAGCCTCTCGATTTATCCAAGTATTAATACTATAACTTTTCCATATTATACTTGTTTTTAATTAAGAATTAATTAACATAGTGCATGTTTACTCGGATACATCGATTAAGCGTATTTGTTTTGACTGAGTGAGAGTTTGTTTGATAAACTGTCATGCAGTGGTGCAATCCTTTTTATCGGCGAGATCCTTAGGAGTGTTAATTTAAGTCCTTCTGATTCTTTGCTTCGTCTTTTTAGGTGTCTATGAACGTTAGAAATCCTCAAGAAAAGGTCAGTTTTGCTGATCTTTTAAATGAATCGTTATTTGGAAGAGATTCAATCGAAGGAAGAGTCGTCGTTGGAACGATCGTTGAAATCAAGAACGACAAGGTCGTCATCGATGTTGGTCTCAAGGCCGAGGGCCGCCTATTTTTAAATGATGTTAAGACTCTGAAGGGAAGTGATAGCGTAGCCGTCGGAGAAACTCTGCAAGTTTTTGTGGAACGGTTCGAGGATAGGAATGGTGAACCAGTCCTGAGTATTGAGAAGGCTAAACGGGAAGCCGTTTGGTCGAAGCTAGAATCTCTTCTAGAGAGCGGTGAATCAATCGAAGGGATAATTACTGGACGAACGAAGGGAGGATATGCAGTAGACATAGATGGTACAACGGCTTTCCTGCCGGGAAGCCAGGTTGACCTTCGGCTCGTGAAGGATATAACTCCTCTCCTAAATCTAAAGCAACCCTTCAAGATTCTGAAGATGGATAAACAGAGGAATAATATCGTAGTCTCCAGGAGGGCCGTCTTAGAAACGGTACGTAACGAGGCAAAATCTGAGATTATGTCGAGGCTCGAGGAGGGGATGACATTATCCGGGGTCGTCAAGAATATTACGGATTATGGTGTGTTCGTTGATATAGGTGGAATCGATGGTCTCCTCCACGTCACGGATATGTCGTGGAAAAGAGTTTCGCTGCCATCGGACTTAGTGAAGGTCGGCGATACACTCAATGTCCAGATCATAAAGTTCAACAGAGAATCAGGGAGAATTTCCCTGGGCATGAAGCAGCTCATGAAGACCCCATGGGAAGGCATAGAACAAAGATACATCATCGGCAACAAATATAAAGGCAAGATCGTGAATGTAACGGATTATGGTGCATTCGTTGAACTAGAGGATTGTATAGAAGGGATGATATATATAACAGAACTCAGTTGGGTCAGGAAAAATATTCATCCAAGCAAGCTGGTCACGATCGGTGAGGAAATCGAGGTCATTGTATTGGATGTGAACCCGCAGAAACGTAAGATTAGCTTGGGCCTGAAGCAATGCCAGGAGAACCCGTGGAAGCAGTTCGAGGAGACCCATCCGGCGGGGACCAAGATCGAAGGCATCATCAAGAACATCACGGAATTCGGAATTTTTGTGGGCGTTAATGATGTATTGGATGGAATGGTCCATGTATCCGATGTTTCGTGGCACTCAGGCACTAAGGACGATAAATCGAAGGATATACAGAAGGGGCAAAAGATAGAGGTGATAGTCCTCGATGTGAATCCCGAGAAGGAACGCATCAATCTGGGGATCAAACAATTGGAAGACGATCCATATGCGGAATTGACGAAGATGATCGATAGGAAAGGGGATGGCGTGTTCGTGACGGTAAAAGAAATTCATCAGGCAGGTGTCGATGTTGAACTCGAGGATGGGTTGCCCGGATTCATTAAGAAGGGCGATATTTCCAGCGATAAAAACAGGCAGAGATCGGATGCCATGAGGGTCGGAGAGAAAGTCGAGGCCATGATCCTAGGTATTGATAGGGGCGCAAAAGTAGTTAACCTGACGATCAGGGGTCTCGAGATCAAACGTGAAAAAGAGGCCGTAGAGCAATTTGGCACTACCGATAAGGAGGGTGCTAGCCTGGGCGATATCCTGGGTCTCGCCCTGAAAGAAAAGGATGATTCCGAGGCTTCGTAGAAGCCCATGGCGTTTTGGGAAGGGTTTTGGGGTACGATAGCTTTTACGACGACGGTCATCGGGATAGCCCCCCAGGTGTACAAGTCGTTTAGGACGAAATCCACCGACGACGTCTCCCTGTTGATGCTACTTAATTATCTGGTATGTTCCGTGACGTGGGTAATATACGGCCTGTATAACGGATCGGCATTCGTGGTTTGGAGTAATATATTCGGTACACTCATGGCGTGTATATCTATATGGCAGAAATATACGTACGACAAGAAGTAGATCATTCTGCTTCAGGAGTGGAAATGTTCTTTTTCCAAAACCTCCAGAAGAGATCACTGCATAAAAGATTAAGGATGAAGTTTGACATGTTCTTTGAAATTAAAGCACAGAATAGAATAAGTTATTATAATTATATGACTGAGATATCTTACGGAATTAAAACATTATGCAGAGGTTTCTCCATATGTTGTAACAAAGGATAATATTATGCGACTATCTCATATCATAACGTTAACCATTTCTTAATGAGAATATAGCACCCTACCCATTGAGATCTAAGAGGATATCCTCTCGAAAGAGGATTAGCGTTTATCAAAGTGGGAGGATTATTATGAAAAAAGTAATTCATATATCGATAGTTGGCGGATTTGTAGCAATTATAGTATCTTGGTCTTCTGTGAACGGTGTCGGAGAAACTCTATCAATGCTCGAAAAGAAAACTGACTCGTCAGAAAGTTACAGGAGACGTCCTTTAGTTCGAATTCCAATGATACCCGATATGTTTTGTTCCTGCGAAGGCGACGAACTTTTCACCTCTTGCGAGTAACTGACCTCTTTTTGATGACTCCAGTATTCTCTGAGGATGATGGTAAATCTCGCTAGAGATTGACTTAAAGAAGTAATCCATGATAATCAGTGATAGATGATATATTCTGATTAATTGCTTGATTGTTATTGGCTTGCAATTTTATGACGATAATCTCTAGCCATTCCTGATTATATTTGGTACAGAGATGCTATTAACAAAATTCCATATAGCTCAACTAGCAAAGTGCTACCGTGTTACCGAAAAGGAAATTCTGATTCTTTTGGGGAGTATTATTGAGAAAGATTATACCTCCCTGTTCTTCGAAAAGAATTTCCAGATAACGGATGCTGATTTGCAAATATTATTGAAATACATCGAAAGAGTAGCACTGGGAGAGCCGATCTCTAAAATTATTCAGCAAAAGGAATTTTATGGCATTAAGTTTAAGACGTGTAGTGATACATTGGATCCAAGACCAGAGACGGAATTAATAGTCGACCTCTTCATGAAATACTTCCCAGATAAGACGGGGCATTATGAGATTATGGATCTCGGAGCAGGAACCGGATGTATTGGGCTCTCTATTTTGAGTTATTACAAGAATTCTGTATGCCTTTTTATCGATATAGATGATAAGGCATTGGCGGTAGCTCAGCACAATGCAAACGCCTTAACCCTGGTTAAACTGTGCAAATTTCAGAAAAGCGATTGGGTCTCTGAGGTCGTAGGAGAATACGATGCAATAGTTTCTAATCCTCCATATATAGCCGATGATTATGAATTACCAGCCGAGGTATTGTTTGATCCAAGGATAGCCCTTATTTCTGGGAAAGATGGTATGGATGCTCATTCTACCATTCTCTCAACTGCACATCTGTTTCTAAAAAAAAATGGCATACTGTTTCTTGAAATTGGATATGATCAACGTGAAAAGATAGAAAAGGTTAATACCAAGCTAAAGGTGGTTGAGGTAGTAAAAGATATCAATCGAGTGGATAGGATCTTCGTTTTTTCACGATAGAACAGCACTCTTTAAGAAATGTTCAGAATCAGATCTCTAATATATCCAGAGGCGAGGAACTAGTAGTCTCCGTCCTCCTCTTCCGTTGTATCGGAAGTTTTGCGTGTGGGAGGAGGGGAATTATCGGATCCAGGCTCTGCTATTTGTCTTCCCCATCCCCTTATTGTTGTTCCAGTCAATATTAGCATGCCGTCATATGCTGCACCGTTTGATAATTCTATTCGTACACATATCAACTGGTTTTGTTGGATTTGGAATTGTATTAATTTTTCTTTGGGAGAATCTGTTCCGTCGGTTTCCCATGTTGCGTAGTCGATTGGGTCGTAGTACCGCTCGTTTCTTCGACCTTCGGTGACTTGAGTAACTTGATAACTTGGTGAATAGGATGTGACGCTATCTGCTGGGCACAACACCACCGTGAGGCCACCGTCTGGATCAAAGCATTCTGGTGTAAGGAATACAATCCTTGGATTATCTTTCATTGAGTCTTTTCCGACTTCGAACCTCATGCACCGATTTGGGTCTGAGTCTTCGTCTTCAGGTGGCGTTGGTCCTACCGTTATGTCCATCCCAGTTATAGTTTGTTGTTCTCCTGATATCGCCTTGTTTAATCCAAAAACAATTATCAATATCGCGCTTATGGCTGCCAAGCTATTTATTTTCATCTTTGTAATCTGCTGAATTATCTCCCCATATCTATTATACCTGGTTATATTGCGATCCTCAATTATTGTTTTTCGCGAGTTTATTACCGTTAATTTTTTGGAATATTAATTTATAGTCTCTATTAACATACTTGATACATTAATATGCCAAATATATCTAGGAAGCATCTATCTTTTCGTTATTTTCGCTAGAAGTGCCCATCTCGATTGGTCGAATTTAAGCACAATGTCGTAATATTCGGCTTCTATAGCGGTCTTTCCGTTAGGGATGTGTTTGAGTCTTATAACAGTTACGACTCCTGGGTCTAATAAAACGTCCGGATGATCCGTTCTTCCTTCTAATGGATTAAATGGTTGGTTGTTTTTAACTCCGTTCTGAGTCTCTATTCGATACCCTTTGTACTGGAATTTACCAACCAGCATTGGATTTGTTTCATCGGGTAGGATGTATACTTCTATAAACGGAACTCCTGCTTCACTCTCAGCTACCTCGTTGTTTAATGAAATAACTTTCACTTCGCCATTGAACGGAGAATCAACTTGTCTTTCTATCAGATTTACATTTTCATCTAGTGATGAACCTATCTGAATCGTAAAATTTGGAATAGAGGATATTGCCTCCATTATTGTGAGGCCAAATAATATCGTTATGGCCGTAATCGATATCCCGAATTTTTTCATGATCGTTACCTTTAACAGATGTGTGCATCTATTTCAATTATACCTCATCATAGTATTTTAATTCAAGAATTATTTAACAAATGCTATTTATATACTTCTTTTAATTATTATTGATTATATTTAAACCTGACTGCTATTATCTTGAGCACTATCCTAAGATGAATGCCAATATTATGCAGTAGCTTGCCTGTATTATTCCAAATATATCAACAAATCTATTACTATCTATTGCCTTTATTGTGAGATGTATTATGGGCCATGCAATTAATACTAAAAAACTGTACATCGGTACAATTTGTGCGTAGATAAATATTGGGATGCATAAGAAACTAATATGTACCGACGAGAACAGGACGGTATATGCCGCTTTCAACCCAATAACCGTCGGTAGTGTTTTTATTCTGCTTTTATCGAAATTATAATCCCTAATGTTATTGGCCAATAGAACACACATCGTCAAAAGCCCAATCGGAATAGATAACGCCAGGTCTTTAAGGCATATATGTTCTGTTAGAGAGTAAATACACGAAAAGAATAGGAGCGGACCGTACGCAATAAATACTCCAATCTCTCCGAATGCTTTGTACTTATATCTAATTGGCCATTCGCTATAAAATATCGATAACCCAGCCCCGATGATCCCCGGTATTATCAATAACTTAGAAGATAATGTGAGGGCTATGAAGCCAGATAAAGATGCCAATACGAATGCCGTAATTCCTAAATACTTGATCTTTATGGGTTCAATTACTCCAGATACCAGTCTGTATTTGGGTCCGTCTATATTCCCATCATCTACCCCCCTAATAAAGTCACGGTACTCAGAAATAGTATTGACCGATAAATGGAAGAGTAAAATCGCAATCGAAACAAATATGAAAGGTAAAAGATGCAGGTCATCGTATTTAATTCTACTGTAAAAATATGTACAGAGTATTGGCCCAGCAGACATGATGAGAGTATGAGCACGTGCAACCCTAATGTAGAGTATTAAATTCCTCACATATCCATGCTTATGAAGCGCCTGATTCTATGGATAGTCTCATCCTTCCCCAATATTTCAATGATCTCAAAGACGCTGGGAGATACTAACCTACCACATAGAGCACTCCGGAGTGCCTGCGCAACCTCCACTAACTTCACACCATTTTTATTGGCTAGCGATTTCGCACTTTCCAGCAAGGAGTCTTGCTGAATCGACTCCGAATTCTGGATGATTTCAATCATATCCTTCAGCAGATCGATGTTCTCAGGCATCAGATATTTAACGCACCCCTCATCGAAGCCATCTGGTTCAGTCACGTAGATAAGGGATGACTCAGCGAGATCTACCAACGTCTTGGCACGGGCCTTCAGGCTATCCATCCCGCGGATAATGCGTTGGGCCTGAATATCCGAAAGCTCTCTCTTCAGGAAAGGTTTCATACATTCAAGGATGGAATCATTATCTCGCGCCTTCATATAATGTGCATTCAGATTTTGTAATTTGGCCATGTCGAAGCGCGCGGGAGACTGCCCGACATCACATATATCGAACCATTCTACGGCGTCTTTACGCCCAATGATCTCCTCATCACCGTGACTCCATCCGAGCCGCAGGAGGTAATTAAATATGGCCTCAGAGAGGTACCCTAGATCGATGTAATCCTGAGCACTGGCCGCTCCGTGCCGCTTCGATAACTTGGCCCCATCGGGGCCATAGATCAATGGGATATGCCCAAAATTCGGGATATTCCATCCACAGGCCTGGTATATCTGTATCTGGCGGAATGTATTGGTCAAGTGGTCATCACCGCGGATGACGTGCGTGATATCCATGTCGTGATCGTCCACCACGACCGACAGCATATACGTTGGAGTGCCGTCGGATCTCAACAAAACGAGATCGTCTAGCTGAGAATTCTCGGTTATGATGCCGCCCTGAACGAGATCATTCAGAGTCGTCGCTCCGGTGAGATCCGATCGGAGCCTGATAACAGATTTACCCTCAATATAATTTGTGGTATTCTCTCGGCATTTCCCATCGTATTTGTATGATTTACCATCCTTGATGGCGGCCTCTTTTTTCAGGGCCAATTCCTCGGGAGAGCAATTGCAGAAATAAGCCCGTCCTTCCTTGACGAGATTATGGGCCACCTCCTTATGCCGTTCCACACACGAGGACTGTATGACGGGCTCCCCATCCCAATCCAACTGCAACCATTTCAGTATCCTGAGGATGGACTGAGCATTCTCTTCCGTCGATCTCAGCTTATCGGTATCCTCAATCCGAAGGAGGAATTTCCCACCATTATGCCTGGCATACAGCCAATTGAAGAGGGCGGTTCGAACGGACCCTATATGGAGGACGCCCGTTGGACTCGGGGCAAACCTAACAACAACGGCCACGTCTACTCCGCATCCGGTCCATCATCATACGCCGGCTCATCCAGGACCGAATCAATATCACGAGTTAATCTCATCAATTCTTTTTCATCTATTATATCGTCCAACTCTGAATCGATTTCTTCATCTGACATTTCTAAATCTTCTTCATTAATAACGACGTCAGCAAGTATCGACTCGCCAGTCCAATCTTCCTCAGAGACGTTTCGCTTGGCCAATTCCCTGAGTCCAGTAAGGGAGACTGTTTCGTCGGCTATTTCGCGAAGTGCTATGATTGGTGGCTTATCGTTATCTTTTGGGATCGATGGAGTTGCTCCTCGCTCTATATCCTTGGCTCTCTTTGTTGCCATCAAAACCAATTCAAACCTATTCTGGACTTTTGCAATACAATCTTCAACAGTAACTCGTGCCATATATATCCTCAAGATCCCACTATCATCGAGGATGATTTTAGCACATGGTATTGAGTTATACAAAGGCATTACCTACTTCAAAAATAGTACTCCTAGATATAATTCCTTCTTGGTGTACACTCAAGTACACGGCGGGTCTGTGCGCTGTCTTTCCTTCCAATAATTCTAATTCTTAAGGTTTTCGAAAGACATCAATTTTCCAAATAGTATCGTGAATTGAGCAGATATGTTCGATTGTAGGGCTCACAATTCGCGTGGTATGGTGTGATTTGGAACAGACTCATATTGAGAAATCCATTTTCTGTTGTATAATATCTCAATAAATTATGGGTTTTCCATGTAGGTTTGGATATGACAAATGAGAAAAGTGGTCACTATCTGACAAATGAGCAGCTTGAGTATTTCAGGGGGAAGCTATTGAATTGGAAGATGGAGCTCATTAAAGAGGGCGATGAAGTAAAGGATATGCTGGTTGAAACCGCGCCTGAGCCAGATATAATTGATTCCGCGTGTAACACAATCACCCAGACGATTGAGCTTCGTACGAAAGATAGGGCCCGTAAACTAATCCATAAAATAGATGACGCAATCAGTAGGATTGACTCTGGAACGTATGGATATTGTGAAGAAACGGGGAAGCCGATAGGTATTAAAAGACTTGAGGCCAGGCCAGTGGCCACGCTGTGCATAGAGGCTCAGGAAAGACGCGAGAAGATGGAACGAGATTATCGAGAAGACGCTCTGGATGGATAATACTAGGTGTCTCTTCGTTTCCATAATCGGAGAGCCGAATGCAGGGAAGTCGACCCTCCTCAACGCGATAGTCGGAGAGAAGGTATCGATCATTTCGCATAAGGCACAGACTACTCGAAGGAAAATTAGAGGTATTGCGAATTTCGGTAATTCCCAGATCGTTTTTACCGATACTCCAGGTTTCTGTATTGACTCTCGTGTGCGTTCATCTCTCGATGAGATCGTCTCGTCAAATTTCTGGAATTCATTTAGAGATTCTGATTTGATTCTTCTGTTGATAGATGCTACATCCAAAAGTCTCAGATCAACATTCAGTTTCCTCGAGAAAATGAAAAAAGGAACCGATTCGTTAGTGGTCGCAATCAATAAGGTCGATATTGCTCGTAAAGAAAATCTTCTAAAGATAGCGAATTCATTAATCGAATTCGATTTCATAAAGAAGGTATTCATGATATCTGCTAAGACTAACGACGGAATTGAAGACCTCATTGCATTCCTCATAGAGAATACAGTTGAAGAACCGTGGTTTTTCGGAGAAAATCAAACGACCGATGCGGACGTGAAGTTTATGTTATCCGAAATAACCAGGGAGAAATTGTTTTTGGTGTTGGAGCAGGAATTGCCGTATAGCATATACGTTGAGACGGAGGCTTTGACTGAGACCGAGAAGAAGGCCCGTATTCACCAGTCGATCGTCGTCCTGAAAGATTCGCAGAAGGCGATAGTTCTGGGGCATTCTGGAGGCATGATAAAATCCATCAAGGATGCCGCGATTACTGACATGAAAAAGTTACTAAATAAAAAGGTGGAACTTAAGCTTTTTGTTAAGGTACGAGAAAAATGGACCGAAAAGAAGGGGTATCTGCAAGATGCTGGAATTATCGATCATTAGCCAATACCTAGATGAAATCATATTCACGGCATTATCGTGTGGGCTAATAATGTTCTCACTACGCTCCGTTATGTGTCGATCCCCGCAAACATCTATCCTGAATTTCTTTGCGGCCATTATGTTTTTATTATGCATTATACTATTGATTAACAATCTATACTTCAGTATCGGAATGCTTATACTTTACGTATCGCTATGTTCATTATTTATACTCACCAATAGGATGTCAGTACGCCAAATTAATAGGCCTCTTTCAAAACCTCAAGAGTCAGAATTATTGGAAGAAAAGACGGATCACAGAACAGAAGTGTCCTTAAATGTACACCAAGAAGCTGATTATGGAGAGTTTGAGGAGAGGTCTAATAATAAGAATAATTTTAAAATTACTGTTGCACTTATATTGATCGGAATCGTGTTATTAGCAATACTTTACTATAGGCTTCCTGGTGAACAAGCACAAATCGAGATGCACGCAAATTACATCGGAATTTCTGGAGCAACATTGGCAATGTGTACAATATTTATAATCACTGCAGCCGGTATTTCATTTCTCATTACGCACGGGAAAATGAGGAAATAATATGTGGCGTTTACTGATCTATGTTCCGTATAAATGAGGTGGAGAACTATAGATAAATATTAGACTTCTTTCCAAATCTTCAGAATCAGAATTATTGGAAGGAAACACGGAACTTTGGTGTATGTGAGGATTTGAACACCGGATCGAGGAAGCAGAAGACTGATTATGGAAAGTTATGGAAGGAGTCTAATGTGTAAGATAGAATATATTCATCAATAAATACTTCATTCCTGTGGAAAATATTTTTTGTTTCACGGGGAATATTCCCTGAAAATTAACGAATTCTTAATGTTTTTATGCTATTTTCTTATACACCATCCCAAACCCCCACCCACCCGGGGCCGTCCGGTCTCCGGGTCTTGTATCTTGTATTCATGCAAGATACACTTTAGTGTATCATAAATTCATTAATAAAACGTTAATAGAGCATAAATTTAAATGGAAGGAGTACCATGATCATTATGAATGCTTAAAGCCTATACTCGTTCCACTTACCAAACGCATTATTTTTTGCTTTAATAACGCTGGATTTTAGGCATTCATTACACTTAATTTTATGTGATTGAAAAGTGGAACTAGTATAGCATCATCAATAAGGCGGTGAATACACCTACAAAGCAAAGTGAGTATAGCGCAATATATTAAAACTTAAATACTACTTCCTGTATCTTCAAAGAAGCTGCTAACGGGTAAAGTGAAAGAATGGAATATATGAAAAGATTTCCTGGTGGGCGCCGCAGGATTCGAACCTGCGACCCACTGATTAAGAGTCAGTTGCTCTACCAACTGAGCTAGGCGCCCATTATATTTACCTAAATGGCATCTCCTACGGGATTTGAACCCGTGTTGCCGCCGTGAGAGGGCGGTGTCCTAGACCCCTAGACGAAGGAGACTTCAATCACCGACTATTATGAAGAACATTACCGTTTTAAGCAATAGAGTTCTTCCGTAACTCTCCACACTCAGCTTCTTGGTGCGTCGATTCGGTGCTCGAATCCTCACGTACACTCAAGTACGCTGCGGTTCTGTGCTCCTTGTCTCCTTCCAATAATTCTGATTCTGAAGG
>JAISBP010000018.1 GCA_031266135.1 Holosporales bacterium | reverse complement strand
AATTATTGGAAGGAGACACGGAGCACAGAACCGCAGCGTACTTGAGTGTACGTGAGGATTCGAGCACCGAATCGACGCACCAAGAAGCTGAGTGTGGAGAGTTTGGGAAGAAGTCTATTTTATTTTGCAACCGTTTGGACTCAGGCCACTCGAATGTTTGCAAATTAACATTGTTGATGCCAAAAAGAGTACGGGTACTAAGTGAAATAAGCATAAGACAATGAGTAGTATTCATAAGTATTATTCAAGAAGATAGAAAGTATTAATTAGCTAAGCAATAATATTATTCATTATGTTAACACTTTATTAACCCTTTAAAATATAAAATACAATATTGAAAGTAATTGATTTAATAGAGGCGTTATGTACGTGAAGAATTATTTAAATCATGTTAGTATTTGTGTTCTAGTAATTGCAAATATATATGGCGGAATATCCGCGTCTCAGCTTAAGAATTCACTGTTACTAGACTCATCTGAATGCAATCAATTGGTAGAAACTTCATGCTCGGAATATGGGTTTCCCACATCATCAGACTCGGAAGTCTGGCTTACTCCATCATCATGCTTGAATCTTGCTGATATTTCACCACCTATGGAGCAGGACACACAGCAACAATCCGAACCAGATCCCTCCGATGCTCAGTTCTGTTTCACTGATTCCCTTTCTTCTTTACCATCTATTATTCGTATGGTAAATGTACTCATGCAATATAAAAACGATTTTCAAAGCATTCTTCCATTAGATTGGAATATACAGTTCCTTAAACATGCTTTATTGTCAAGAGCTGATTATCATGCTACTCAACGATCGCTCGTGGAAAAAGGAGTATTCAAGATGGATTGCTTTACACGCACCATTCTCGGAGTCGGTAGCTCATACGATTCTCGGACAAATGAAACGTCAGTCTTCGCGCGGTTATTACGTCGGGATGGAACTGGATTGCAATATGAGAGTTATCCATTTCTTACTCTTCTTACTTTTATAGGAAATGGAATCCCAGAAGATAGAACGACTCTTGGTAACTTGGTATTCTCTTTGTATCTAATCGCTCAGCACAATGCAAGTAAAAGGTAGGCCTTTGCCATAACACACCATACATGGTCACTATAAAATAACTCTGTTAGAGCAGCTACTCTATATTCTTCCGCAGTTTCTTTTTGAGGGAATACATCAGGAATACGGCCATGGCGCTGAGGATCGCCGTATTCTCTAAGATGATGCTCCATACATCGCCAACGAGGCATAGCGTCCTGATGCTCGATACGAAGTACTTCGCCGGGAAAATGACGGTCAAACATTGCAGCCAAAGCGGCATACTCTTGATCTCGAAGACGAATCCAGACAGCATGAACGTTGGAAGGAAGGTCACGACCATCGCTCCCATCGATGCCACAAACTGGTCCTTAGCGGTCGTCGATATGATGAGCCCTATCAGTATGGATACCGTAATAAAAACCGTGGCCACCAGTGTCAATGCAAGAATTGATCCTTGAAACGGGACGTTAAACACTAGTATTCCATACAACAAGGAGAATACCAATGAGAATATGCATAAAACAAAATACGGAACTATTTTCGATATAATTATTTCCCAGATGGAGACCGGGGTCGCGATGAGGGCCTCCATGGTTCCCCTCTCCCATTCTTTGGCCACGACCAATGCCGTCAGGAAAGTCCCGACTATGGACAGGATCATCGTCAGGGCCCCCGACATTAAAAAATTAATACTCTCGGTCGTGGAGTTAAACCACAGCCTATTGTTAACACTCAAAATTTGTGGCTTCGTTTTGTTTAGGGATGCACAATATTGATAAAACATACCCGATGCATACGCCTCGATATATGCCGCCGTATTTGGATCAGTTCCATCACTAATGATTTGAATCTCAGGAAGGCTCCCACGAATGGGCCGTTGATTCGTCTGCATCCCATACAATCCATGTATAAACTTCTTAGAGAAATGTTCGGGGATAATGATGATGCCCTGCGACTCACCGGACTCCACCCGTTCTTGCGCATCCTCCGTCGTCGCCGCTTTATTAATATTAAAATATTTGGAGCTGGCGTATAGATCGGTTATTTTATTTGACATTGTTCCGGAATCGAGGTTGACCAACTCCATCTTGATGTTCTCTATATTGAACGAGACGCCATATCCAAAAATAAGGAGTACGATCATGGGGAGTATGAATGCCACCAATACGCTACTCGCATCCCGTTTAATCTGTTTTACTTCCTTGGAGATTAGGGCTTTTACTATCGTCAGTTTCATGGCGATGCCTCATCGACATCTTGGATTATCTCAATGAATGCCTGTTCAAGAGTCGCTGTTTCGCTATTTCTACATCTGTCCTTCAGATCATCCGGAGTACCGGATGCCCGTATCTTCCCCTTATAGATCAATGCTATTTCATCGCAGTTTTCCGCCTCATCCATGAAGTGGGTCGTGACGATCACACTCATCCCATGATGCACCATCGTATTAATATGCATCCAGAATTCTCGACGAGTAATGGGATCGACTCCGGACGTCGGCTCATCCAGGAATAGGACTCGTGGTCTATGCATGATAGCACACGCCAGTGAAAGCCGCTGTTTATACCCCAGAGACAGGACCGCAGCATTCATATTCTGGTAATTGGTGAGATGAAATATCTCGAGCATCTGATTGATTACGCCCTTCTTTTCCTGGCTCCGTATGCGATACGCCCCCGAAAAGAATTCGAGATTCTGGCGGACTGATAATATTGGATACAGTGAGAATTTCTGTGCCATATACCCTATCATCACCTTCGCATCGCTATTAATATCCGATATGTCGATACCGGCTATCCTGGCGGTTCCGGCAGTCTGTTTCAGGAGCCCACAAAGCATTCGGAAGGTCGTGGATTTACCGGATCCATTCGGCCCCAGTAGCCCAAATATTTGCCCACGTTTGATTGAGAAAGAAATATCATCCACCGCAACGAAACGTCCAAACTTCTTGGTCAAATGTATGGCGTTCACGATACCGTCCTCGCCGGAATCATAAAATGTAGTATTAAAATATTCTTCGAGTGGAGATCTCTTTTCTACGATTCCACCGAGCATGTCTATGCATGCATCCTCGAATGCTGGATCTATATTGTACGGAGATCGTACTCCATCGAATTTACGACCCATATTCTTGGATATGGATTCAACCGCCGTATCTTGGTCCTTTATAAATCTCACTTTATTGCCATGAATAATGGAGTCCATTATCCCGTCTTCCTTCATTAATTCCGCTGAAAAGCGCCGTTTCTCTTGAATATCCGCAAAAACATACACTCTATTTGTGACGCATCGCTTTGCCTCAGATGGAGATCCCTCAAAGATTACCTTACCATCATTCAGGAGGATGACATGATCAAGCTCCTCGGCTTCATCGAGATAGGCCGTGCTCCAAAGTACCGTCGTATGCTCATCGAGCATGGAGTTCACCATCGCTATTAGATCCTTCCTCGAAATGGGATCTACACCTACGGATGGTTCATCCAGTATCAGAATCTTGGGCTTCTTCAGGAGCGCACAGGCTAGACCCAGCTTTTGCTTCATGCCTCCAGATAGGTTCCCCGCGAGCCGTTTCCTGAATTGAGAAAGCTTAGTGACCGCTAGGACTCGATCGAATACTTCCTCTTTTATCGTATTATCCAAATTATGCAAGTTCGCATACAGATTCAGATTTTCGATGATAGATAAATCTTCGTAGAGGCCAAATCTTTGTGGCATATAAGAAGTTATTTCCTGAAGCTGCCCAATAGACATCTTCCCAAACGCTTCATAATCAGTCTTCTGGTGCGTCAATCCAGTGCTCGAATGCCTACATTCATCTCCTTGGCGTACACTCAAGTACGCTGCGCTTCTATGCGCCGTCTCTTCTTCCATAAGATCTGATTCTGGAGGTTTTGAAAGAGGTCTAGCAGAAATCCTATCCCTGTCTTTCCCGCTAAAATCCAAAGACTGTCTATTGATCAATACATTCCCGGAATCTGGAGTTAATATTCCGGCGACTATCCTGAGGAGGGTGGTTTTACCGGCTCCATCTGGGCCGATAAACCCCACCACTTCATTACTACGAATCTTACAGGAGACACCATCCAAAGCCACGATTTTCGATCCATCAAAAGTCTTTGTAAGGTTATCGATCGATATCATTTACGCATGCGTAAATTGACGATAGTAATCACATTAACAATTTCATTTATACACTCTGGATTCGAGATCGTCGTCATGTCCTCGAAATTCTGGAAATCTCCCGACGCTAGCTTCCTCAGGATTCTCCTCATTATCTTCCCGGACCGTGTTTTGGGGAGATCGTTTACTATAGATATAACATCCGGCTTCGTAATTGGACTAATGAAATCTTTAACTCTATCAGAAATGATCTGTTGAGCATTGGCTTTCTGCTGGGCAGTAACTCCCTGTTTCAATACGACGAACGCGTATATCCCTTCGCCCTTGATTGGGTGTGGAAATCCCACCACGGAGACCTCGGCCACTATCTCCGACATCGATATGACCTCCTCCACCTCGATGGGACTCGTCCTATGCCCCGAGACGTTCAGAACATCGTCTACACGTCCAGTGATCCAGTAGTTTCCATCGGGGTCTACGTATGCCTCATCGCCTGTGAAATACCGTCCATCAATAGACCTCGTCCCAAACGCTTCATAATCAGTCTTCTGCTGCGTCGATACGGTACTCGAATCCTCACGTACACTCAAGTACGCTGCGGTTCTGCGTGCCGGATCTTCTTTCATAAGATCTGATTCTGAAGGTTTGGAAAGAAGTCTATCTGTTTGAGAATAATATATATCCGTAATAGCATCCGCGTTTCCGTATATCCGTAAGAGCATGCCAGGTAAAGGTTTCTCAATAAATAATGTGCCCCTCTTATCGGGTACATTCAGGATCTGGTTATCATCATCCATTATCCCCAGCTTACATCCGAAGAACTGACGTCCAACGTGGCCATACGTCTTCATATCATCTAGATTGCATAACGGGGCCGTAGGGACGCCACCGAGCTCAGTCTGCCCCCACATATTGATCAAGGGACACCTCCCCTTACCGACGGAATTGAAATACCAATCCCATGCGTCTCTATTCAGGATTTCTCCCATGACTCCTATGAGTTTCAACGAATCCCGTGTGGTATTCTTTAGGCTATCAACTGGGTTCTTCATCATGGCTCGTATGGCGGTGGGCGCCGTATTCAGTGACGAAACCCTATGTTTATCCACTACTTCCCAGAAGATAGAATCTCGTGGGTACGTTGGAGTGCCCTCAAAGATTACGGAAGTAACGCCATTGCAGAGTGGGGCATAGAGGGAATATGAATGCCCCCCCATCCAACCGATATCTCCGGATCCCCAGAATACCGAGTCATCGTCGATGTCAAAGAAATACTTATGTGTCATCGACGAAAACAGCAGAAATCCACCGGTCCCCATGACGACGCCCTTCGGCTTCCCAACGGATCCCGATGTATAGAGTATGAATAATTCCGATAATGAATTAGTATCTTCTATCTCGCATTCTGTTGAACATTTAGCGGATTCTGCATAGTAGTCTATGTCTAATTCGTTATCCCATGGTATATCTATTCCCCTGCGCCGAATAATAAAAGCTTTTATTTTTCGATCACATATCTCGCGCGCTTTATCAACATTTCCCTTGAGAGGAATGATTTGCCCCCTCCGTACGCTCGCATCACACGAAATTATGAAGTTAGAGTGGCAGTCGTTCATCCGCATACCCAGTGCACTCGGGGCAAACCCAGCGAATACCGCAGAATATGGGATGCCGAGTCTGGCGCAGGCTAGGCATGCATACACCCCTTCCGGCACCATCGGCATGTAGACCGTCACGTAATCATTCCTCGTGACTCCGAATTTCTTCAAGGTATTAGCGAAGCGGCATACCTCATCCTTCAGCGTCTGGAACGTGATCCGCTCGAAGACATCGATATCTTCACTCTGCCAGATGAGCGCAATCTTATCGGGATTCTTGGCGGCGTGTCTATCGACACAATTGTAGCAGGCGTTGATCTTTCCGTCCGAAAACCATTCACTGTTCCCGTATTTCGTGGGCTCCACTATCTTTCCTGGGCGCTTAATCCATGACAGCCTATCAATCTGGGCCGCCCAGTATTCCTCCGTATTATCTATGGAAAAATTATAAATTTCTCGGTAGATGTCAGGATTTTTCCATGCATCTTTATTTCGTAACCAATCCTGATTACTCATTTTTTATAAACTCCTAGAAAGAAAAGAATATGCTGATTATAGTTGATGACAATCCGGTCGCCAATAAAGCCGCGACGAATGCTTTTCCAATAAGGACGGGAATATCCTTCTGGGCAGGAGCGAGAGCCGCCATCCCACCAACCGTGATTCCAATACATGAAAAGTTGCCGAAATTCGTGATGGCATAAATGGTCTTTACTACACTTTCCTGGGAAATATTGGCCTTCGCCAAATCGAAATAAGCCACGACTTCATTGACCGCCAACTTGGTTCCCAATACCTGTGAAACCGCGAAAAGATCAGCGCTTTCAATACCGATTAGCCATGCAAATGGGTACATAATTAATCCGAAAATACTCTGCAGCGTCAAAGGGCTCCCACCGATCGATGGGAATTGTGCCAGTATACAATTCACAAATGCTATTAGGGCGACCATCCCGATCATCGATCCCACGATGCACCACCAAACGAAGCATCCATCGGAGAGGCCCTTCGACAATGCCCCCATAAAGCTGGTATACGGACGAGAGCTGTTTGCATCGGTAGGAAGAGCATTAGTAGCGCCACTCTCCTCGGACGGAGCCATTATTGAACAGATGATCAGGGCCGATATGACACTTACGACACTTGACATAATGACGTGCCTCATGGCGTTGGGGCAAATCCCCTCGAGAGCACCGGCATAAATAGGCATCACAGCGGCGGATGCCGTGGTGAATGACAGAGCTAGGATGATGAATAAATCAGACTTCTTAAGGGTATCGAGCTCATGTTTAATCAGAAGTGGTGCCTCGAACTGCCCCACAAATATCCTGGCCGCCGCCACCATCCCAATGGATTCTCTTACCTTGAAGACAACCTTGAAGATGTACCCCACTCCTTTCGACAGGAATGGTAAAATCTTCAAATACGTCAAAACCGACGATAAAATGCAGAATAGAATGACGGTGGGTAACGCCTGGAATCCCAGGATGTATGCGGAGCTACCCTCCTTCACCTGGAATGGAGGATCTCCTCCTCCGAGATACCCGAAGACGAATCTCGTGCCTTCAATCGTCGCATCTTTCAGCTTCATGATGCCATTCGCCATACATTCGAAGAACGATATCACCGCAGGTATGTTGATCATGGCAAAGACCAATACTACCTGCAGAATGACTCCGTACAACACAATCGACCAATTTTGCCTTTGCTTGATGGCAGATTTATTACAAAAAGCTAGAGATACTGCTAAAAAAAAGATATATCCTAAAATGGGTCTAAACATAAACTATTTTGAAATTCCCGTTATTAACTCGCACGAGATGGTACAACATTTGACACGAATCTTTCAATTTTTTTTGCTATAATAATTCTCAGAATACAATTGGTGAAATATTAGCATTGTTGAAAATAATTGAAGATTTATATTTTCAAATTGTGAAAAATTGTTCTTCGGCTAATACTTACCTTATCCTTGGGATTGCATGCCTCTTACTCATAATGTTCCTCATTTTGCGGATCATTTATAGGAAGAATAAAACCCTCAATTATTATGCCGATGTCATCCGAGCCGTATCGAGAGCCATATCGAGCCACACAGAGATTATAGCACTAAACAGTAATGATGAAATCATATACACAACACATCCAAGCGATTATACAACCAAACAAGAATTCGCAAGAAAGATAATAGATAAAGTAATCTCTGTTAATGAACTGCAGTCTTTCCTCAGAATGCTTGATGCAGGGAAGCCGTATGGAGTTATGCTCAGTGGTGCTGGGACTGGGCTCCCCAATCAATTCAAGCGGTGGATTGCAACGTGCTCATACGTCACGGCTCCGGAATCAATCATTGGATGTGATGTGTCGGTCATCACCATCACGGACGTCTCGAAATACTTCGATGAAGCCGAAAAGATTCATAAAAATAATGCGAAATTGGAAAAATTTCTCGATAACTTCCCGCTCGGTATTTTCTACGTCAATAACAAGGGGATGATAGTCGGAGCCAATATGACCTTCGCAAACCTAATGAAAATTAATAGAGAGCACGTCATTGGATGCCAGGTCCAGGAGTTCATCGATGAATTCAATATAGAGGAACAATCTCAAAAGAGCTATGAAATAGTCCGCATTAAACCGAGGTATGTTCCGATGTTTAATGCAGTATTAATTAAGTCATCATTTTCTACGTCATCATCCATGCAGCCTTGGATCATATTCAAGATGGAGGAGGTGAAGCCTCCAAAAAAAGAGAGCGATAACGAGTTCCTGGAGCAGGAGGCATTCCTATTCGCCTCGGTTCCATCGATCGTTGCATCCAAGACCGGGAAAATCATGGCGATCAATCCATCGTTCGCGACGATGATTCAGGATAAGGTAATCCTCGAGAAGAATAAGATCATGCAGCCCGGGAATAATATTCTGGATTTCGTGCAGGATAATGCAAACAGCATCATGAATCATATACTCAAAGCCTTTACATCCAATGATAAATCAGAGCCCATCGAGATTAAATTCAAGGGGAGTGAGATCGTGACTCTGGCATACCTGAGCAAACTCAGGAATTACTCATCGCAACGGCACGATGTCGATGGATTAATACTGATCCAATTCTTCGATATATCTGAACAAAAGATACTGGAACAGCAGTTCATTCAATCTCAGAAGATGCAGGCCGTGGGGCAATTGGCCGGAGGTATCGCTCATGATTTCAATAACCTCCTGACGGCGATGATAGGGTTCTGTGACCTGTTATTACAGCGGTATACCCAAAACGACCCATCCTATGGAGACGTCATTCAGATTAAGCAGAACGCCAAGCGGGCCGCGAATCTGGTACGGCAGCTCCTGGCGTTCTCCAGGCAGCAGGCCCTGAAACCACGCGTAGTTTCCGTCACTGAAATCCTCATTGAGCTAGCGTCTTTGCTGAAGAGATTGATTGGTTCCGACATTGAATTCGAGCTAATCCACGGACGAGATATTTGGCCCATCAAGGTGGATTACAGTCAATTTGAGCAGGTTATCATTAATCTGTGTGTGAACGCGCGGGATGCTATGGATCGCAATGGGAAACTCACCGTTAGGACGAAGAACTTCTTCGCGGATAAGCCGTTCAAATGCATATTCGATACGGCACTCCCGGGTGATTACGTCATGATCGAGGTGATCGATACGGGGACCGGTATCGATCCCAGTATGTTGGAGAATATTTTTGAGCCCTTCTTTTCTCAGAAGAGTTCTGAAATACGCAGGATGTCTGGATCTGGCACTGGACTAGGACTCTCCACCGTGTATGGCATCGTAAACCAAACTGGGGGCTTCATTAGGGTTGAAACTGCCCTCGGAAAGGGCTCGAATTTCCAGATTTTCATTCCACGTTATGTTGGGAATGAGTCGATTCAAAATGCTGGCCAAAAGCAGAATTTGAGGGATCTGAGCGGATCGGAAACGATACTTCTGGTCGAGGACGAGGATTCCGTCAGGATGTTTTCGGCGCGGGCCCTGCGTGAGAAGGGGTATAAGGTCCTCGAGGCCGACTGCGGAGAGGATGCCATCAGAATAGCCCATTCAGAAAAGTTCGATCTGCTGATTACGGATGTCGTGATGCCCAAGATAGACGGACCGACCCTGAGTAATACCCTGAGGAAAACATTCAAAGATTTGAAGACCATATTTATTTCGGGGTATACGGAAGATACATTCCGAAAAGACCTGGATAAGAACTCGAATATCCATTTCCTACAGAAACCATTCACCCTAAAGGATTTGGCGAGCAAGGTGAAGGAGGTCATGAGAAATGCTCATTAGATATCTAAGGGGAATTTGAAGAATGGATACTATCTGAATTCAATTCTTTAACCTTTTTATCATGAGTCATGTTAACTAATATTTAATTAATAATATATTAAACTATATCTAATAAGTTTTTCAAATGATGGCAAAAATGATGATAAAAAAATTATCTTTAGTCCCAGCTTTAGCTGTTTTGTGGTTACCTAATTCATACTCCATGGATAGCCAAAATACGCCCCCCCCCCAGGCGGAGGAAGAGCCTGTCCTCCGAAGCTCCGACGGTCTGAAGGTGTTAGAAAGACCCAAGGAGATAGAAGCAACCTACGTTGGTAATCGAGTACCTCTTAACGAGTTGCTACTTAGGCAGGTTAGCGATATTGTAAACATTGTTAACCTGAACTCCAACGCAGAACATGATATACATTGGGAGCACGATGTGCTGTTTAATGTTGTTTTAAGTGGTCGTCAAATGGCCCATAGACATCTCGGAGTGGTAACACACTTTTTTGATGAACTCGAGACGGCTTTCCCACTGGAATATATACGTTGGAGAGTCGTCTCTTCTAACGCTACTCCTGCCGTTCGGAGACCATGGGTAGTGGTTGCTGCCAGATTGGACCCTGGGTCAAAATGTGAAGTACTGCATGGGACTCTTGCAAGTGGAATCCGAGGAGGAAATATTCCTCGAGAACTGGCGATCTGCGCCTGCGCACTGATAAACCACTTCTCTGATCAAGAGTACGGACCTCAGGCCTTCTGGGATGGTTCGTATCCGTTACCTAGGGCCAGAATGGCCATAAGCGCGGGATTGTCCTTGCTTTCTGGTGCCGCCGTTCTTGCTGCAGGGAGAGCTGGATGGATGTTGGCTCATAATCCCAACCAATCGGATAATTACCTTACTATTGGTGGATTGACCGCCTCTTCGTTAGCATTTGCTTCTCTCAGCTGGCTCAATTATAAGATTACGAGCGGAAGTCTTGGGTGGCGATTCTCTACCAATGAACTGCCACCCAAGGATGTGTATCGGGAGATAGTGCGGGCCCCGGTTGAGGAGCTTGTAGAACGCCTTTAAACCATCAGCTCTTCTAGATTCCTGTGATCCTGATGAATTGGTGGAAACAAGAAGACCGGAACCGTCTCGACCTTTGAATTGGGTCAAAGAATACTGATACCAATTGCTATGAGTATATTTCAGGTCCCTGACCCACGCCCACCAGGGACTCACCTGCATCTCGGACTTGAATATTAGACTTCTTCCCATCTACCCTCGATTATACTCGTTCTACTTTACAATCATATAAAATTAAGTGTAATGAATGCCTAAAATCCAGCGTTATTAAAGCAAAAAATAATGCGTTTGGTAAGTGGAACGAGTATAGTACCCAATTTGTGCTTGACCCATCATCAACAACACCGTATCAATGTACTCACCGTATTGACGTACCAAGAGGCTGACACTGGAGAGCTAAGAAATGAAATCTATTCTTGAGCAGATCATAAAGGTTAGAAATGACGGTATAGAATTTACGGTATACCTCACACCGGGCTCTAAGCGCGAGGAGATTGCAGGGCTCCTTCAGGATGGCTTCAAGATATCGGTGCACGCTAGGCCCAATGATAATCAGGCCAACGATGCCCTCATCGAATTTATCGCCCTTGTTTTTAGGGTGGCAAAATCTAGAGTAATTATTAAACGTGGACATAAATCGAGAAATAAGATCCTGTTTATTAAGGATCTTAAACTTGCTGATATTCACGATACGACGAGCAAATACATTCCGCAAATTAATATGATCCAGAAAAAGCTACTGTAAGAGATCTCTTTGCGAAAGCTCACCATAACTCCTCCCATTTACTATTTAAATCGTTAATAAATCGAGGAACCCCACTTAAAACCGATCCGCCAACACGTGTCGCCCAATTCCAGCATCTGCTCCAATATTCAGAGAATGTACCACCTGGAGCAGATGGAGACGCGTATAACATTAACACTACATCTATGTTGTCTGTCAATTCGTTCATAGTAGCGTGAAGTAGGACCGTAACGTGTGGAGTCTGTATTGTTGCTTGGGTTGACTTTCCTGCATTTATAGACACAGTGCTCCATCGTCCATCGAAAGCAGTAGCGTAATACAAACGTCCATCACCAGGATGAGGTGGACAAGGAGGTATCCCTTTCTGGGTCAGTGCTGAGTAAGTTTTATCTGTCCAAGCAGGTGAAAAAGAGTACATTGCTGGATAGCGTCGCAGACTGTTTATCCCAGCCTCCGATACCTGGATTAACTGATCGGGATCTCCTCCCATCAAATAAATGGACGCCTCCGAACCAGTCGCATTAGAAGCAGCCATTATAGCTAAGACCATACATCTTATGATTAGCATGAATCCTGTTCCAAGACAAAACTACTACCTAGAGAAATTATGATAGAACCGTGCTTTGCAAGTCTATAGATTTCTTGTCACAAATCTCCAGAATTAGAATTATTTGAAGGAAAGACGGAACACAGATCTGCCGTGTACTTTGGTGTACGCCAAGAAGCTGATTATGGAGAGTTATGGAATGGATCTATTATAAATTTAAAGAAAGGGAGTGCTGTAACTAGAATTTGCTCCGTAGACGCTGCGTATTATCAAGCAAAATTAGATATGTGGGGGTTGTGATGGAGATCTATTGGCGATCGGTAATCTGCATTTTATTATTACTTTGTTCCCCCTATCACTTATTATCGATAAGTTTCCTTCATGAAGTTTTATTATATTATTCGCCAGGACTATCCCGAATTCGGATGATGAATCTATCTGTCCATTAATGAGATCTATCTTTAATGACTCTTCGATCCGATCGAGATCGCCCTCAGAGATCATGATCTTATTGTTCGATACCACGAGATAGAAGTATTCGCTATCTTCGACTGGGAATTCTGCCGAAATTACTATTTCTCCGCTGGCTGGTGTCAGTTTTACATTCAATGATAGTATGTGGAACATCGCCTGCTTCATCGAATTTTCATCCATGAAGACCGAGATATGTTCATCGGTAAAGTCTGTCCGGAGGATTATATCTAAACTCCTCGCCCGTGCATCGAATAACGCCATCAAATCGTCTATGAACTTCGTCAGGAAAACTTCGTTATAATTCAATTTCAACTGGCCGGCCTCGATACTGGCGAGGTTAATGACGGCATCCACGACTTCGACCAATCGTTTGACGGATCCCGTGATGCCATGGCAATACTCAAGTTGCTTATCATTTAACTCGCCGAAGTATTGCTTCTCTAATATTTCGGTGAAGCCAATGATGGTATTCAGTGGTGCCCGTAATTCAAATGAAATATTGGAAATTAAATTAAATTTTAATTTATCGATCTGGGATACTATGACGGTCTTTTCTTGGAGCGCCTTCTCGAGGCTTGCCTTGTCCGTGGTATCCGAGAAACGAAGCAAATGCAGGCCATATGGAAGGGGTATATAATTGTAATTGATCGTCTTCCCATTGATCAGCGCAATCGTATCTGAAAAATCCATCCTTTGAGCTACCATTCCAACGAATTTCGAGATCAATCTCTCTACTTCTCCGTCGGAACTGAAGAGCTCGCTCGAGCTCACGATGAAATCCTTGACGTTTGTGCCGAATGCCCTGTCCCCGTCTTTTTTGTTCCAAATTTCGTTGATCGCAGCGTTGGTCATCTTGATGCGGAGATCGGAGCCGAAGACAATGACTCCTTCCTTCAGATTATCTAGAGTCTCCTGCTGGACGGCGGATAATGAGTGTACCTCCCTCTCGAGGGCAATCTTATCCGATATATCTTCGAATATGAAGATTAGGCCACCTCCATGATTCGGTGAAATACTCACGTTCATGGTTCGGCCGTTTTTGATGTGGATCGTCGTGAGATAAGGCTCAATGATATCGGAAAAGAGATTCAGTACCTTTTCCTTGTAGTGGTCATCCTCACTGGGACTCATGATCGCCCCATTATTGAAGAGGACATCCAGAATCTCGGAGAAGCTCTTGCCGTAGTAGACATACGACGCCTCCATCCCGAACAATTTCGTGATCGCAGAATTGGCGAAGATGAGCTCCGTATTTTTATCGAAAATCGCGATGGGGATGGAGATATTATCCAATGTTTCATCTATTTGCTTCCTGTAATTCTTGTATTCATCCTGGAGGGATTCATTATCCGTGACGTCCAGCGCGAATCCAATCGATGGATGGCATCCGACGAACGGCGTCTCAGTGATATCCAGGAGTCTTCGCTTACCCTTGATTATCACGTGCTCACACCCTCGTTTCGGCTGCGATAAACAGTTATTTCGATCGACATATTTCACGTCGGCCTTCGAACCAGAGAATAGCTGTAAATTACTGGCGATGACGGCGTCTTTAGTCGTCTCGAGGGCATCCGCATACTTCTTGTTGCAGTACGTTATCTGGAGATCTCTGTTCCTCTGCCATATATATATCGGCACCGCATCTATGATGCCATTCAGATTTTCGTCATCTGACTTCTTGAGATGCTCAGCCGCCAGGATATACATCTGTCCTTTGGGATGAAACACTAACTTTAGGGAGATACTACTTCCAGACCCCAACCTAGTGGTCGATGAATATTCGGCTGCATCCGCATCGGATTTAGATACTTCATTCACGGCAATATTCAAGAAATTGCCGAAATTCTGATTGATGAGCCTGACGAAGACGTATGGATCAAGAAGGTTGGATGTATCATTCGATTTTAGGATACTCTTGAGGCTATCCGATATGCAGACCTTGCTACCTCCGTCTTCCCACGCGGCAAAGGCAACGTTGATACATCGCAAAGCATCGAGGAGTAACCTCCGTGGATCATCCGAATCGAATTCCAATTGACGTCAGCATTGAACACAGATATCCCATGTAATTCTATCTTACTTTTGACAGGGTATCTAGGGCTTTATCGGAATTGTCTGCGTGCTTTCATGGGATTAGATGCTTAAAGGATGGATGATATATTTATCAACTAATATTTTTTTACAAAAAATATTTTCTGAGAATTAACGAATTCTTGATAGATTCCTTTTAAACTGCTCAGAATCAGAATTCCTGGAAGGAAGGACAATGATGAGTAGTATTAACAGATTTACATTAACTGTGATAACTAGTACAGTGCTTTGCGATTGTGTATACTCAGCTGCGCCTCTACAAACGAAGCCGGCGCTAATTTATAATATACCGCCGCGTTTGTATGATAGTGATTTTCAAGCGATGCAACATGATCTGGAGAGAATAAGCGGTCTCGGATTCAACGCAGTTTGGCTGTACCCATTTATGGCAACATCACATGGTGATTTAAATTTTACACCAATCATGATGCTGCACGGAAGTACTTCTTGGGTTCCAGGGCAGTTCGAAAGATCTGCGTATGCAATGCACGATCCTTCCCGCATAGATTGTCAAAGCTCTGAGGGCAGCGATGGTAATCCCAGCAAGTATGGTTTGGAAATGCAGCAAATTAAAGAATTTACTGCCGAGGCATGCAGACTTGACATTGCTCCGATCTTTGACCTAGTCCTCCACCATGTATCCAGGAAGTCTCCGCTAGTTACTGGAACATTTAGTTATTTTATAGAAAATAGCATCGACACTAATAAATGGTTTAGAGAGTATGGAGATCCTGGGATGCCTGATATAGCAATATTTGACTACAGTAATCCCGAAATTGCACTAGAAATTGTTAATTGGCTTTGGGCGCCATTTATAAGGAAAATGATGAATTGTTACGGGTTTACAGGTGTTAGGATTGATATGGCAACCCAAGGAGATGTTCCTGGTGATATCACGCAGATGTGCCTCAATATCGTTAGGCAGTGTCATCGGGATCCAGTGATTTTCGCTGAAGATTTGCTTGGAGATGGCCGCCCTCATGATCAAGCGATCGATCCATACAGAGGTGTAGGCTATACTCATGTAACCAGTAATGTGTACGCGTTACCAGAGTGGGCAATTGGTAATAAAAACGAATATGAATGGCTACGGCATTTGAATGGCGAAAAAAAAGAAATGACCAATAGCGGAGCATCTGCATACCGAAGAGGAGTTATTGGTTTTGCAGGCTCTCACGATGCTGGTACAACTGCTTTGAATTGCAAGACTCGCGCAAATGTAATGATAAATCCAAACATTAGTGATAGTAATCCCTTGTTACAAATGGTAAAGATAAGACTAGCTATGGCTGCCTTTACGTCTGATGCTGGTTGGTATCTATTGGCTGGAGATGAATGCCTGTCTGATACAAATAAAAGTCCGGTTATTGATCCGACGGTCGCTGATTTAGAGCGTTATTTATTGCAAACAGAGATACAGGCGCTCATGGCCGGACATGATGTAGGAGTGAGTAGCTTTATTCGCGGAATTAATGATGTGTTTGTTAGCTTACGAGAAGCGCCAGAAATATTTTGGTTTGAACTGTTTTCTGATAACCCAGATGGTAGAGGCCACCCAAGCAACTTTCTGTACTTCGTTAGACATATTGACGGCCAGCAAAATGGCATGGCAGATATCGTGGTTGTTAAAGTCTCAGAAAATGACGTTGCTGCTGATAATGAAGAAACAATCATACATAAATTAAAGGGGTTTGGAGCAGAATTACTAGGGAATCCTAGCAATTACAATGTCAAATACGTTAATGCCAGGGCTCTGACTTAGAAATCAAACCCACATCATGTGCCAATAGACATCTTTCAAAAACCTCCAGAATTAGTCTTCTGCTGCGTCGAGCACCTACATTCATCTATTCTGATGTACATTTGAGTACACGGCAGGTCTGTGCGCCGTCTTTCCTTCAAATAATTCTGATTATGAAGGCTTGAAAAGAGATCTATTAAACAACTATCCAGATAGAATTTTCCGAACTAATATGAGGTCTTTAAAAGCCTGAAGTTTTTGGATCGGAGATCGGAGGTATCATTCGATTTCAGGATACTCTTGAGGGTGTCCGATATGCAGACCTTCCCACCACCGTCTTCCCATGCGGCGAAGGCAACGTTGATACATCGCAAAGCATCGAGGAGTAACCCCCGTGGATCATCCGAATCGAATTCCAATTGACGTCGACATTAAATACAGATATCCCGGGCAATTCTACCCCACTTTTGCGGAGGTATCTAGATTTTTATACACAACTGACTGCATGCTGTTACTAGACAGAGATCGCTTCATAATCAGGCAAAACATTTCTATCTAGACAGTTAAGTTATCATCAAGGGTAAATTGATGAAAAATCAGATAATTCTAGACTCTGTCGTCACGAGATTGCAAGCCACATCATCAAACACTTAATCTGAACAGCCGCTTCGAAAGAACTCGAGTTCTTAGCATATCTCGTGGCTATTCCTCTCCACTGTTTAAGCTTCAAAAAGGCATTCTCTACTAAATGACGTTTCTTATACAGTTCTTTATCATACTCCCTTTGTTCTTTCCTATTCTTCCTCGGTGGTATAACTGCAGTCATCCCAACATTACTCGCCTTCTTAACTATCTCATCACTATCATACCCTTTATCTGCAAGTAAATATTCAGCATCTATTCCGGTGATGAGGGATTCAGCCTGTGTACAATCAGCCGTGGTACCATCTGTAACAATGATTCTGACTGGCATACCAGTCGCATCCACGGCCAGATGTATCTTACTATTAAGCCCCCTTTTGAGACGGTCATTTCTTGATTCCCGCCCTTTGCTCCAGCCGCATGTTGGTGTACCTTAACGAAGGTAGCATCTATCATCAACCATATATAATCAGGGTCTTTTATGAAGATCTCCAGTAACTTCTCCCAGATTCCCTTCTCTTTCCAACGAGAGAACCTTCTATGTGTATTCTTCCAGTCTCCATAGTCTGGTGGTAGATCTCTCCATGGAGATCCAGTCCTGAGGATCCATAATACTGCATTTATAAAGAGTCTATTGTCCTTTGCTATTCCTCCCCAGCTACCTATACGTCCTGGTAGATGTGGTTCAAGTAATGCCCATATCTCATCTGTTATGTCATGTCTGTGATGTGCTAATTCCATTATTTTCCTCTTACACAAGGTATCAAAATGCCTATGGAGAGATTATATCACAATTCAGTTCGTGACGACAGAGTCTAGTAGCAAAATTATCCGACTTCCAGGGAGGTATACTCGTTCTACTTACCAAACGCATTATTTTTTGCTTTAATAACGCTGGATTTTAGGCATTCATTACACTTAATTTTATATGATTGAAAAATGGAACGAGTATATCATTTTATATTCATCAAGATCTTTTACATTACAATAAAAGACACGGACAACAATTTTGATCTGGATCTTCATCGTGATAGACGAACTTCTGCTTTAATGCAATTTCTGCGCCGGCCTTGCCTCGCAGAATATCATGGATACCAGCACCAGACCCAAACTCTTCTGGGATAACATCACTTACACACTTGATATTTAGTCCGATAGCTTGTCTGTAGAATAGAGCCGCCAATTCACTACAGAAAACTTTCCTCGTGTCTTCTGTCTGGTTCAATTTTAAAGTAGATTTTGCCAATTCTGTGAAAGAGTTTAATCCCTCATATGGACGTACTAAATTACATTTTATAAAATCAATCATTTTGCAATGTGGAACTTGTACTCTTAATTGCCTAACATAAACGTTACCATCATAATCTCTAATGACCTGTTCCAGAGGTGTGATTTGGACATGTGGGTTAATTCCTTGCAGGACCTGTCCAGCTGTTCCGGACGCTTCCAAACAAAATGGAATAAGCGTATTACTGTGATATCCTCGCAGTGACTCACGCATTAACATTAGCGCTTCTGGCTGTGGCCTATAGTCTAAGTCATAATTTGCAGGATTGGATAGATAATCTATAACACCACTTATCTCTCTTGGAGTGGCAACGACGACTAGTCCAGAATGAGCGAGGCCCAGCGGATTTGGAATATCATTTAGTTCTGATGCGAACCTTATGACATTCCCCTGAATGCCAGCTGCTGCAAAGTTAAGCATATCCCCATCATGTAGTCTTACTTCGAGCTCCCTAATATCGTCCGTATACATTTGACCTTCGAGTAGAGGATAATGCATTGGCAGTGCTCCATCTGCTTGGTCTTGGCTTATAAGCAGATTCTCTGGATGTATTTTATAGTCAACGAAATTGCTGGCATTCGCCTGATGATAAAATATTGCTACTACTAAAAGAATTTTAGTTAAATAATGCATAATACACCTAATGTATTTAATTACCTTTACTATTATTGTATATAGTAATAATGAATAAATAGTTAATAATAGTTGCTTTATTTAATTTAATACTTTATGAAGATTCGATCTCTCACAAGTACTCATCTAATTTTGCTTGAATTTACGTGGGACAAAATCATGGGCATACCAGAGATCCGAAATTTTGTTTCAATCAATTGGTTGATGGTGTATCATTATGATATGACTAATTAGCTTGTGGGGAGTGAGTAGTGTTCATTAAATTACGATTAAAAAAGCTGTGTAGCATTGTCGTTGGATCTATCATAGCGGTGTGTGTTGGTAATGCAAGTTCCGGCGAAGAAGCTGAAGTGGCCTTACCACCAGATGCTGTATCGTTTATTAGTAAACTAACCGTAGGACAAGCCACAGAGGCTCTTAATTACTTTGCTGCACGCCAGTTCTTTGGAGACTTGGTACCAAGTCCAGAATGTGTTGTATTTAATCGGACAGTATTTGGAAAACATTGCCCTCCACAGGAGCTCTTAAATTCCTTAGTTAAGACGTTTCCACTTGGAAGTGAAGGTTTGGGCTACGGCAGATTTGGACCGGCATGGTGCTGGACTTGGGATGGAGAGAAACAGGTTGGGCTTGGCGAATGGGTACGGCTCACTGATGGAAACTGTGTACCTGTATATAGTGTGCCAATCGATGGATGCAGGTTTCTTCCAACAACAGATCAGGCTATTTTTATTTCATTGCTGGCACACTTTATCAATCAAGGATTGGACGAGGAGCGTGGGAACGAGGTCCATATGTTAGACCCAACTGATCCATTAATTCCAAAGCCCATTCAAGTCAATGCCCAGACTCTCACTCAGACACAGGACATAAGTCCTGCATGTGATTGGGTAGCTCGAGGGACGGCGTTTTTATTGCGAGTAATTTTCTGGCTGGTTCAGGATTCATCCAAGAAAGATCGATGCTAATATTGTAGGGGGAATCTATCCATGAAGAAGTGTAGCGCCTTTTACGCAGCGATTGCAGGTATTCGAGTATCGGATTAACGTATTAAGAAACTGATTCTGGAGAGATACTAAAAAGAATCATTTCCGTTTGATACTATCTTCACGAATGGCAATTTGCTATAATCTGCCGGTATTTCAGATGAGACACTTAAAGGTAATGCAAGCGGTTGAAGACATAGAGGGGAAGCTTGTGAGATGGTTGGACTCTATCTCCCGCGCTTTAACGTTTCATGAGCTAGAGCTGATAAAGGTGGAGACTATCGGTAAATCCGGTGTTTTAACCCTTGCCTTCAAGGAATTGATGCATCTGTCAATTGATGACAAGAAACTTTTCGGGGAAAGGCTGAATAGGGCAAAGAATTCCATAGAATCAGCGATAGCTAATCGCCTTAAGCATATCGAAATCCTCACGATCACTGAAAAATTAAAAAATGAGACTTTAGATATTACTCTTCCAGTGGTGAATGGCCAATTCGGTAGTTTGCACATGATAACGCAGACGGTGCGCCGGATAAGGGACCATTATCACTCCAGGGGATTCCTGGTGTTGGATGGGCCCGAAATTGAAAGTGACTTCTTTAATTTCGATGCACTGAATATACCGAAGCATCATCCAGCCCGGCAATCTCACGATACCTTCTACCTCGATGGGCTCGAGGAGACTTTACTCAGAACGCATACCTCGTGCGTTCAGATAAGGACGATGATGAAGATGGGCCTCCCGATCAGGATGATATCGATCGGCAAAACGTACAGGAATGACCAGTTGGATTCCACTCACTCTCCGATGTTTCATCAGATAGAGGGATTGGTCGTCGATAGAAAGGGTATCACAATTGGTCACCTCAAAAATGAGCTCAAAAAGTTCGTGGCCACTTTCTTCGAGGTAGATGAAGTCGATATTAGGCTTCGTCCAAGTTATTTCCCATTTACGGAACCAGGGATGGAAGTAGATTGCCGCTATACCAAAGAAAATGGGAGATTGAGAATTACCAAGGATGGAGACAGATGGCTCGAGCTAGGTGGAGCCGGGATGGTTCATCCGAATGTCTTTAAAGCATCTGGAATAGAGGGACCAGCGCAAGGCTTCGCATTTGGATTTGGTCTAGAAAGGCTTATTATGCTGCGGTATGGAATATCGGATATCAGGGTAATATTCGATACAGACGTCAGATACCTACAGCATTACGCCTAACCAAACTATGAGAAATTATCTTTGATCAGTGCAAATTGCTGCTGATATCAATTTGCTCCTAGATAAAGCGTTCGAATGTGCCGGGATTAAGCTAGGATTGCTGATTCATAATATATGAAGTCTCTTATTTTTCGCGCACTTCCCACAGGGTTTTGTATATTCCGTCCTGCTCGATGAGATCTTCATGGTGGCCACATTCTTTGATGGCTCCATCATCCAGGACATATATAATATCCACCTTCTTGAGGCTCGAGAGTCTGTGGGTCACTATAATGGTTGTCCTGTTCTTCATAAGTTCTTCGAGGGCCTGCTGCACGGACTGCTCAGCATCCGCATCCAGGGCGGAAGTCGCCTCATCCAACAGCAAGATCGGTGCATTTTTGAGCATGGCCCGGGCGATGGCGATCCGTTGGCGCTGCCCACCTGAAATTCTGACGCCATTTTCTCCTATTAGAGCATCGAATCCATCTTCAGTTTCTTCGATGAACTCGATGGCGAGAGCCGCCGTTGCCGCCACGATCACCTCATCCTCCGTGGCACTTTGTCTACCGTACGCTATATTATCATAGAACGACGCATCGAATAGGATGTTCTCTTGAGTTACGATCGAAATCTGCTCTCTCAGATTAAATAGATCTATCTCCTTAATATTGGTGCCATTAAACAGAATACTTCCATCCGTGGTGTCATAGAACCTCGGGATTAGATTTAGGATCGTACTCTTCCCGGAACCACTCTTCCCGACGAACGCAACGGTCTGCCCTTTATTGATCGTGAATGAGATGTGTTGCAGGACTTGCTTATCCGAGTTGTATTGAAAAGTAACGTCTCTGAATTCGATGGTATTGATAGGATCCGCTAACCTTAATGCGTTGTGAGAATTCTGGATCTGTGGTTTTAGTTTAATCAAACAAAATATTCGTTCGGCGGCTGCGAGACCTTCATTCAGATTGGCGCTCAACTGAATTAACCGCCTGATGGGTTCATATGAAATCAATAGGGCCCCCAGAAAGGAGATCAAATCCCCGATGGTTCGGTCTCCGTTCATGACTTGAGTCCCACCATAGATCAGGACGCATATAATGGCGATACCGGTTATGCATTCGGATATCGGATGTAGAACCGCCTTTATCTTGATCGATTTAACGATGAGGCGCATGAGGCCGTTCATCTTACCCTGAATTCTAGAGACCTCTAATTCTTCGGCACAGTATGCCTTTATCACACGGATTCCCTGGAATATCTGCGACAGATGCCCCGAGAATGATCCCAAGTCATTCTGTGTGTGATTGACGATTTTCTTCATCCTGCGGCCGAGGAGGATTATCGGAATCAGGGCAATCGGAAAGATGACGCACGCGAATACCGCGAGGACGGCGTCTCGATACACCATCAATCCAACCAAAAAAACGAATGTTAAAATGTCCTTGCCAAATCCGGAGATGGTGGTCGATATGGCATTCCGCAGTAGTGATACGTCATTCGAAAAACGAGACAGGAGATCTCCACTGGAACTATTGTTGAAGAAACCGAGATCCGCCCTTATTAGATGTTTAAAAAGACGCATCTGTATGTCGAAGACGATTTTCTGCCCTATATATGACATGAAAAAAGACTCGCCATAAGAGGCCATACCTTTTATCAGGAACGATGAAAAAATGGCGATTCCCCAAAAAATCAAATCAATCTTATCGTTACTTTGAAAAATGAAATCAAATGAAGGTTTCAGTAAATATGGGAAAGCCGTCGTCGAAACGGCGGCGATCAGCATGCAGCAGGACGCCTTGATGAGGGGCTCCTTATACCCCTTCAAATGATCATTCCAAATGATTTTTGTTAAACTTAACTTGCTGAAATCCACGATTTACGAGTATTGATACCGGGTAGCATGCAGAAGAGTATACAAACAAACCGAAGCAAACGGAATACCAATGTTTTCACGTTATAGAGAGGCCTATTGGACGTTTTAGTCCAATAAACCTATCTGGAATTAGATTGAAGATTATTCTGCTTCTGGGGCTGGAGCTGGTGCTTCGAGCTCTTTTAAGTTCACTTGGAAAAGCAGTTTTGTTATAGTTTGTTTTCGGAAAGTGGCGGGCACACCTCCATCTACTAGACTAAATCCAGCTGTCGTGAGTGCGTCGGCGACGTATCTATTATCAGGATGACAAGTCCCGACGAGGTAATCGGGGAAGTTGTTAATCGTCCCGCTGGCTCCGATTGCCTGGGCCACTTGCATCAGACACCTGACGGCTGCTACCCCTGCCTGCTGACCAAATTGGGAATTAGGGAACACGGATCTATCTATCACTGTTGCAATCTCTGCTACGTTTGTAAGTGGGTCATCACCAGGAATTCCCCGATAGGTCACCGGATCTGCCCCTTGGTACGTGTAACCGTCGATTGACCCGACAGCGCCCCAGCCGAATCAACGCGGATCGCTCCCAGGCGAGTCCTTGTCTGCTACCCAGAAAAATAGCTCTACGGAATGGCGTTTGTGATTCTTATTCACCCGGCTCAAGTATTGGTGCTCGAGGGCCTTTTTGCCGAATTGGGTCCCGTCGCCGTACGGATCCTCGTTGTTCTGTTGAAGATATACGAAATTCGGGGCTTGATCTAGTCTGAATTGGGTTACCGCGACTTTCAGGAATTCCCCGCTGACCGGATCGGTAACGGTAGCAAAACAGAACCGATCGACGTCTGTGCCTGATAAATGAAATCCGCCTGGGCGCTCAGTCCAATCTTTTAGGACCATTTCCTTCATCGCATCCTCGCCGGCTTGGACCGAACAACTAGCAATCCCCACAACCACTAAAATCCTCTTAATCATTCCGAATGACTTCATCGTTATCTCCAAAATATGGGATGAAAATAACAGCTCATCCTCAATCTGCGTTCGAAAATATTAGGCGTGCTTCCCATTCCTGTCAATAACTTTCAAGAAAGATTTGCGGATTTTCTCTGTAGCTTCTATTGCACCCCATCGTTCAGGATGTCTTTCAACGTGCCGTGAGAGAGGTGCCTAATGGATGGGCTATTGATCCTCTGGATCCACGGGCTCAGGGGCTGGATAAGATAAAATAAGAGCATGGGAAGGTCTTTCCCGGGAGAGCAGGATCCAAAGTGGCCCCTCCTGGGACTGCCACGAAGCCACAATCACGGGCTAAACGTTCGGCTGGCACGTGGGTAGCTGTAGCTTGGGGAGCTAAAACAATCTTTGCTTTGAAACCGGCAGGGTATAGAGGGGCACGAGCGAGGAGGTGTCGCCCTACGGCCGTTCCAATCCCCTTGCGATTGAAAGGGGGCATTATCACCATAGTACGCACTTCTGATGCGAATCCCTTAGGAAACGGAGATCCGTCTCCGGCCTTCAGATAGGAAGTAGAGAATAAATCGACAATAGGACCGCACCTGAAAACACCTATAGGGATGCTCACGCTGTCAGGACTCACCAAGAAGAGGATGAGATTTAAGGAAATGTTATCGCCCACCCTTCTGCACTCTCCGATGGGATGGCCCCTCACAACCTTATGGGTCAGGTACCTTTCTTCCAACTCTTCCGGGGTGGGCGACTGTCCACCGGGAGCATCACCATGAATGGACGACTGAATCTGCACATACCACTTGACGTACTCCGGAATCGCTGGACGGAGGTGCACAGATCCCCCTGACACCGTGACACTGTAATTAGCTGAGACATGAAAAATTTGTCCCAGTTTGCCTCCCACTCTGCCCCATCCTTCCCTGGTAATCAGATCCGGATCATCCTCGTGGATCCCTCCCATCATTGCTCCAACGGAACTATTCGCGAGACCCATTAAAACTAAAATTCTCTTAAATATTCCGAACGACTTCATCGCTACCTCCAAAATACGGGATGAAAAGAACAGCTCATCCTCAATCTGAGTTCGAAAATATTAGGCGTGCTTCCCATTCCTGTCAATAACTTTCACACGAAAGATTTTCGGGTTTCTTCTATGACGACTTTCCTGAGGCCTATGATACCCATCAAATTGGTAATAGCCATGAAGCCCGTCAGTGTATCGGCCAACGTAAAGATGGTCGTGATCTTCAGGAATGGCCCCATCGCCACGAACATAATATATAACACCTTAAATATAATGATGGATTTATCTCCGAATACATATTGTATGCATTTCTCGCCATAATAATTCCAGCCTATAATCGTCGTGAATGCAAAGAGGATTATCCCGATGCCCACGACGTATTTGCCGAGCTCAACCATCCCGAGTCCATGCCCAAACGCGTATGACGTCAGTATCGCTCCGGTATACTTACAATCGGCATCAAAGATTCCCGTCGATTTATACGTCAATAATAAGACGAGGCCCGTCATCGTACAAATGAATACACTGAAAATGGCGCCGGACATCGAGACGAGCCCTTGCCTGGCGGGCGATGTAGTCCGTGCCGTGGCGGATGCTATCGCCGAGCTGCCCAGCCCCGATTCATGGGAATATATACCACGCCTAACTCCGACACTGACGGCATGCGTTATAGATACTCCAATACTTCCGCCGAAAAGAGACTCCGGTGAGAATGCCCCCTTTATGATCAAATAGAAAACATGTGGAATATCCTGGAAATTGATGATGAAGACCAGGAGAGCCGATCCCACATAAAAAACTGCCATGATGGGTACCAATTTTTCAGAGACCGCTGCGATGACGCGAAGTCCGCCGAACGTGATGATCGCAACCAGGAGCGTGATTATGATCGTGGAGGCAATGATTGGCACTCCGAATGATTCAAACGCCATGGCGATCGAGTTACTCTGAGCGAATGTACCGGTCCCGAGGAGAGTGACCACGGTCCCCAGAATGGCGAACGAACTCGCCAGATATTTGTTGAATATTGTTTTTTTGAGGCCCATCTCGATGTAATACATGGGGCCACCGGATGCCACCCCATCCTCATCGATTTTCCTGTATTTTATGGCGAGGAGCCCCTCGGCGTATTTGATCGCAAAACTCAAGATCGATGAAATCCACAGCCAAAAAAGGGCACCGGGGCCACCGATCGCTATCGCCACCGAAATCCCGGCGATATTCCCGGTGCCTATCGTTGAAGACAGGGCCGTACATAACGACGCGAAAACTGAAATGTTGCCCTCACAATCCTCACGCTCCGTTATGGATTTAAACAATAGTTTCAGGATAGAAAACCTAAATATCCTTAAGGTAAAGGCCAGGTATGTGCCTACCACCATGATGACGGCGATGAGGGGCCATCCCCAAACCAAATCGCAGACTCTTGATAAAATTACATCGATCGACACAACGCACTTAGTAAATTGCACAGATAAGAAAATTGTAGCACACTTGAAGTGTCTGAACGAGTTTGCTTAATTCTGCTCGGTCATACCTGAATCATATTATTTGAGGGATTTTATAACTAGCGAAGATAGAGGATGCACCAATTGCAGTAGCGGTAATCAATCCGGCCATGGAGAGGCTCTTTTCCTGCTGAGAATCAGCTGCCATCCATTTGTGGAAGAACCATCCTCCGGCCAACACGGACCCAGCAGAAACGGCGGTTAATCCGCCAATTAATGGCAATCGCAAGTGTGGGTAAGGATAAAGACCATCCCACCTTTGGCTCCATTCTCCAAACTCTTGATCAAGTTGAAAGTTAGCGTAAGCGGCCGCACAGGTGTAAAATCCAACAGTGATTTCCCGATCCAAGTTCTCTCCGGCAAACGGAACAGAATGGATGATCCAATCGAAACCCGTGCCCCTCCTAAGAAGCACGAGCGGACAGATAGCTGAATTGTCTTTCGGCAGTCGATCGGTTAATATTCCTCAACGGAGATACCTAGCCCCTCCCCCCAACGCATCTCCAAGGAGGCGGGGCAGGAATTCCCTTACGTTTATTGCGGGCAGCAGCTTCACGGTCTGCATGTGATACAACGAAAGAGGCTGTGTCCTGGGTAAACGGAGCGAAAGCATAGAGGTGCTTGCCTTGGGAACGGACTAACTCTGCTAAATTCTCATCAGCCAAGCTCCAAAAGTCTTCCATGCCTATAGTATTCCCAATACCTACTACCGCTAAAACGCATACTAAGGCCACTTTTTTCGTAATCATTTTGCTGCTCTTTAAATAATCCTCTGTTCTTTATTTTAATATTTCCTTTATTAATTATGTATTAATTTTAATTTAATGATAATATTAGATCTTTTATCACAAACTATACAGAATCAGAATTATTGGAAAGAAAAACGGGTTACAGAAGACTGAATTATGGAGAGTTAGGTGAGAGGTTTATTGTCTGGATATTTTTTGGCATAGCTCGTAGCACTCCCTTTCCCAATCTTTGTGATATACCCTTCTTTCAGAAGCGTTGATAACGCAGTCTCAATCGTTGAAAGCCCAATATCTGGATTTTTATCAGCGATATCCATTTTGCTGAGTTTGACCATAGTCTGATCAAACATACCTTTTATCCTCTCAAATTTGGACTTCTTGTTGATGATAACCGCGGCTCTACTCAGAAATTCTTGATAGGCTTTGATTAAGACAGAAAGAGAGTAATGAACAAACATAGAGTATGAATTTGTATTGTCGTGCCACTGGTGAGAGCTTCGCCGTAAGGTCTCGTAATAAGATTCCTTGCTCTCCTCAATGAGACGCTCAATACTCATGTATTTACCAACAGAATATCCAGACTTATAAAGTAATAACAACGTTAAAAGGCGGCTTATTCGCCCGTTACCATCATTGAATGGGTGAATACATAAAAAATCCAGGATAAATGCAAAGATTAGCAAAATGCGAGTCGAAGATGCTTGCCGCCAACTCTCATTGAAAGATATGCACAAATTAGCGATGGCAGCATCTGTTTGAAAAGCCGAGACCGGGGTAAATCTTACGATATGCTCCCCATCCTTCATTTCCGTAATAAAATTATCGCAATTTTTCCACTGTCCACCCTCTGTCGTTGGGTGAAATGAATAAAGATCTCGATGTAGCTGCAGTATTACATTTGGACTAATGTTGATGTATTCGTAATTATTGTGAATAATCGAAAGAACTTCACGATAACCCGCAATTTCTGCTTCATTTCGATTTCTGGGTTCAATCTTTTTTGCTGCAAGTTCTCGTAGGCGCTTATCAGAAGTGAAGATGCCTTCGATTCTGTTGGATGCTCCAATGCTCTGAACTTTGGCGATTTCGACCATTGTTTCCAGTTTTTCTGGTTCAAAATCCTGTAGAGTTTCTTGCTTGCCTTTGCACTCAGATAAAGCAGATAAAAGCTCAACAATTTCAGGAGTAAGCAATAATGCCCCCATATCTTTATACGAGAAGCTACGCATGCCTCTGCCCATTACTCCGATTCTCTGCCCAATTATACTCTATTTTGGGCAGAGATTAATCAAAAAAAAGCTGCATCCAAATTAACGGTTCCTTTACTAATTGTATTTAAATCTGTATGTGAATAGCGGGGGAGACATGTTCTCATAATCATCAGAATTATTTTATGAAAATTGCGCACGTACCTTTCTACAGTCTTCGTTTTGACTTAATTAGGCTTTTCGCTTTTGATGATTCCATAAAATTAACACACATCAGAAATGAAAGGATAATCAGGAGTATTAAATGTAATTTACCGGATACTAGACCTACTCCCAAACCTCCGGAATCAGAGCAGAAGACTGATTATGTAACTGGTGGGAAGGGGACTATTGATACGATACTGACGTATTTAAATAACAATCCGAAAATTCCAGTCGAAATCATAATTTCAAACAAAACGATGTCGTGTAGATCGGTTCCTGCCAACCTATCCAATTCTGATATCAAAAGCATGGTTGCCAGTGATTTACGGTCTGATTCAACCAATACCGTTCTTTACGAAAGTAATCTCTTTAAAAAATATGGCTCGATTGTATCGTGTAAGATGCAATTACCCAAGCAAATCATAGATAGTATCAAATTCATATTGGGAATCGGTAATCATTTTCTTGGCATAACGTGCTGGCCCATTTGGATTATCTCAAGTTATTTCATAGCCTTCCCGGAGGATAAAAACAAGTTCTCTACATCGATCTTCACGATCGAAATGAAGTGTAATTGGGAGATAATCGTGCTCCACGAGGATAGGTACGTATGCTATAGACGCGGTCTGAATGATCAATTCGATAAAAATGACGAAATTGCGAATACTATCAAACACGTATCACAGATATGTAAAATTGATCCAGAAGATGTCGTAATTTATTCTATAAATGAGAATACAATCGCCAGCTTTACAAATAGATCTGAGTCTTACATGAATATACTCTCGGATGGTATAGATTTTAGCTCCATAAAAATATCGCAGAATTTAAGGAGGGTAATAAATGTATCCTGTATATTATTGTTGATTACTCTGCCGCTGACGATGGTATCGGACATAATCGATACCTTCGAAATTTCAGCCAATATCGAAGAATCTCAAAAGGCTTTAAACTCTGTTGATCGCAATGTGTTAAATGAAATAGAGTTATGGAAAAGAATTGGGTCATCTCTTCATTTTAAAAAGCATAACTTTTATTCTGAATTACAGAAGTATGCTGAATGTAACGACGTTAAACTACTACGCCAGGCATCATTAACGGTAGACGAATCGTCTGATCAAATCACGATAGATATAGTGCCAGAATCCAATGCCTCCACTGAGTAGCATGAAAAGGAGTGGGGTACCGCAACTTCTATTAAAAAAGTATAAGACAAAAAGAAAAGTCATATATCTGTTGCTGATTCTTGCGTGTTCAGTATCTTCAAATATAATAAGTTCATATAAGAATCAAGGGCTTGCTGAATACAATATCATCAATGAAAAGATGGTATTCATAAACGAATTAAAGAAAGATACTCAAAAAATGAAGTTTATATCTGAGCATTTATTTACATCCAATAAGATTACATTCGATGATTTTATAAATAATTCGGCCAAGGAATTGAAGACAGAAATATTGTCTATCGAGGCCAATGAGGTTACGCACGATGTATTCATAAAGGATTTGGTGACGGTGCGTGCCCTCTTCTGGCATGATCTATTCATCTTCAAATTAATGGATGCGATATACTCATTCAAATCAGGATTCGCCAAAATTTTATCGGTAAAAATAGAGAAGGCAAGCAACGTTTCACTTACAAAACCAGCTATAAAGGCGGAGATAGTATGCGAAGTGTTTCATGCCTGTTGATGGGCATCATAGTGATGATTCATCAGGAGTCCTTATGCAGAGAAGCATCCTTCTTTCTAACTGAGAAAGAATCTGATGCAATTTTGGAAGCGGTAACTCAGAAAAAGCCAAACGGTAAGAAAAAAGATGATAATAACTTCAAAATTTCAGGTATTTTTTATATAAATGAAGATAATTGGACTGTCTGGATTAATGGGATTGAATATTCGACGATAGGACAACATCGCCATTTCTCCATAGATTCGGTGACGGAGTCGGACGTGTCCCTAACATTAAATGATGGCACATTATTGAATCTTTCTGTAACGACTGCCGAAGAGCAACCTCCACAATCTGAACCGAATACAATAGAAAATAAGTAAAACTTCTATTTAACACAAAATTAAGTATTCATACAAAAAATTCTATAAAAATTAGAATAATTAATATATAATAATTAACAGGCTTATTGGGAGGATTACTTAATGCGTAGGTGTATTCTATCTATTGTTCTATTTGGGATTTGTGGTGTCTCAGCCATGGATCCAAGTACTTCTTTTCCGTTACCGGAGTATGTGAGTGTTATTCCAACTGCTTCATACGACAGTAGTGGCAAGCTATCGTCCGTTTCTCCAGTCCAAAGATTTTCTGAAGAGCAAAAACCTGTTTACCCCTTCTTGCAGCTCATGTGCAGTGCCTTTCGCGATGCGTACATCCTGGGTGATGAAATAGATCACAGGACGGTTAATGGATGGTTTAACGAAATTAATAATTACTCCGAAATGATTAGACAGGCACACAATGTAACACAGGTTGATTTTATATCTCTTTTACTCTCGACAGGAATTGGAATGTTTACTTTCCCGGCGGCTGATAGGGCCAAGATTGTTAAGTTGCCAATCCCCAATTTAGCAATCTTCGTGGATGCTGGATATAAAATTGCTAAATATATTAATGACAATATATCGTTTAATCTGCGATTTGAGCTGTATAAAGAACATCTGCAAAGTATAGCTCAAGAACTCATAGTACAAGAGCTCGCGGGACGGAATCCGGAAGATCAAGAACCACTAGATCTCCAAATATTTTTAGAAAGGATTAGTGATTCGATGCTTGGATTCGAGAAATGCACCGTCCCTCTTGTTTTCTTGAGAACTATGCATAAAACCCATAAGCGCCAACTAGCAGCAAGAAATACGTTCACTGCCATTGTCCCAAATCCGACTGAGTCGCAACAGAGGGTCTTTACTCTTGTAGCAGAAGAAGGAACCATTCTACTAAAGGTTAACGCAATGTTCCCACAAATGAAAACACTACCACCAGATCCATATGGTTATCAAAATGAATTACAGAGGTTGCCAATGAATCGGAATTTGTTGAGTGTTCATCTTACCGATTATAAAAACGTTGGGATGGGGCCACTTAATAACGTGACTAAGCAATGGATTATGTTGAAAGCAGCTGTTCGGTTTCTATACGAAAATCCAAGATCTACCATCGAGGATGCGGTAGATGCTTCAGTAAATATAGTACAAGGATCGATTTGCGATGTATATCATACAAGTCCACTTGGAGATCCAGAAGATATAGAAAGGTGTAAACAAGCAGTTATTCCTGAATTAACTCTACTGAGGGTAAGAGAATTATGCCATATTGGCAGGTGGAAAGATCATCTTGTATTCGTTGAATACCTCTTATCCGGAGATCCAAGTAATTGGGAAGCATATTACTATCCAGACATTAAATACATGGGGCACCAGAATCCACCATTAACAAAAGAAGATGCGAAAGATCATCCGACATTAGAGCTAGATAATGTTCGTTACCCTGTCGTAATGCGGAGATACGTTAAAATGAATAATCACGGTGCTGGGGATTGCGGTATTTATGCTTCTGGTATGCAGTCTAGATTTGATCTCGTAAGATGGTTCAGCACTCATCCTGAATGGCTTCCGTTTTTGCCAGGATACCTTAAAAAAGGGAAGCTTCATGATTTTCTTTCGATGCAGGGACACCTCAATGGAATAGGCACCGTCATTCAGGGAGATGGGTATCTAATTCGTTATGGACAAGAGGCTCTGGAAACTGCTAGGAGTGAAATCCTTGTAGAAGCGAGAAAACAATGGAAACACAGCAAGGGTGAGTTCTTAAAATTGTCAAAAGATGAGCAAGAAAAGGTCAAAAAAACAAATCCTGGAGCTGCTCCCTGGGATCCAAAAAAGGCGCTAGAATCATACGGGAGAGCCTTGCCAGAAGCAAAGGATATAGGTCTTGACTTCGGGTTTATTTCATCTCTACAGAGTAGACCCATTCATATGTGGGTAGAAAAAACTCAGCTTGATGTGGAAAAATTGACGGATCAGTTTAGCCCATCCAATTTATCATCTTGGATAATTCCAGACCGGTTCATGCCTAAATCGGATAGGAGCAGGCCGATCGTCATCTACGCCATCCCCGGACATTTCATGTCATTGATAGACGAAAACGATGTAATTGCAAAGGCAAGGAATATCCGCCATATAGAAGCACGAGGCCCGGAGTTTGCAAAGCTTATGCTAATGGAAAGCTAGATCTATACAAAATCAGTTTCTATAAGATTATGACCCTTATGATGCTAAAGCAGTGACCTTAGAGCATAGCGTTCCCCTTACCCCAGACACCAATTAATGTGCCTGGGGTTTGCAAGAGAATTACCTCGGTCCAAGATGAGAGCCGTGGGTTACACGGGAGATTGTTGCTGTAATATGCTTTCTGTGAGTATTCTAACTAGGGCCTCCCCTATAATCTGCCCGGATTCTCGTGCTGAAGGCCCTCCAAAAAGGTGGGAAAAGAGGAGTTCTTGCCTTGCAGTATCAGACTCTTGGGGTCCTCCCTGGATCAGGGATGGCCTCTCCAGGAGCTGCTGAGCCATATCTCCGATATGAGCGACCACGTCCTCTGGAGATGCTCCACACATGAATCCATCACGTTGTATCTCGGCTGCTCGGATCCTAAACTCCCTGTACTGCCGATGGGACGGTGGTATGCCGAATCTAATCGCAAGAGGCTTAAGACGGAGTGCTAGATCGAGGATGGTGACATCTCCTACTAGGGCTGAAGCGAGCGCCTGCATCTGTCCGTAGACCCCTGTGAGTCTGACTGAGTCTTCTACTTCTGTTTGAAGAGACATTTCATGGATGCCCAAGACTGCCTGCACCTGGCAGAGGGTTGAAGGTGCTGGTATTTGTGAGAACGCAATATTCACGTAGCCGGTCTGAAAACTTGATGACTCAATGGAACATATTCTGGTTTTGACATTGAAGTCCACCAAAACGCTCCTTGCTTCTTGCCATCTGGATTGCATTGCGAAACCCATAGCGAGGGCTAGGAGCTCGAGCGGCAGCGTTTCTCCCCTTTCTCTCCGGAATATAAGTGGATCTGCGGCGAATAAGGACGATAATAGGTAAGCAGGCTGGTCTGAAGACAACTCAATTAAAGCTTGGGTCGATGCTCTCCCAATGGATGCCGACAATTGAAATAGCTGGTCTCTGTTGGGATCCTGTAGTAAGTCAAATTGTTGGCTGAGAGCGTTGATCGCTGCATCCGCCTCCCGTCTTGCGACTACTGAGTCTGGATTCTGCGCCGCTTTAATCATGCCGGTAGAGCCAAGTATGATTGCTAATGTAACCATTATTCTTTTCATTATCGAATTCCTTTTATTTTTCAACTACACGCGATTATACTTTACGGTTTAGTTATTGTCAATTACCTTTTTACTTTAACAGAAAGAAAATAACTCATTAACTCTAGAATTACTCCAATCCTCGCCGTTATTTATGACACAATATTCACGATCCTATCCTTGACGGCGATTATCTTTTTGATGGATGACTGGTCGATGTAATCGCCGAGGAGCTGGATCGCCCGTTGCTTCAAGGTTTCTTCATCGGTGTCTTTCGCCACTTCGAACGTCCCCCTCAACCTACCATTGACCTGCACGGCTATCGTGATCTCGCCTATCGCCGCTAGATTTTCATCGATCTCTGGCCACGAACATTGTTGAAGTATTTCAGTAGTATTTCCGATGATTTCCCACATTTCATGGCATATATGAGGCGTGATCGGCGATATGGCCTGTATAAAGCTTTTGAATGCGAACCTCAGGGATTCCGTGGATTCCGTCCCGATACCATCGCATATCGCATTGAAGAACTCCCTGATGAAGGCGACGGATTTGTTGAGGGAAACCGTCTCGTACGACGCCGCGATCTTTTTGAGGTATATGTGGGTGGTTCTAATCAATGATTCCTCATTATTGTTAGATCCAGCATTCCCGTCAAAGATATCATTGAATATCTTCCAGACTTTATTTAGGAATCTCCACGATCCTTCCAGGGCGTCGGTATTCCAGTCAAAATCCTTTTCGGGCGGTGTATCGGAGACGATGAATAACCGTGCCGCATCGACTCCATAAGAATCTATAATCGGTTTCGGATTAATTATGTTCTTCTTCGATTTACTCATTTTTTCCATCGAGAACTCGAAGACCTCCTTCCCGGATTTATCGAACATCTTTTCATCGGTCCTGGTCTCTATTTCATCTGGCTGTATCCATTCCCCATCCGTATTCTTATACGATTTATGGCATACCATCCCCTGCGCCAACAGTTTCATAAACGGTATACTGGCCTTTATATACCCCATATCCCTCAGGGCCAGCACAAAGAACCTCGCATATAGCAGATGGAGAACGGCGTGCTCAATCCCGCCGATACATATATCGACCGGCATCGCGGCACTCTCAATCTCTTTTTCGATGGGTTCATTGTGATCTGGACACAGATACCTCAAAAAGTACCACGATGATTCAAAGAACGTATCGAGGGTATCGGTATCACGGAGAGCATCCTCACCACAGTACGGGCACTTGACGTATTTCCATGTCGGATGTTTCTCCAGTGGATTCCCGATGCCATTGATTTCGATATCATCGGGTAGGAATACGGGGAGCTCCGCCGGCACCATCCCGCACCTTTCGCAGTGAATGATCGGGATCGGGCATCCCCAATACCTCTGCCTCGATATAAGCCAATCACGTAGCTTGTAGCTCACCGTCCGAGTGCCGACCCCGATCTTCTCGATGTGATCTATCATGGCGGCCTTGGCCTCCCGTATCGTCATACCATCCAGGAATCCCGAGTTAACGAGGGTACCATCTCCGGCGTAGGGCAACTCAGCCCCATCCTCCGCCGGCTTGATTATTTGTAATATCTGGAGGCCATACTTCTGGGCGAATGCGAAATCCCGATCATCATGTGCGGGACATCCAAAGATAGCTCCCGTCCCATAATCAATGAGGACGAAATTGGCAATATATACCGGTAGCTTCTTATCGGGAATTAGGAAATGCTCAACTTCTAGATTGGTTTTAAAGCCCTCCTTCTCGGCCTTGGCCATCGCCTCCTCATTGGTCGGCATCTTTTTGCATTCAATTATGAAGGCTGCAATTTCGGGGTCATCCTCCGCTAGGGCTCGGGCGATCTCATGGTCAGGCGATAGGGCGATGAACGACGCTCCGAAGAGGGTATCAGGCCGCGTCGTGAAGATCGGAATCGTCTTGTCACTTCCAACAATTTTGAAATCGATGGCGGCTCCCTCGGATCTGCCTATCCAGTTCTCCTGCATCTTGAGGACCTTATCGGGCCAATGACCTTCGAGGTCCTTGAGACCATCCAGGAGAGTATCCGAGTAATCCGTAATTCGTACGAACCATTGCTCCAGGAGTTTTTTTTCGATGGGGGCTCCCGATCGCCATCCACATCCATCGATTACCTGCTCGTTCGCCAGAACGGTATTATCGACGGGATCCCAGTTGACGTAGGCCTCTTTCCGATAAATCAACCCTCTCTTTAGAAAATCTAAAAATAACTTCTGTTCTTGAGAATAGTATTCTCGACTACAGGTACTGATCTCACGGGGCCAATCGTACATGTATCCGAGGGTCTTCAATTGCTCCTTCATGGATTCAATATTAGATTCGGTCCAGGCCTTGGGGTGTCCTCCAGATTGCATGGCCGCATTCTCCGCGGGCATCCCGAACGAATCCCACCCCATCGGATGGATCACGGTGCATCCGGCCATCGCCTTATAGCGAGCCAGGACATCACCTATCGTGTAGTTTCTGATGTGCCCCATGTGCAACTTCCCAGACGGATACGGCAACATCTCGATGATATAATATTTTTTTTGTGGATCGGTTATTACCAGAGAATTATTGACACAATACTGTGAAAATACACCGGTCCACTTCTTCTCGATTGCCTTGAAATTGTATATCGTCTTAGACATAGCCTCTCTAACGCTCATGGGAATAGAATCGGTAATAGTTTATTCTAAATCACTTTAATCGTTCCACGAAATTCTTGCATACGTTTTAGGGGAAGGAGAAATTAATGTGTTATGCTTTGGCAATAAAGTATGTAATAATACTCTTCGTTAGTAATCGATTTTAAGAAGAGGTAGGGTGAAAAGTATTAATGCAATCTTAATTGCAGTACTGATTTATACCATTCCGACTTCTATTGCGAGTGAAGAAGAAGATTTCGGTGAATTCAGCGATTCTAGCGATGAATCACACCCCAAGGAAAGACCACTCAATCCAGTTAATGAATCACCGCCAGCTGCAAAACCACCTAATCCAGTTAATGAGATCTGTGCATTTTCAGATATACTAAATTTCAGTAACAAGCCGAAGGTGAGTGTAGTATAATAAGAAAAAATAGTCCGGGATAATACTATGTACTACTCTGAAGATTTAAGAAAGAAAGCTTTAGATTATCACAAGA
>JAISBP010000012.1 GCA_031266135.1 Holosporales bacterium | reverse complement strand
GCCGATTTCACTAACTTTACCGAATTAACCGGATTCAGCTTATCTTGCTACTCCTTTCGCAATATTCGATTACCTATAAACGGAGCATTGAAGACATTTACAGTTAACGATCAGATTTACAGATTATAAGATAAATTAAGAAGAGTATCGATAAACAACAACTCACTGGTCAAAGCCGGTGAGTTGCTGTTTAAAATTATTGCTAGTTTCGTTTGATAAAAGCATTATAATGCGCCTGTTGTTTCTTTGATTGGGAATGATGGTGTTTAGTTTCAGCATTAAGCATAGTACGTCTGATTCATCCGCGCGAGTTGGCCTAATATCGACACCTCATGGTACCATCGAAACACCAGCCTTCATTTTTTGTGCAACTAAAGCTGATATAAAAGGCGTCACTATTGATCAGTTAGTACAGGCCAATACTCAGATAATCCTATCGAATACTTATCACTTGATGCTTCAGCCTGGAAGTGAATTAATTAAAAAAGCAGGAGGACTCCATAAATTTATGGGATGGAACGGTCCACTTTTTACCGATTCAGGTGGATTCCAAATCTTCAGCCTAGGACATGGGAATGTCTGTTCGGAAATTAAGGGAGTACGTAATATTTTGAAACAGCGTACCCTCATGAACCTCACGGAAGACGGAGCACGATTTAGATCGTATATCGATGGTAGGATCGTTAATCTCACACCTGAAAAATCCGTGCAAATACAAATGGATTTAGGGGCGGATATTATCGTTTCGATGGATGAGTGTACGCCATATCACGTCAGCAAGCTTTATACCGCGAATTCGATGGAAAAGAGTAAGAGATGGACTTTGAGATCGCTCGCAGAAATGAAAAAATACGAGCAGAAGGGACAGGCGTTATTGGCGGTCATTCAGGGGGGTGTCTATAAGGATCTTCGTCAAGAAAGTGCTAATTTTGCAAATGAGAATAATTTCCATGGATTCGCGATTGGTGGATCGCTCGGGAAAACGAAGTGTGAAATGTATGATGTTGTGGCTATGACGACGGAGATGCTCGATAAAAATAGGAATGTCCATTTGTTGGGGATAGGTGGCGTGGAAGATATCTTCGAATGCGTTAAGTATGGTATAGATACGTTTGATTGCGTTGCTCCGACTAGAATTGCACGTCATGGAGTCGCCATAGTCAAACTCAATGAATCACGTACGAAACCGCAGAATTATATAAATTTGAATAACGCAGTTTTCAGGGATGATTTTTTGCCGATAAGTGAAGGCTGCCATTGTTATACGTGCCGTAATTTCTCGAATGCATATATCCATCACCTCATTAAAGCACATGAAGTTTTGGCTGGTAACCTAATTTCTATCCACAATATATTTACGATGAATCGCTTGATGAACGACATTAGACAGTCTATTTTAGACGGCAAATTGAATGAATTAAAAACAGAATGGTGCGGGGTTTGATGTATAACTATACTCATTACTTTATTAATGATGCTTATAATCTATCTCAGTTAATTGACAGCAGCACGTTGATTGTTTTTGTATTTTTATTGCTTTTGGGTTCTCCAATTGTACCTTATCCCCATCTTACCAGCTCATCTCCATGTGGCCCGTATGAGTAACGGAGAATGTCGTCAGTGAAAGATTTCTTCTTATTGAACTCAAGAGCTATATTCTTCATAACTTTTTCATAGAACTGCTGATCAGTTTTTTCTCTAAATACTTCCATAATCGCTCCTATTTTTCTGGGTAGCTCTTCACCGGCACCAATGGCATTCATTGCAGCATTAGCTTGCATATTATCCCCATTTGTCATTTTCCATACTGCCTGATAAATAGAATCAATAGCGTTAGTCACTGAATTATCCTGAGGAGAGGCCAATCCTGGATTCTGAGATCCAGCTGCTATTCCTGAAGGTTGAGCAACATTAGGATACGATGCGGATGCATTTCCTGTGGTAGTCTGCGGAATTGCAGGCTGTACCCGTTCACCTGCAACAAGTGGGGTTTGCAATTTCTGAGTAGTCACTGTTTGTACACTCTGTGTAGCTGTAGGAATAGTACTAGCTACCAATGATGATGTGCTCTGTGCTGTAGGAGTAGTACCCAATGTACTCCCCGTAATTAAATGCTGTGGAATGGTACTAACTAACGATGATGGGGCCACCTGTTGAGCTGTAGGAGTAGTACTAGCTACCAACGATGGTACACTCTGTACCGTAGGAGTAGTACTGTATGTGCTTCCAGTGACTAAATGCTGTGGAATGGTACTAACTAACGATTGTGGTACACTCTGTGTAGCTGAAGGAGTAGTACCTGCTACCAATGGCATAGACCATTGTCCATCCGAAGCATCGATGGTCGTTACAGGCGGAATCTGTTCATCGATAATGTTAAGGGACTTATTCAACCCTTGAGATAGCTCATTCGGATCAGATTGTAAAATAATCGGTTTATCGTTCAACAGATTCTGCTGTCTCTGTATACTTATCAAGCCGCTTGGAGATACAGCTTCCCACTGATTTCCAGCAGGTCTGCTCAATAGTTCTTCTAGAGTACCCTCCACGCTAATCATTTCAGACACTAGCTGCTCTTCATCGTTATCACGTTTTTGCATTAATTCATCGGTAGCTTCGACAAGTTTTTGATTTTCGATGATGCTCTCGTCTATTTTGGCTTGAAGGGTTGCAATGATCTCTTGATTCTCAAGGTCAGAAGTTTCTTTCTCGGTCTGTACTTTTTGAATACGCTGCAATAAGATTGCATTCAACTCGTTGGTATTGTTCAATTGTGTTTTGAGAGAATCCATGCGCATATAATGCTTTAACTCAACGTGATCTCTAGCTTTTAACCTTTTTACATAGGCTTCCTTGAGTTTTATGATGGCCTGTTTCAATTCGGTTATTTTACTCTCATACTCCTTTCTCATCGTATTCATCGTCATCAACAACTGCCCATTCTTTTTAATTGAGTCTTTCAAAGCAGTCTTTAAAATATCAATCTTTATAAGATTCTTCTGCTCAACTTCATGATTCCTTCGTATAATTTCATCGAACTTTTGTTTTGCAGTTGCAATTTGCTGCTGGTATTTAATATCAGCATTCTTCTTCTCAATCATGCATTGCTTAAATTTTTTGCTGACGCCTCTTAGGTTGGATTTGAGAATCCCGATTTCAACATTGAGAGTATCGATAGCAACCATGTGCTTTAGTTCAACATTTTGAGTAGCAGTATCCTGTGCATGTTGGTCTAACGCTAGTGTTTCAGATTCATGGATTTTTTCATTCAATCGATGCGATATTTGTTCTATTTCTTTTTGCAATTTCTCTTTCTCAGCTTCAAAAGAAACACGTGTTGTATTCTTTTCCTCTTCCATCTTCTTTGCGAATTCCGTTTGCGCGTTTGTTGCCGCCTGAATTTTTGCTTGCAAGTCAGCAACTTCTTGATCTTTTTTGCTTATTACAGTCTGCATGGCAACACTCTCTTCATTTGATTTTTTTATTTCAGCATCGAACTTAGTTTGCGCTAAATTAAAATCATTGGTTAGTCTATCAAGAGCGCTTTTATTCTCTTCTAGCTCGGCTCTAGATTTATCCTCAAGAGCTACCTGATCGCTCTTAAGACTGCTAAAATCTCCTTGAGCTCTGGTGAGGTCATCAATCAAACGTTTATTTTCTTCATCTATCTTATTCTTTACCTCCAAAACAGAGGAAAGTTCGTCCTGAGTATTTTGGAGAACTTCGTTAGTATTCTGGAGAACTTCGTTCACTTTCACCAATTCTTCAGCCTGATCTTTGTTCTTCTGTTCTAGATCTGCATTCACTTTCACCAATTCTTCAGTCTGATTTTTGTTCTTCTGTTCTAGATCCGCATATCGCTGTTCTAACGTTGCAGCTTTTTGTTCCAGCGTTTTGAACTTCTGTTCTAGTTCTGCTTTTTGGCTTTGTAAAGTTGCTACTAGATTTTTATTTTTATTATTTTCATTGACTGCACTCGTCTTTTCTGCGGTTAAAGCTAATATTTGCTTCGTGAGATTCGCTAAATCAGCATTTAACTTCACTTTTGCCGCATTAACAGCCAATAGTTCATTTGATACCTTTGTTTTTTCCGCATTTACATTGTTCCACTTTGATTCTAACTCCTTTTTCTGATTCAGCAAGTTGGTGACGACCGCATTATGTCGAGAAATGGGCATTGCGGCATGAGCTGGAAAAAATAATGAGTAGAAAATAAGCAAAAAACAGAAATACTGAGATGCCCTACAGCCTGCAAAAGGTGGGCTCAGAGAGTTTTTTTTTGAACAATAAGAAAACATTAAGAACAACCACTATTGGCCTATGATTAAATAGAACACTAGCAAAATAAAGTTAAAAAATAGTAAAAAAATGGAAAAGTTTGATAAAATAAATTATAAAAAACGCCGTGAATGGATTCCATCATTCAATGGTGCCGTAGGAGGGAATCGGACCCTCGACCTCTCCCTTACCAAGGGAGTGCTCTACCTCTAAGCTACTACGGCTCTTCCGGATGCTTAAGGATAGGATATTTTCATAATATTTTCAAATTAAACCTCACCACAAATTCTTCCCAATCACCTTTATATGTTGACGAATGAATATAAATCTGTGATAATATGCCTGACTGCAGTAATAATATAGTAACACTCAGTAAAAAGGAGAGAATAAATGAAAGGAAGAATATCGCATGTAATATGTAGAGTAATAACTTTTGTAGGGATTGCAGTAATTCCTACAATGGCATCAACAGGTAGCCCACCAATCGTGGGATACAGAATTCAGTACACTGATACAACGTCAAACAACGAGATGGGTAAATCAACAGTGAAAGTATATCATAGTACCAATAGTACCATAAGTCCCCACCCCGTTAGTTCGTTAACTGTTGATCAATATGATGGGATTCTAGCAAGACGCTTCGGAGGTCCATGTGAAAGATACGATATTGGGAATCCCTGTCTAACAAATGATATCGCCCGAGCCCTGTTTAGCGGTAATGCGCTCGCCAATTCTGTCTATAAGCTAAATTTTTCCGATAATTGGCCAACAGGCTTGCTTCCAACGAGTATTGGGATTGCTCAAAGTGTAGGGGAAGCAACTTATCTTGCGTTACATGCAAATTTTTTCCTAAGGAATCCATGGAATCAATTCTCAAATGGGATATTCTGCAGGGGAGCCGCAATACGAAAAGGATCCGAGTTAGTTGGAGCAGTTGTGGCTGCATTTCCGATTACTGGCGATCAGCAAGGAGAAGCGCCAATTGACATTTTGTCGGAGTTACTTGCAGAGCAATTAAGAGGTCCTGACAGAATAAGAGAATTGGTTCAACTCAAAAAGGAGGCCCCTGCCAAGCAGACACTAGGGTTAACAGGTATGCTGCAAATATTCAGCAGAATGCAAGGACCAACTCATGATCAATCACCAGACCGTGATAGATTACCAACCGTTTCTGAAGTGGTGCAGATACTGCAGGAAATGCGAAATCAAGGATTAGGTAGTACACTGAAAATGGATTCACTGCTACATCTGTGTCAGTTAACACTAGAAGCATATCCTAATTCGGAAATGCCACCATCGGCCCAATTTTTACAAGCATTGCAATGGATTCAAGAGCAAAATCCTAGCGCCATACCACAAACAGGTCAAACCCTGCAAAAATTGCAAATGCTTCAAGGAGCCGACCCTGGCCGAGTACCACCAGTTGAACAAATATTACTAATATTCCAGATGCTTGGAGAGCAATCCCCTGATCTAGTGCAGCAAGTGTATCAAATACTGAATTCTGCCACGACGCCTAATGATCAAATATCCAGCATATTGCAGCTAGCCCAAAATCATATGGTATTTCAAATTCCACCCCAACCCAGAAGCACGCCACAGCCACCTAGCCCACAAGCGCAGCAACTAGATTTGCTCATCCAGATGGTGCAGCAGAATCCAAATAGCCCACAAGTACGGCAAATGGCTCGGTTCGTGCAGATGGCCCAGCAGAATCCAGGTGGCCAACAAGCTCAATTCGTGCGGATGGTCCAGGAGAATCCAGCAGGGTGCAATGTCTACTGAGCTACACTTTCGCATCATAACATTCACGAGGAACCGAGGTGATTACGGTTCCTCTAACTTTCCGGGATCTCGGTGATAGAACCACCGGAGCGCAGAGTCAAGGATGTACTTGAGTACACATCCAGGGCTAAATCCTAGAGTGCATCTGATTTCCACCATAACCAATTATCCACGTTAAATTCATGGAGACATTAACGTTTTATTAAGCGAAACGTGGTAGTATCCCGGGTGGGTGGGGGTCGGCGGCGGTGTCTACGAAAATATCATAAAAACATTAAGAATTCGTTAATTTTTAGAAAATATTTTTGCGCAGAAAAGAAATATTTATTGCTGGATATATTCCTCCTATACAGCAAAATATAATTCGGCTGAAACATGATCATTCTTTTAGGATTTAGCCCTGAGTACACATCAGGAAGGTAAATCATGGTGTTTTCAAAATATTCATAAAGGTGCTATGCTATTCGCCATGGAAGGTGTGATTGGTGGCTCATGGCGTTGAAGATCTTGCATTTTACTGAGATTACCAGTACCAATGACTACGCGAAGAACGTCATATCCAACAGTGATGCCGGAGATATCGTTGAAGATACCGCAATCTTGGCTGATATTCAAACGGCTGGACGTGGCAGATTCAGCGGGAAAGTATGGGTTTCAGCCTTCGGGAATTTTCATTGTAGCTACATCATCGGGATAAGTAAGCTCGGTATTTCAGAATCGAATGCTTCGTTGATCAATAACATATCCATCTTGGCCATTAAGAATTGGTTGGTTGATCTGGCGGGGAGTGATGATGGGATATCGACCAAGCTTCCGAATGACGTGTTGATCCACAATAGGAAAGTGGCCGGAGTTTTGGCGGAGATCCAGTATCCGTATGCGGTCATAGGTGTCGGTATCAATCTGATGTGCTCTCCAATAGATTCGGCATCAAATATTAAGGATGATCTTAAGGTACTTGTGAAATCGACTGAATTAGTGGACAATCTCTACACTCGATTGTTGAATGGCATGACGGGTGGGTTCTAACGGCGCCAACATCTGGGCTCAATTAATCTTTGCCATTCCAGATGTGTTGTCCGGAATGGCGTTACTTGCCTCCTTCGTCGCGAAGTGCATACTGGATGAAAAATGGTCTCGGACTATTTTCCCGAAGTTCTCAATGATCATTTCTTTTGTATGCCTAGTCATGATGCTTGTATACGGCACCATCGGAGAGACTTTTTCGAACTCATTGTTTGTATATAATCCAGCCTTATTCTATATGAAGGCTATGTCCATGGCCTGCGCCTTCGTCGTTTTTTTCGTTATTTCTGTGACCAACATATATAAGATGATTTCATCCTATACATATATATATATGTTCGGCGTTATCAATGCGATCAATATATGTCTTGTGGCCAACCATTTGTTATCACTTCTGTTGGGGCTTGAGTTATACACGTTTTCTATTTGTTTTTCACTCATGATTCAGCACAATAAAACGGGAGCCAAAGCCAGGAAATGCTCCGTGAGGTTTTTGCTGACCTCATATACGATGACTGCGATTTTGTTGTATGGGATGAGCATGTATTACCTCGGCTCCGGTAGCCTTTCGTTTCCCAAAATAAATTTCGATAAAAGCTTTGCGGCGACGGTTGGGACGGCCCTAGTGACGAGCGCCTTATTATTCAAGCTCGGTGTGGCACCGTTTCATTCGTGGATGGTCGATGTATACGATAAGGCATCGACTGGCCTCGTCGTGTTTTTCGATGCAATCTGGAAGTTCTTCATGGCCTTCATCTTCATAAGATTCTTTAAGTTTGTATTGCACGGGAATTGCCAGTTTCACGCGTTCCTGATGCCACTATCCATCTTATCGATGCTGATGGGCTCGGTCATGCCCATCTTCCAGAAAGACATCAAGAAATTCGTGGCGTACGCATCGGTTGGGCACATGGGCTTCGTGATGACGGTATTCGCCATTGCCGATAAGATCACGGCCACAAGCGACGTATTACTGTATATTATTTCATATTCATTGGCGTCCATTTGTTTCTTTACAACCATTTTGAGTATGAAGAAATATCGGATAGTCACAACATTCGATGATTTGATGGGGTTGATTAAGGATGCTCCGATGCTGGGAGGCAGCATAATAGTGTCGATGTTCGCCATGATAGGCCTCCCTCCATTCATCAATTTCATCGCCAAGCTTCAGATACTGAAACTCCAACTATCCTCAGGAAATTATATCTTATTGGCTGTGTCGATCATTTATTCTGTATTTAGTATTTTATATGCATCTAAATGTGTGATGAACATTTTTAATAAAGGCGAAGGGACAGATCAAATGCAGCGCCCCAAAGGCGGTCCACTATTAGCATTATCGCTCTGTATTCTTTTGATATCTCCACTCTTCTATGTATCCGTCAACGATTGGTTCGTAAATATTTTAAAAAATATTTAATGGGCATCTTCCGAAACATCCAGAATCAGAATTATACAAAATGGTACGACAACGTGCCCTCCATTCAACGGCTTCGTTATGAAAGAAGGTTCCTTACAACGGTTAGATATGTTGAGTATTGAGATTTCAATAAAGATTTAGTTGCAAGTGACATTAGTCTATAGTACAATGCATAGTGTTTATTTTATTAATTCGAACCAGATGCTGTCATGATTAGAGAATTACTTGCTGTATCAGTTTTCCTAACTGGGGGGGGGGGGGGGGTACGCGCCCCCGAGGCCTCCGATCGCGGCCCATTAATCTGTACAGAAAACGTTCCGGGAGGAAAAGTAATTGAAGTCAGGCTAGGAGCTCCACCTGTAACACGAGAACAGAATCCTTTGACGATAGCAGCTGCTGTAATCAAGAACAAACGACTGGCCTCAATCGATGTGGTATCCAAAAATTTTCTCGCTGAACAAGTTCCTCTTATCGCCTCAAACATTGTTGGATGTATATTCCTGTATCGATTACTTGATTCTCGAGAGAAGATTATAGCATTGTACGGTCAGCAAGGCGCAGCGTATAAAGAACTATATAGATGTGTGGCACCGCACTGGAAACAGATACAACAAGACCTGGCAGCAATCGCCCGGGATCTTGGTGAAGCTACACTAACGTTCTCAAAGAGGCCCGAATTGAACGAGTCAGCCGGGGACATATGTGTTCATGGACCTTCGAAGGAACACTGGGTTGTAATAACTAAAGATAATGGATTACAAATAACCCACGTTAGGTTAGATCGCGCAGTGCCTACCTTTATATCTGAAACGAGGGGATTGGGTGCAAGACTATTGCACGAAGCCCTCCATGTCTGGACCGTGGGTCAACTTGGTCCTACTTGCAAATTGTCTTCCTGTTTATTTCAGAGCTCAGATTCAGTAATAGCACGAGGAATACGAGCTTTTGCGAATATAATTGCAGCAAGATTAAGCCTGGATCCCGAATACTCCTTTATGATTCAAAAGACAATATGGAGGAATGACAGTGAGTTGCGGGTCATTCTAGGATATTATTGGGTTAATGGTGTCCTTCTTTTTGATCCGATTTGCGAATGCGGGTATCAGATGTACGAAACCGATGGAACACTGATTAGAGCATCACATGATGAATTTGATAGTAGGCAAAACGCGATCTTGGGCCTAATGGAGGGACACTCAGCTAAGGAGGTCAGTCGCAATAATGATGATGTAAAGCAAGTGAGATTTGTGGTTATGCACGAGAACGTCAGATTCTTCCAACAGTGCTGGAATGCTCAACCAGTTCAAGAGTATCTTAAGCTAGATTCTTAAAATCAGAATTATTGGAAAGAAAGACGGCTCGCAGGGCCTGAGTCCAAGAAGCTGGATGCAGGTATTCGTGCACTGAATTGACGATCAATAAGCTGATTATGAAGAGTTTCAAAAAATATTTAATCTGTATTTCCTGGCGAAGATTATGGTGGATACAACGAGGAGGACCACCGCTATTATGATCAATGGATAAATACTCTCCATGGCGGATTGCAGCGACATATTCTTCAACATAATCCCCTTCACCAATTTGTTGGCGTATACAATGGGATTGCATATAGAAAACAGCTGCAGATAGTAATTCGGGATTCCCTCGGTCGGAGACATGATGCCAGATAATGAGCTCAACGGCATCTGCAGGATGAACGTTCCAAGCATGGCCTGCTGCTGTGTATTTGCAAACGCAGCGATGATGACGCCTATCCCAACGACTGAGATGATGTACATACTGATCGCGAAGAACATGAGAAGTATACTGCCTCGTATCGGTACCGAATAAAGCAAATTCCCGAGGAACATGACACACATCCCCATGAATAGACTGATGATGATGCTGGGAGTAACTTTCCCGATGAGTATTCCCAGGGGTTTGATGGGCGAGACCAATAATTGATCCAGGGTTCCCTCCTCCTTTTCCCGAGCAAATGAGAGGCTTGTCAGTGATATTGCCTGGCTTATGATGATCATGCAAATGAGATTGGTGATGGAGAACCATATCGGATCCTTGTTGGGGTTATACCACGTCCGTATCGTGAGTCTGGGCATACCCGATATAAATGGGCCGGCTATCTTGGCCTTAAAGCGCTCGAAGATATTATTGATGTATCCACTCGTGATGGTGGCGGCATTCGTCCTCCTTCCATCTAATACAACCTGTATTTCCGCCCCCTCTTTTTTTATTATTTTTTTTGAGAAATCTTGAGGGAATGTGAGTCCTATAAATGAATTTTCATTACTTATATTTTGGGCGACATCCTTTTCACTATCCACATATATGACCTCTTTAAACGCCTTTGTATTGATGATGTCTTCCAGGAGGTCCCTACTATACTTCCCACTATCCTGATTAAAGACGACTATAGCTGCGTTCTCGACGTCCCTCGTTGTGGCAAACACAAATACCGTTAAAAAAAGAACAATTGGAAAGAAAATCATGAAAAAGCTCTTGGGCTCTCTTAATAGATTAATTAATTCCTTCCTAATGAGAGCTCCTGTACCAACAAAAACCATATTTTGTCTGTAGTTGTTATTAATTCTAGAGATGTCATTATAACACCTTAATTTGTTTGGTATATGTTTTTGTGGTATACTGGCCCATATAAGGCAAGATTTCACTGTAGCATTTAATTATGTTAAAAAAAGTATTTCAGTTAATAGGTTCGTGTTGTTCGTTTTGGAAGAAATTAATTCTAGCAAAAAATAAGAAGAAGTACATAAAAGATAATGCGAATGTAATGAAAACTCAAATTATCGTAATACTAGTAATGCTGCTGGTTTGTTCCGTTTTCTATCAGGCCATGAAGCCGGCCATCAAGGGCATCTGTCAAATCGTCTTACAGACTGATGAGGAAATCCCGGGCATGCTGGGGCGTATTGTCGGAGTCGAGACTAAGAAGGCTACCCTCGGAACGACGCTTAGGGAAATTAGATCCATCGGTGTCCTGAAGGCGAATGCCGAGGTCGTCATTAAGTCTGAGCTTCAAACCGGGAAGATCGTCGAGATTCTATTCACGGAAGGAGCTGAGGTTACGAAGGATCAGGTGCTCATCAAATTCGAGGAGGGGTACTATAAATCGGAGAGAGATAAGGCCGACGCCGACTATATGCTACGTAAATGCGAATTTGATCGTGTTGAAAAATTGTTTAAACAAAAGGTCGGGACGCAGAAGACGTATGATGAAGCATTGGCCGCAATGAAATCCGCTAAGGCACAGCTCGATACTGCTATCTATCAGCTATCAAAGACAGTTATAAAGGCCCCATTTAATGGGACCATCGGGATCATGAAGGGCTCCGTTTCTCCGGGAAACATCATCCAGCAACAGGCTGAACTGGTTCCCATCGTTGATAATTCCGTTGTTAAGGCTGAGTTTATGGTCCCCGTGAAGTATATCGAAGATATCGCCGTTGGTCAAAACGTCGAGATTACAGTCGATGCATTTAAGGATAGGATCTTTACTGGGGTTGTCGATGCTATCGACTCAGAAGTCGATACCAGAAACCACAGCATCATGGTACGTGCCGTATTCCAGAATAAGGGTGGTGCTTTGAAGCATGGTATGTTCGCTAGTGTTAAACTCGTGACCGGAGAGAAGGCAAATGTGGTTCTGGTCGATGAGGATGCTCTAGATCGAGAAGGATCCATAGAGTTTGTTTGGGTTATAGACGATAAGGGTAGGGCGTATAGGAAGAGGGTGCTAACGGGAGCGAAGGATATGAGCGGTGTCGAGGTACTGGCCGGTCTCAAGGCTGGAGAGATGGTCGTCATCACGGGGCAGCTGAAGCTAACCGATGGAACTAAGACCAAGATCCTGAATAAGCAAGATTCCGGCGATGGTGCCGTGGAGGCTAAGGACGAGAATTCTCTGGAAGATGCGCCTCTTCCAGAAAAAGATAAGAAGGAATCTAATGATTCTGCTAAGAAAGACGGTGGTAAAGGCAAATCTGAAAAGAAAGATCCGGTCAGCGAAGATGAGGCACAGATCGCGAAATCCTCTGAGTCTGATGAAGATGAAGAAGATACTAATGATACAGATTCGGATTCTGATGATGAATCTCAGGAAGAGGAAGATGGTGAGCCAGATGCCGCTGAAGATGCACAAGATAAGCCCAAGAAAGAGGATGCCAAAAAAGATGATGATAATGGCAAAGTAAAGAAGGATACAAAGAAAGAAACCGCCAAGCAGAAGGATGATAAAAAAAAAGAAAAAGAGAGCGCGGGGGCTAAATAATGAAATTATCGGAAGTTTGTATACAGAGACCAGTCTTTGCTTGGGTCCTCACGTTAGTATTGATTTTGTTGGGTCTGGTGACGGGGGACAGATTGCCCGTCAGGCAGTATCCAAAGATGGAAAAGAACCACGTCACGGTAAAGATGACGTACGTTGGTGCCGGACCTGAGATTATAGAGAATCTAGTTACCCGCATAATAGAAGAAGCGATCGCTGGAATCGAAGGAATAGAAACGATTGAATCAAAAAGTGATAGCGAGGTCAGCGAAGTTTCGATTGAAATAGCCGAAGGACGCGACCTTGATTCGGCCACGAACGATATTAGGGATAGGCTCAGTAAATGGCGGGATAGATTCCCGGATGCCGCACAGGAGCCGATCCTAACGAAAGCTGGATCGAATGAAAAGTCCATCATGTCCCTCGCGATGATAAGCGATAAACTGACGGAGAGTGAGCTATATGTATACGCCACGAATGAGATAAGCCACACATTGGAGGCTGTCCCAGGGGTCGCCAGGATAGACGTATACGGGGCAGGTGATCACCAGATGACGATATCACTCGATCCCAGGAGGATGGCCTTCTACAATCTAACGGTTATAGATGTCATTAATTCTCTGAAACGGCAGAATATAGAGAGTCCAGCCGGGAAGATAGTCAATAAAGACAGAGAATACGTGGTGACGATGATGGCCGATCTCCAGAGTGCCGAAGAATTCGATGAGATTCCGATTATCACCAAGAAGAATAGTATCGTTAAACTGAAGGATATCGGTAAGGCCAAGCTAGATAAAAGTAATAAACGAGTATTGTCTAGATTTAACGGCGAAAAGATGGTCAGCTTGTCTGTGATATCGCAGTCATCGGCCAACCCAATTCAAGTGGCCCGAGGTGTTAAGGCAAAATACGAGGAGCTTAAAAAACAGATCCCTGATACTATAAAGTTCAGTATTGCATATGATAGTACTACGTTCATAGAACGATCATTACACGAAGTTTATTCAACGATACTTGAATCTATATTATTGGTTGTGTTGGTAGTCTTCGTTTTCTTGAGATCATTTAGGGCGGCGTTAATTCCGCTAATTACTGTCCCGATTTCATTGATCGGCGCCCTCTTTATTATGTACCTATGCGGATTCAGTTTGAATAGTATGACGCTCATGAGCATGGTCCTGGCGATAGGTCTTGTCGTCGACGATGCCATCGTGATCCTGGAAAATATATATAAACACATAGAAAAAGGCCGAACACCGATGCAGGCAGCTATAGAGGGCACGCGTGAGGTGAGCTTTGCGGTCATCGCCATGACGTTGACATTATGCGCCGTCTATGCCCCCGTCGCTTTGGCGCAGGGATTGACAGGGAAGTTCCTGAAAGAGTTTGCGATAACATTGGCGGGAGCGGTCTTCCTATCGGGGTTCGTGGCATTGACCCTTTCCCCCATGATGTGCGCTCGGACCCTCGTTGAAACCAGCAAGAAAGCTAAGGGGAAGTTTGCACAAGCTCTAGAAGCATTTTTACATAAGTTCGATTCATCTAAATTTATTCAAGCAACAGAAGTCAAATATACTAAATCATTGGATGCAGTATTAAGGAATAAAAGAGCAGCCCTAATATGGGCATTACTGTTTTCTGCATTCGGATACATGGTATTCTGCTTCATGCCGAGCGAGCAGATGCCGTATCAGGATATGAAATACTTCAGCTATGATGGGCATTCACCACAGACGGCTACCCTGGACTACACTCAGAGATACGTCGATGCCATCGATAAGGTCGTTGGGAGTGTGAAGGAGGTCGAGTGCAGGCAGTATACCATCACGAACCCGTCTTTCGAGGGCGTTGCCATCCTGAAGAATGATAGCAAAAGGACGACCGACGAAGTATTGGCGGAAATTGAGAGGAAAGGTCAGCAGGTATCTGGTATAGACGTGAGATTTAGCTCTGGGCGAGGTGGGTCGGACGACAGCTCGAAGGTCGTGACCTTCGTCGTTAGGGGTAACAAATCCCACAGGGAGCTTCGAGAACTGACCGGAAGTCTAAGCACGGAGATCTATGCGAGCGGTATCGTGCAGGGTATTAGATCGACGGCCAAGAACGAGGCCGAAGACTATATCATCGAGGTCAATCGCGATAAGGCGTCGTCCCTCAATATAGAGCCAAAGATCATTGCGGATACTATCTCTGGACTTATCCAGGGAACCGTAGCCACGAAGTTTAAAAAAGACAATAAGGTTTACGACGTTAAAGTTGAAGTAGAAGAAGGACATAAGAGGTCTCCAGATCAGTTGAATGATATATACATTAAGACCGTGACGGATCGTGAAGAACTGCTCGTCCCCGTGGCGGAGCTGATTAATGTGCACGCCAGATCTGGGCCAGTTTCAATCCACAGATACAATAGGACACGAGCCAATACCGTCATGCCGATCCTGAACGATAAGACGTCCCTCGGAGAAGCGATCGTCGTTATTCGAGACCTCGCGAAGAAGACCCTTCCGGATGATGTATTCATCGAATTCATTGGAGAGACGAAACGGTTCCTCTCTGAAACGAATACCATGTTCCTCATCTTTATGCTGGCACTGAGCTTCATCTACCTCGTCATGGCCGCTCAATTTGAAAGCTGGAGGGATCCGTTCATAATAATGCTGACGGTGCCGTTGACCCTCGTGGGCGGTATCCTGACGTTGACCTGTATCAAGAATGGGACGATCAATATGTTCTCCAATATCGGATTTCTGACGTTGATTGGATTGATAACTAAGCACGGAATCCTCATAGTGGATTTCGCAAATAAGCTCGTGGCTCAAGGAAGAACTCCTGAACAAGCAGCAAAAGAGGCGGCCCTCATGCGATTGAGGCCGATCTTGATGACGACATTCGCGATGGTGCTGGGGGCGATCCCACTGGCCTTCGCCAGAGGCTCTGGATGTGAGATTAGGATACCTCTCGGAGCCGTGATTTCCGGAGGCATGACGATTGGGACCCTCTTCACGATCTTCATAGTTCCAGTTGTTTATGTCTACGTATCTGGCTTTAAAAATAATGACAGGAAGCGTTCCAGGAAAAAAGCGATCGGATAGAGATTTATATGATAGAATAAGCAAAAATTGGAATTCCATCTGTCCGTATGGATATTGGCGATTTTTCGGTTGATGTATTTGTTGTATGTGTGGTCCTGGTATCCTTCATCATCGGGTGGATACGAGGAGCTACTCGTGAGATTCTATCGGTTGTCTCCTGGATTGGAGCTGTTTACTTTACGATTTGGGCGTTCCCACACGCGAAGAGTATAGCGCGTGATTATATTAGTCATGGTCTTATAGCTGATTTTTTGACATCGTGTGTATTGTTTATAGTATTTTTAACTCTACTAAGCCTCTTGAATTATTTCTTTTCGAATATTGTTAGGAAGAGTGTTCTTAATACACCTGATAAAGCTCTGGGAGGCATCTTCGGTATTACGAGAGGGCTCGTTGTATTGGCTATGATTGATATCGTTTTGATGCAGTGCTTTATGTCTGAGGTTCCGGAATGGATCAGTAAATCGAAGACTTACCCAGTTGTTTCTAGTATATCTAACTTCCTGATACTTGTTCTACCTAACTCCGTACAGGGCAGGATACTATCTCATATGTCTTTATTCAAGAAGCAGACCCTAATGAATTTCGTTAAAGATAATGTATTCTCGAATATCGGTGTCTCAGGAAAGGATTTATTGGATAATTCAGTTGTTAATAAAATCGTGGCAGAGAAGGATAATCAGGATGATTCAGAACAGCTATTCGGATTAGAACTATCGGAGGAACCCGATACCACGAAAACTGACAACGATAAAAAAAATAAACAGACGGCTACTGATCTCGCTACCCTAAAGCCTAAAAAAAATAGTGAAGACCATAAAAATGAGGAAGTAAAAATTGATTCAAAAACAAATAAGAGGATTAAAATGGACTTGGATCGCTTCCTCGAACAATCTGGTATTAATGCTGCATCTGAGTAACCCTCAGTTTTAAGCTCTCCATAATCATCTATATTTTCGCATAATTCCTTGCTGAGTTACACAACTGGGTTTCCGATCCCAACCACAGCTAATTATCGATAGAATACTTATACATCATAGTATCATCATTTGTTCTGTAAGCTTTTTAAAATCATTTTGGATTTGTTTGTGGATCTCGTTCGGATTGAGAGTTCCATCTAAGACGATGAACCTATCCGTGTTCTGCTGAGCTAATTCCAGGAATGAAGAGCGGACTTTCTCATGGAATGATAGGTCCATGTTTTCGAATCTCGTCTCCTTATTTCCATCTCTTGATACTGAACGTTGTATACCGATCTTCGCCGGGACATCCAATAAATACGTTCTATTGGGGAACATATCGCCAGTAATTTCAGAGAATACGCTCGTTAACATACTAGAACCTACCCCCTTACATTTCCCCTGGTATATCGTCGTCGAATCCTGGAATCTATCGCAGATTACTATTCCTCCAGATGTAATGATTGGCTTTATCTTTTTATTCCAGTGATCGGATCTGGCGGCGAGGTACAAGAGTGCTTCAGTTACTGGATCCCATTTATCGATCTCTCCTATAAGCACCAATTTACGAATAGATTCTGATAGTTGAGTTCCACCAGGTTCTCTCGTCAATACCGCTGACAACTCGATTGTTTTCAACCAATCAAAGAGCTGCTTCGATTGAAGGGTCTTCCCGCATCCTTCTCCCCCCTCGAATGTTATAAATAAGCCACGATTACGTGAGCTGTTTGTCGTACAATCATATTCCATATGTTTATGTGATCTGGGTGCGGACGCATGTCTACATCATAGCATCATGTCAAGATAACGAAACATTTATTTCAGAGCTACCTCATGAAAAATGACGAGAAAGTATCTGAGTTAATACAGAACTATTTAATTCATCAATGGACCTCTTTCCAAACCTCCAGAATCAGATCTTATGAAAGGAGAGCCGGCACGCAGAACCGGAGTGTACTTGGGTGTACACCAAGGAGATGAATATAAGTATTTGAGTACCGGATCGACGCAGCAGAAGACTGATTATGGAGGTTTGGAAAGAGGTCTAATATTACGTAATCGATATCATCCCTCAGTTTCGTATAGGATGCTCGCTGTGCTCAACAACGAACCAAACAGAAGGTCTCTTATGTAAGATCAGAGACGTTCATGTTTTAATTCCTTTTTCATCTTTATTATTGAGATTTATGGAAGGAGGGAAATGATCTAGTTGATGGCTCCAATCTCTTGCCGCGTTGCATAGAAGCGAAACAGCATCGATTTAAAGTAGGAATGTCTTGAATTCCCCACATCGCGGTTTCTGGTAGGATTTTTGGGAAATTACTTACAATTTGTTGAATACACTGCATGTACTTTCGAATACACATATCCATTCTACCTTCTGGTACTCTTAATATCATCTGTCCAAGTATTCCTGCAATACTGGTTTCATCTTTTAAGCGTTTTTCCTGATCAAGACTTGCTATTTTTAATAATTGTATATGCCCTTGCAAATGCTCATTTACTTGTTGCCTCTTTCCCATTCTGACGCACTTTGATAGCTCCTGCATAAATAAATTAAAGTTTCGTGGATCAGGTACCTTAAGTAATGAAGAATCCTTACCGATTAATATTCTAGCAAATCTGCGAAATAGAAAAAGATTGTATTGCATTTTTTGCTCATATACCAGAAATCTACTTAATTTTTGCACTGAACATTTTGCTACTTCCTCTGGATATAATTGAGATAGCAAATCTTTTTGAAAACGACTAAGCGATCCTGGAAATTGCGTACATTTTGGATCTCCGTAAATTAACTTATGTAGTGGAAACTCTGGTGTGATTGGGAAGCGACCATCTATGCCCGGGAATGCATCAGAGGAAGATCCTGTACCATCAAATCTCAGCGGCAACGCTGTTGGTATTAGTGTGCTATCTATCCCTTCTAGCTCACCTAGAAGCAAATTTCTTAACCATTGTTTAAAGAGATTAAGCTCTTTATCTGATTGCAGATAGAGGTACCTCAGGCAAACGCTCAGAGGAATCTTGGAAAGCCATGCCATAGCATTTTCAGGTGTTAAATGCAGTAAGATATCTAGTCCCTGATCGGAATTTTGTAACGCTTCCCATATCTCTTTCCCCTCTGGTGTTTCAAATATTCGAACCATTGCGTCGGGTATAAAGTGGATACTGTCTACGGTTAGTTTATCAGGGCAGATTTTTTCAATCGTTTTAGGCGATAATTCATCAGTTTGATTTGGATTAGATTCGGGCTCCATAGATAAGACTGTGTATGAACATAATATTAAGCCAAATGTACTTCCAGTTAATATTTTCATTTTATTGTCCTCCCTAAGACTTAAGACTTAATAGGATAACGATTAAAGACAAGTTATCATCAATATTACAATTAATATACTATCATAATACTTGCTAATACTTCAATTTAAATTATAAAAAGCATATTTACAATTAAAATTATCTTTAATACAAAGCTAATAATCTCATGATAGTTATAGAAGGCTTATTGTCTTATACTCTGGCCACTTCGCAAACGTGTGGTTAGGCTACGTGAATAAGATACAAATGTGCTAACATTGGCCCATGACTGTAAAGTGTCTTTCATACATGTTAGTTGTTATAATAACGACGACTGTATTGGTCATTACGTATATGCATTCACCAAAGTTTGGCAGTCTTCCGAGCGGGATTCGTCTAGAAAAAATTCAAAAATCCACAAACTATAAAAATGGACAATTTCAAAATATTCACCAGATTAATTCTAAAGCTCCGATATGCAAACCAAGTGTATATAAAAAACTGTTCGAGATTCTCGGTAAAATTATTAACAATAGAAATGATATTACTATACCCAGCACCAAAACAGATCTAATGAATCTAAACAAAAATGAAGATGTATTGGTGTGGTTTGGGCATTCTTCATACTTTATGCAGATCGATGGAAAACGCATTGTCATTGATCCTGTATTGAGCGATGTTTCGTCACCCATTCCATTCTTCCCGAAAGCATTTCGAGGAACAAATGTGTATACGGTAACTGAAATACCAGAGCTCGATTATCTGATAATCACTCACGATCACTGGGATCATCTGGATTATGAAACTGTAACGAAACTGAAGGTGAAGCAAGTAATTTGCCCGCTCGGGGTTGGGGCGCACTTTGAGCGTTGGGGATTTGACGCATCTAAATTATTAGAGATGGATTGGTACGATGAGATTGTGCTAGACAGTGGATTCCGCATCGTATGTTGTCCGACACAGCATTGGTCAGGGCGAGGTTTTACGCGTAATAAAGCTTTGTGGGGAGCATTTTTACTTATAGCTCCAAGTGGATTCAAGGTATACATTGGAGGGGATGGTGGGTATTGCCAACATTTCAAGGAAATCGGAAAGAAATACGGGCCGATAGATTTAGCAATTCTTGAAAATGGGCAATACAACGAGAGTTGGAGATATATACATATGCATCCAAGCGAAACACTGATGGCAGCTGAAGATCTCGGGGCGAAGGCTTTAATGCCGGGCCACAACTCCAAATTCTCCCTTTCAACTCACACATGGAGTGAACCGCTTAACAAGATCACACAGTTAAGCAAGGGTAGTGGTATACGCCTTTTAACTCCGATGATAGGCCAAAAAGTAAATATTAAATCCAGTGATCAGCGTTTTAACGTATGGTGGTGATATATGTGCATGTAAATAAATATGAAAGAAGTATATTACTGTTCTGGCTTTATCATCCATATACCATGCGCCTGCCTCATAGTTTCTATAACCACCCAAAATACGATACAATTCGCTTGATATACAGGTGCAAATTGGTTAGAATCCGTGGAGAATGGGCCCCTGTGGCGGAATTGGTAGACGCAGCAGACTCAAAATCTGCCATCCGTCAGGATGTGGGAGTTCGAGTCTCCCCGGGGGCACCACCATTTGCATTAGGCGGTGGTGATATGCCAGATTTGCGAATCCAGTCCTTGTCTATATGCTCTATCTCCCAACCATTATTGTCTTGTTCGCAAGCGCATCCAACTTTGATATCGTCAACTTGAAAAGTAGAATCGTCAGCCACGCTACTGAAATTAATAGCAGATAAAAAAATGATGAAGCAAAATATTCGTCGCATGCAGATGATTAACAAAAAACACGCTCTCTCGCACGAAATGCTAGAAATATATAGTTAATTTTTTGTTAATTTTCATTAAACTCCCAAATAACTCCAGCCGTAATAATCTCTTAGATAGTTTTAGTAATCAAACTCCCGGAAGCTAAATAAAGACGTATACATTAACGTCATATAAGGTTTACAAAATAAATAGAAAAAGGTAAAATTACGCAAGGTATACCTGATTTAGAGAATTTTTAGATGAATAAAAACATCAAGAAAGCGATCTATCATATGATTCCTGTCATGATAATTGCAACACTAGAGCCGGCTCAATCATCGTCCCCCCCCCCACACAGTGTAGCAGCCGCTCCGGTACGGGATGTAAATGATTACATGAACTCCATCTACAAGAACATGACTGCCCTTGAGCTGTTAATTGAAGCTCCAGGACCAATTGGGCAAGCTGCTAGAGACGCAATGTATGTGTCACTACATTCAAAAGATCCACATGCTCAAGAAATAAGAGATACTTTCCAATCCATTTTCAATGGAAGAGTTGGAGTAGAATACCGCATTCTACTAATATTGGAACAAGCGATACGAGCAGCAAATCAGAATAAAAATATAGTTGCTGATACAATACTGGCTCAAGATGAACTAATAAATAACATGGAGTCTTATGAGTTAGATAGAGTCATGAATAGCAGTCCATTTGCCGAATCTATGTTAAGGGATTATCCTGTGGCGCCAACATTTTCCCAAATCAGAGGTGCTTGCGCGAGATACATGCACCGTTTCCCATCCCTCAATACGATCTTTGATATTCAACGGCCACTTAACTTACTGGCAGCACAGAGAAAACCAGGGCATATATTCCCACTTAAGTTACTTTTAGCGGTCGTACAAGAGGTTAGTTCTATACCAGAAATTGCAAGTAGGCCAGATTTTGAACAGGTACTCACCAAAATCATTGCAGACTCTGTATATGGTACGCTAGAGGATACAGGTGCTCCATCCGTCGATGTGACCTATCAGAAGGTGAAACAGAACATTGACCTTGCGGCATTTCAAACACCATTTCGCGTACGGCCCAATCCAGCTGTCGGTCCAGAGCAGTTAAGCGATGATGTACCAACACTACAAGCGGAAATAAGAAGACTTCAAGCGGAATTACAAACAGCCAATAGGAGGCTTGGTTCAGCCAAATTCAAGAAAAGGCAATTCCGGCAGCAGATGGAAAACGTAGCAGAAAAAGCTAAGAGTGCAAGATGGGCAAGAGATACAGGATATTAAATTGGTGCGGGTACCAATCATAAATTGTGTATCCGCATCATCATTTTTTTATTTCAGAATCTTGGATTGTTGGGGATTACACAAGACTAAATCCTAGAGTGCGTCTGATCTCCACCATAACCAACTATCCACGTTAAATTTATGGAGTCATTAGATCTCTTGTCACAAACCTTCAGAATCAGAATTATTGGGAGGAAAGACGGCGCACAGAAACGCAGTGTACTTGAGTGTACACCAAGGAGATGTAAGGAAGTATTCGAGTCGTGGATCGACGCAGCAGAAGGCTGATTATGGAGGTTTGTGACAAGAGGCCTATTAACGTTTTATTAAGCGAAACATGTTAGTATCCCGGGTGGGTGGGGGTCCGGCGGTGGTGCCTAAGAAAATAGCATAAAAACATTAAGAATCCGTTAATTTTCAGGAAATATTTTTGTGCAGGAAAAAATATTTATTGTTGGATATATTCCTCCTATACTCGTTCCACTTCAGAACCATAATATTTTTTGCCTTAATAATGCTGAATTTTAAGCATTCATCACGCTTAATTTTACCCCGGTTCCAAAGTAGAACGAGTATATACAGCAAAATATAACTCAGCTGAAACATGATCATTCGTTTAGGATTTAGCCCTGGTGGATTACAAGTGGCTATAGGTGAAAATTAGAAGTATTCGGTATTATATTTTGTTTTCTGGATGCAAATGCAAATAGTATTTGATTTCGTGTATTGCAGGTTGTTAGACTGCCCTCTAGAATTATACTAATTTTAGGCTTTGTCTTGAGCGGGAACAATGGATGAAGAGGCCCAATACGAAAAAGAGACGGCAGCGTAGGTCCTTTTTTAATATATTTTTTAGGTACATATTGTATTCTGCGACCTGTTTTTTCGTCGCGGTTACATGTGTATTATTTTATTTTTCAAGTGGATTACCTGATCTTCAAAATCTCAAGACGGAGATAAGGAGTCCGTCCGTCACCATCCAGACATACGACGGCAAGATCATAGGGTCTTACGGTGATCTATACGAAGACATGGTCCATGTTTCTGATCTCCCTAAACACGTCATTGCGGCCTTCATGTCCATCGAGGATAAGAGATTCTTCCAGCATTTCGGCATCGATTTTATAGGGCTATTTAGGGCGGTATACCGGAATTATGTGACGGGGAAGGTGGTTCAGGGTGGGTCCACCATCACGCAGCAGCTAGCGAAAAACATACTGATAGGAGAAGAGTTAGTGACGTACTACGACCGGACGATAGGTCGCAAGATAAAAGAACTCCTCCTGGCCGTATGGCTCGAATATAAATTCACAAAATCAGAGATATTGATGATGTATTTAAATCGGGTTTATTTCGGGGCCGGGACATACGGAATCGATGCAGCCTCCAGGAAATACTTCAATAAATCTGCAAAGCATCTAAGCACATTTGAAGCCGCAATTTTAGCGGGACTATTGAAGGCACCGTCTAGGTATAGCCCATCGAATCATCCGAATTATGCGTATGAGCGAGCGATGATCGTCCTGAATGCCATGGAGGAACAGGGTTTCATCAAGAGTGCCAAAGAAGTTGAGAAACGTGAGTCTAAGGCGGCCTTTGAGCACGATGCTAAACCCAATATAGGGTCCATGTATTTCTGTGATTATGCCTATGAAGCTGCGAAGAAAATACTCGGAGAAATAGAGGATGATATAGTTGTCGTCACGACGTTCGATGAAGCGAAGCAGGCCGCCGCCGAGGAGGCCGTTGAGTTCTATATTAAAACCGAAGGACAGACGTATAATTTTTCTCAGGTGGCATTCATATGCATGAAGCGGGACGGGGCGATCATGGCCATGATTGGAGGGGCCAATTATACGATGACCCAATTCAACCGTGCGACACAGGCAGAGCGTTTCTCTGGATCCGCCTTCAAGATCTTCGTGTACGGAGCGGCGTTGGAGTATGGGTATCAGCTGCATGATATGATCAAGGATACGCCCGTCACGATCGCCGGATGGACGCCCACCAACTATAAGTGGCGTTCTCGGGGAGCCGTCTCGGTTCTGGATGGGTTTACCTATTCAGTGAATAGCGTCTGTATTAGGTTGGCGCGATCGATTGGCCTCACACGAGTCTCGAAATTCGCGAAAAAATTGGGAGTATACGACGTGTCGACTCATGATATGAGTATAGCACTGGGGACGACTCCCGTGACCCTCAAAGATCTAACAGCTTCTTATGCTTCATTTATGGATGGTATGTCTATATGGCCGCATTGCATCACTGAGATTAGGACCAAATCTGGGAGGGTCTTATATCAAAGGAAAAAGGAGACGGAGGATACAACTCCGATCATAGATGATGAATTACTAAGGAATTGCAGGAAGCTACTCCATACGGTTGTGCAACGCGGAACGGGACGCGCCGCCAAGGTCAATAATTACATCTATGGTAAGACCGGGACAAACGGTAGTACAGATGCGTGCTTCATTGGGTTTTACGACCCCGAAGAAGAGGAGGACGACGGATTTGCATTTGGTGTCTGGATTGGTCACGACAGCAATAAATTGAAGATGAGGTCAGACTCAACTGGTGGCAGAATCCCCGCCAGAATATTCGCGAGATTCATGAGGTCGATCCTGAAGATTCCGATACCCATCGAAAGGCCCGCCCAACAGCCGAGGCTGGGGAAGTTACTCGGTCTATGATGAAGAAACCGGAGTGGCTTAAGGTTAAAATTCCGACGTATCCTGCGTTTGATGATACGCTGAGTGTCGTTCGCTGCAATACTATCAGGACGGTCTGCGAAGACGCGTCATGTCCCAATATCAATGAATGCTGGAAAAATAAAACGGCGACGTTCTTGATGATGGGGGAATACTGCACACGTAACTGCGGCTTTTGTAATATCAAATCTGGAAGACCACTCCCTATCGATGAGGGAGAAGCCGATAGGATTGCGATATCCATCCAGAATTTAGGGATCAAGTATGCCGTAATAACATCGGTTACTCGTGATGATTTACCCGATGGAGGAGCATCCCATTTCTCACATGTAATCAATAGAATCCGAGAAATAAATCCAGATATTTGTATCGAGATTCTAACTCCAGATTTTCAGGAGTGCATGGAGGAGGCCATCGATACCATCCTAAATAGACCTTTTTCCAAACCTCCAGAATCAGATCTTATGGGAGGAGACATGGAACGCAGAACCGCAGTGTACTCTATTGTACATGAGGATTCGAGTACCGTATCGACGAAGCAGAAGACCTATTATGGAGAGTTTGAGAAGGGGTCTAAGGCTGTTCCCGATGTTTTTGGACATAACATCGAGGTTGTTAAAGAACATCATGAAACCGTCAAACGGCCCCCATCAAGTTATAAAAAGTCTCTAGAGTTTCTTAGGCTTATTAAAGAGCGGAGTAAGGAATTAGCTATCCCTCTTGTCACAAACCCTACAGTATCAGAATTATTGGAAGGAGAGACGGCACGCAGAACCGCAGAGTACTCGAGTGTACGTCAAGGAGATGAATACCAAAAGGATGAATGTAAGTATTCGAGTACAGTATCGACGAAGCAGAAGACTGATTATGGAGTGTTTGGAAAGAGACTTATTATTAAAACTGGCATAATGGTCGGTGTCGGAGAAACTAAGACAAACATACTTGATTGTATTGAGGAAGTAAGGGCGGTTGGTGTGGATATCATGACGATCGGACAATACCTCCCACCATCTCCCAAACATCATCCGTTGCACCGATATGTCACTCCAGCTGAATTCGAGGAGTATGAGAGGTATGGCCAACAAATCGGCATCAAGATCGTGGCGGGGCCTTTCGTGAGATCATCCTACCGCGCAAAGGAGATATACGAAGAGCTGATGGGGATAATGTAGTGGACAGTTCCTATACAGACCGTTGCTCAAGAGGTCTACTAGACATCATTGTCACAAACCTCCATAATCAGCTTCTTGGTACGTCGATCCAGTACTCGGTCATTGTACACCAAAGTACACTCTTCTTCTGCATGCCGTCTCTCCTTCCAATAATTCTGATACTGTAGGTTTGTGACAAGAGGTCTACTGAATAAAATGAGAGAAAGTGAAGTATTTAAAAGTATGTGACTGATGATGTATCATAGGAATTTATCATATTACGCTTCGGATTCATAATCGTAGTTATAAGTACCCATGTTTGCTGCCTTCAAAGTCTAACAATTACAAATATCGGAGAGGACCCCCATTCAAAGGGGCCCACTGCTATTGGAAAGCCGCATACTTAAATCTAAAAGTTCCGGTAGTTAAGATCTATTCATCTACTCTTCGGAACCAGTCATGGTTTCAATTAATATCTGTAAATTCCCGAGGTTCTTGTTCAGTTCTTTAGCTAACTGATTCATCTCGGCCTTGGTAGCTGAAGATGCCGCTGCCGGAGCTTCGTCTTTAGCTGCCGGAGCTTCTTCTACAGTTGGAGACTGGTCAGCAGGCGGCGGTGCAGGTTCTGCAGGTTGTGCTGTGTCTTTAGCTGCCGGAGTTGCTTCTACAGTTGGAGACCGGTCAGCAGGCGGCGGTGCAGATTCTGCAGGTGGTGCTGTGTCTTTAGCTGCCGGAGCTTCTTCTACAGTTGGAGACCGGTCTGCAGGCGGCGGTGCAGATTCTGCAGGTGGTGCTGTGTC